>NZ_JBIRVR010000003.1:0-377199 GCF_044387105.1 Streptomyces sp. NPDC020379
GCGCGGGGGGCGGGGGGGGGGGGTTTGGGGGGGGGGGGGGGGGGGGGGGGGGGCCCGGGGGGGGGGGGGGGGGGGGGGGGGGGGGGCCCCCCCCCCCCCCCCCCCCGCCCCTCCGGCGTCCGGGAGCGGGTCCCGCTAGACCGACGGCAGCAGTGCCACCGCCTGGTCCAGCAGGCTCAGGTCCTGGAGCGCGCCGCCGTTCGTCAGAGGCTCGGTGAGGGCGGACGTGCTCATCGGCTGGAAGTCGGCGACCTGCGTGCCCACCGCGTTGGCGAAGGGGTCGCTGCCCGTGCCCGCCAGCGGGTTGAGCTTCAGGGCCTCCAGGGACCGCAGCGCACCCTCCGACGACGTGCCGAGCGCGGTGTCCGCGCCGGCCGTCGCCGCGTCGATGGACGTCACCCCCAGCTCGGCCCGTGGGCCCGCCGTGGGCGCGGCGTTCGCGGCTCCCGCGCCGCCCGCGACGATGGCCGCGCCCGCCGAGACGGTCAGCCCGACGCGCACCAGACCGCGCGAGTGGGAGGAGCGGGAGGAGCGTGCGTGTCGTGCGTGCGAGGCCATGGGCACCTGCCGGGTCGTGAGGTACAGGATGGAACGACAACGCACCGTAGCGAAGTCGTGACACTGTGCGCACCCCGCGACCCGGGGGGATCCCCCATGCGGCCCAATGCCTCACACTGGTGTCCCGTGACTCCCCACTTGACCCCTGCGCGCGTCATCCTGCTGACCGGCCCCTCCGGTTCCGGAAAGTCGTCCCTCGCGGCCCGCACCGGGCTGCCGGTCCTCAACCTCGACGACTTCTACAAGGAGGCGCACGACCCGACTCTGCCGCTGCTCCCGGACGGCTCGGGCGCCGACTGGGACTCGCCCCTGTCGTGGGACGCCGACGCGGCCGTGGCGGCGATAGCGGAGCTGTGCCGCACGGCGCGCACGAGCGTGCCGCTGTACGACATCGCCAGCAGCTCGCGGACCGGTGAGAGCGCGCTGGACATCGGCCGCACCCCGCTGTTCATAGCGGAGGGCATCTTCGCCGCCGACATCATCGGCCGCTGCCGCGAACTCGGGCTGCTCGCCGACGCGCTGTGCCTGCGCGGCCGCCCGTCGACGACGTTCCGCCGCCGGCTGCTGCGCGACCTGCGCGAGGGCCGCAAGCCCGCGCCCTACCTCGTCCGCCGCGGTCTGCGCCTGATGCGCGCCGAACGCGGCATCGTGGCCCGCCAGACGGCGCTGGGCGCGTACCCCTGCGGCCGGGACACCGCGATGGGCCGGATCGCCGCCGCGGCCGCGGGACGCCGGGAGGGCGTCCGCGTCTGACGCGAACGCCCTCTTCACGGGAAACACGCGTCCCGGGAAACAGCGGAGCGGGCGGACATACCCCCCGGCTGTCCGCCCGCTCCTCCCCCGTGGCCCCGTCCGCTCCCCCGAGCGTTTCCCCGTCCCCCCCCCAGGGCCCCTTGGTGCTGTTCGCTCCCGTTCGGTCCTGTCCGACCTCGCTCAGGCCACCAGCTCGCCGAAGGACTCCGCGACGCCGCGGCCGGAGCCGATGACCTCGTCCTCGCGCAGCCGGCGCAGGGAGCGCCAGATGCTGCTCTTGACCGTGCCGACGCTGATGCCGAGGATCTCCGCGATCTCCGGGTCCGTACGGCCCTCGTAGTAGCGCAGGACGAGCATCGTGCGCTGGAGCTCGGGCAGCCGGGCCAGCGCCTGCCAGAGGACGGCGCGCAGTTCGGTGCCGCGCATCGCGTCGGTCTCGCCGACCGTCTCCGGCAGCTCCTCTGTCGGGTACTCGTTCAGCTTGCGGCGGCGCCAGGCGCTGATGTGCAGATTGGTCATCGTGCGGCGGAGGTAGCCGCCGACGGCCGCCTTGTCGGTGATCCGGTCCCAGGCGCGGTACGTCGAGAACAGCGCGCTCTGGAGCAGGTCCTCCGCCTCGTGCCGGTCGCCGGTCAGGTGGTAGGCGGTCGCGTACAGGGAGGCCCGGCGCTCCTGGACGTACGCGGTGAACGCCGCTTCGGCGTCCTGCCGCTTCGTCCGGGCCGCGCCCTTGCCCTCCCCCAAGGCCCCCGTGGCCTCCCCGTACGTGACCGCGTCGATCGCCACCATGTACGGCGGCCGTACACGTCCGGTGCCGCGGGCGCACCCCCGCCCGCCCACGGCACCGGACTTCTCCGGGCCCCGCCCGGCGTCGTGCAGGCGCGTGCGAATGACTGCGCTGGTCGTGGTGCTGTGCAGTGTGTTCATCTCGCGCCCCCCGTCGGTGGAGCCAGCTCGGTCCGTTGCGTTCCCGGGCCGTCGTGCCGCCCGGTGCACCCAAGCCTGGCGGGCCAGTTTCATGACGCTGTCCGCCGACTGTCACAGCCCTGCAACAGGCCGGGGAGCCCCGTGCGGGACGGCGTCGGTCGAACGACCGGCCAGACGTAGGCCAGAATGGCCACCGTGCCTTTCCTGTTGCTGATCGAGGACGACGACGCCATCCGCACGGCTCTCGAGTTCTCCCTGTCCCGCCAGGGTCACCGTGTGGTGACCGCGGCGACGGGTGAGGACGGCCTGAAAATGCTGCGCGAGCAGCGGCCGGACCTGATCGTGCTGGACGTCATGCTGCCGGGTATCGACGGTTTCGAGGTGTGCCGGCGGATCCGCCGCACCGACCAGCTGCCGATCATCCTGCTGACCGCGCGCAACGACGACATCGACGTCGTGGTCGGCCTGGAGTCCGGGGCGGACGACTACGTCGTCAAACCCGTGCAGGGCCGGGTGCTCGACGCCCGGATCCGCGCGGTGCTGCGCCGTGGCGAGCGGGAGTCGAACGACTCGGCGTCGTTCGGTTCGCTGGTCATCGACCGCGCGGCCATGACGGTCACCAAGAACGGCGAGGACCTCCAGCTGACCCCGACCGAGCTGCGGCTGCTGCTGGAGCTCAGCCGCAGGCCGGGGCAGGCCCTGTCGCGGCAGCAGCTGCTGCGCCTGGTGTGGGAGCACGACTATCTGGGCGACTCCCGGCTGGTGGACGCCTGTGTGCAGCGGCTGCGCGCCAAGGTCGAGGACGTCCCGTCGTCACCGACCCTGATCCGTACGGTCCGGGGCGTCGGCTATCGCCTGGACACCCCGCAGTGACTGCCCCAGCCCGCCACAACCGCACAGAGAGCACACCGTGACACAAGAGCCCGGTCGGGAACGGGGTCGGCGGCCGGCCAGGAACACGCTGAAGCTGAGCATGCGGTGGATCAGCCTGCGGCTGCGGCTGATGCTGGTCTTCGCGCTGGTGGCGCTGGCCGCGGCCGTCTCCGCGTCCGCCATCGCCTATTGGCTGAACCGGGACGCGGTCCTCACCCGCACCCAGGACGCCGCGCTCGACGACTTCCGCAAGTCCTTGCAGGACAACACCGGTTCGCTGCCGCTGACGCCGACCTGCCAGGAGCTCCAGGCCGCCGCCGACCGGATGGCCTCGACCTCGCAGAAGTACGAGGTGCTGCTGATCGGCACGTCCGGCAGCGGTGACTGCGTCGCGCCCTCCAGGCCCGACCTGTTCACGCCCAAGGTCGTGCCGGAGTCGCTGCGGGCGGCGGTGGACCGCGAGCGCCGGGTCGACGACTCAAACCGCTACGCGTACCACCTGTACTGGCAGCGGATCACGCTCGACGGCAAGCCGTATCTGATCGGCGGTGCCAAGGTGATCGGCGGCGGCCCGACGGGCTATCTGCTGAAGTCGCTGGAGAACGAGCGCCAGGACCTCAATTCGCTGGCCTGGTCGCTGGGCATCGCCACGGCCCTCGCCCTCATCGGCTCCGCCCTGCTCGCCCAGGCCGCCGCGTCCACGGTGCTGCGGCCCGTGCAGCGCCTCGGTGACGCGGCCCGGCGGCTCGGCGAGGGGAAGCTGGACACGCGCCTGGAGGTGTCGGGCACGGACGAGCTCGCGGACCTGTCGCGCACGTTCAACAGGACCGCGGAGTCGCTCCAGCAGCGGGTCGAGGAGCTGAGCGGGCGGGAGGCCGCGAGCCGCCGCTTCGTCGCCGACATGTCGCACGAGCTGCGCACCCCGCTCACGGCGATCACCGCGGTGACGGAGGTGCTGGAGGACGAGGCGGACAACCTCGACCCCATGATCGCGCCCGCGGTGCAGCTGGTGGTGAGCGAGACCCGCAGGCTGAACGACCTGGTGGAGAACCTCATGGAGGTCACCCGCTTCGACGCGGGCACGGCCCGGCTGGTCCTCGACGACGTGGATGTCGCCGACCAGGTCACCGCCTGCATCGACGCCCGCGCCTGGCTGGACGCCGTCGAGCTGGACGCCGAGCGCGGCATGATGGCCCGGCTCGACCCGCGGCGGCTCGACGTCATCCTCGCCAACCTCATCGGCAACGCCCTCAAGCACGGTGGTTCGCCGGTGCGGGTGTCGGTGCGCACGGAGGACGGCGCGCTGCGGATCGACGTGCGCGACCACGGCCCCGGCATCCCCGAGGACGTCCTGCCGCACGTCTTCGACCGCTTCTACAAGGCGAGCGCCTCCCGGCCGCGCTCCGAGGGCAGTGGCCTCGGCCTGTCGATCGCCCTGGAGAACGCCCATATCCACGGCGGCGGGATCACCGCCGCCAACTCCCCCGAAGGCGGCGCGGTCTTCACCCTGACCCTCCCCCTGGGCGAGGACCCGGCGGAGGCCGGCGGCGCCTCCCGGCTCGCCGACGGGCAAGGCCGGGACCGGGCGGAGGAGAACGGAAAGTGAAGACCCCGACCGTGAGGATCAGAACCGCCGCCCTGGCGCTGACGCTGCTCGGCTCCCTCCCCGCGCTGTCCGCGTGCGGGATCCGCGGCACGGCCGTGCCGGTGGACGCGGGCGGCGCGCCGTCCCGGGCGTCGTGCGTCAGCCGCCCCGACCCGAGCCCCGCCGCGGGCCTCGCCACCGTGACCGTGCAGCTGGAGTGCGCCTCGCAGCTGGTGCCGGTGTCCCGCCGGGTCCCGCTGCCCGACAAGCCCGACGACGCGGCGATCGTCGCCGGCGCGCTCCTGGACGAGCTGCGCAAGGTGCCGTCCGGGGAGGAGGCCGACGCCGGGCTGATCACCGCCGTCCCGCAGCGGCTGTCCGTCACCGGGCCGCGGCCGGGCGACCCTGCGGGCACCCTGCGGCTGAGCCGTGAGCCGGCCGAGCTGCCGCAGGTCGCGCTGGCCCAGCTGGTCTGCTCCTTCGTGGGCACGCCCGCGGCGGACGGCAAGTCGGCGGTGCTGCTGGGCGGGCCGGGCGACGCCGGGCCGCTGAGCTTCACCTGCACCGACGAGATGCGGACACATCCGGACACCGCGGACATCAGCGGCCGAGCCGTTTCCTGATCCGGCGGCTCTCCGGCCCCGCGGGCGTCCGCCACTCTCCGTCGTCACGGGCGGAACCGGACGGCGCACACCCGGCGTCCTGTGGGGCGTGCAGGGTCATGGTTACGGCGGCACGCCCGCCCTCCGATACCGCTACCGCGCCGCGGGGTGTGTGCTGCTCGTCGCCCATCTCCTGGCGGTCGGCTGGCTGGCCCTGCGGCCGCTGACGGCGCCCTGGGTGACGGCCGCGCCGCTGGAGCCGCTGGCTACGATCCGTGCCGATCTCGCCCTGAGCCCCTGGGAGGCGACGCGGGCGATCGGGGCGGGGATGCTGCCGCTGGCGCCGCTCGGCGTGCTGCTGCCGTGGGCGCGGGGGCGTCTCGCCGCGTCACCGCTGGGCTCGCTGACCCGCACGGTCTTCACCAGCGCGATGCTGTCGCTGGCCCTCCAGGTGGTGCAGAGCGGTGTGGTGGGCCAGGTGCTGGACGTGGACGCGCTGCTGCTGAACGTGACGGGCGTCGCCATCACACATCTCGCGGTGGTGCCCGCGGTACGGGCCCGGCTCCGTCGCAGGGGTGACCGGCGCGGGCCGCAGGCCCTTCCCCGGAAGGAGGCGGCTCAGGGGCGGACCCCGACGATCCCCAGGGTCGGGGTCGCCCCGTAGAGCGATGCCTCGCCCCGGCTCGTGACCGTAGCGTCGCAGGCATCGGGAAACGTTCCCGCACGGCGCGTCCCCGACGCCGCCGGACCGACGACGAGGAGTCGCCATCATGTCCGCTCCCCTGGTCCGTCCCCTTGACCACAGGATGATCGCCGGCGTCTGCGCGGGCCTGGCCGAGCGCTTCGGCACGTCCCGCACCACGATGCGGGTCATCTTCCTGGCCTCGTGCCTGCTGCCCGGACCGCAGTTCCTGCTCTACCTCGCGCTGTGGGTGCTGCTGCCGTCCGAGAAGGACCACGGCCGGGCCGCCACGTCCTGGTGATGTCCACGGCGCCGCGTTGACGCGACGGCGGGCCGCGCACCCCGGTGCCCAGAGTGCGCGGCCCGCCGTGGTGCGCGGGGGCTCAGCCGCCGATGCTCGGCAGGGGCAGGCCGTTGGTGGGCAGCGTCGGCAGGCCGCCGAGCAGGCCCTTGTTGCCGCTGCTGTGCATCTTGCCGCTCGTGGCGGCGCCGTTGGCGCCGGTCGCGCCGGGGCTGTTGTCGGACTTCGGCGTCACCGGCAGGTCGGGCGCCTTCGGGAGGTTGGGGGCCACGGCCTTGTCGACGGCCTGGGAGGGCGCCTTCAGGATGCCGCCCTGGATCGCGCGGTCCGCGGCGGAGACCACGGGGCCGCCGGCCGGTGCGAGCTTCGCGGCCTGCTGGATGGGCAGCCCGCCCATCGTGGTCGCGGCGGTGCCGGTGACCGATTCCACGGCGCCCGAGGTGCCGAACGCGGCCGCGTTGCCCACCGCCGTGGCGGCGAAGGCGACACCGAGCGCGGCAACACCGAGCGTCTTGATGGTTCCCTGCTTCATCTGAATTCTGTCCTCGCGACGGGGGAATTTTGCAGCGGCACTGCAACCTAGTCACGAGAGCCGGGAAGCCGCAATGAATGACACGGCCGGGACCCTGAAGTCCCGGCCGTTTTCACGCTATTACCCGTGGATTCACCGTCGGTTGCGACGGGAAACAGAATTGCTGGTCAGACCGTGCCCGTCAGCGTCTGCCGGAAGAGCCACTCCGACTTGAGCTCGGCGTATCCGGGCTTGATGACGTCGTTGATCATCGCGAGACGTTCATCGAATGGGATGAACGCGGACTTCATCGCGTTGACGGAGAACCACTGCATGTCGTCCAGGGTGTAGCCGAACGTCTTGACCAGGTGCTCGAATTCACGGCTCATGCTGGTGCCGCTCATCAGCCGATTATCGGTATTCACCGTGGCCCGGAAGTGCAGCTTGCGCAGCAGGCTGATGGGGTGCTCTTCATAAGAAGTGGCCGCACCGGTCTGGAGGTTGGAGGTGGGGCACAGTTCCAGCGGAATGCGCTTGTCCCGCACATAGGACGCCAGCCGGCCGAGCTTGACCGTGCCGTCCGCCATGATCTCGATGTCGTCGATGATCCGGACGCCGTGCCCGAGCCGGTCCGCGCCGCACCACTGGAGCGCCTGCCAGATGGACGGCAGGCCGAACGCCTCGCCCGCGTGGATGGTGAAGTGGTTGTTCTCGCGCTTGAGGTACTCGAACGCGTCCAGGTGGCGGGTGGGAGGGAAGCCGGCCTCCGCGCCCGCGATGTCGAAACCGGCCACACCCGAGTCGCGGTAGCGGTTGGCGAGTTCGGCGATCTCCAGGGCGCGGGCCGCGTGCCGCATCGCGGTGAGCAGCGCGCCCACCCGGATGCGGTGGCCGTTCTCGCGCGCCCGGCGCTCGCCCTCCCGGAAGCCCTCGTTGACGGCCTCGACGACCTCTTCGAGGGTGAGACCGCCCTCCAGGTGCTGCTCGGGGGCGTAGCGCACCTCGGCATAGACGACGCCGTCCTCCGCCAGGTCCTCGGCGCACTCGGCGGCCACCCGGACCAGCGCCTCGCGGGTCTGCATCACGGCGCAGGTGTGCGCGAAGGTCTCCAGATAGCGCTCCAGCGAGCCGGAGTCGGCGGCCTCGCGGAACCAGACGCCCAGCTTGTCCGGGTCGGTCTCGGGCAGGCCGTCGTAGCCCGTGGCGCGGGCCAGGTCGACGACGGTGCCGGGGCGCAGTCCGCCGTCGAGGTGATCGTGCAGCAGCACCTTGGGCGCGCGGCGGATCTGCTCGGGGGTGGGTCGGGAGGTGGTCTCGGTCGTCATTTCGGCACTCTAGCCCCTACGCGCGTAGATGTCGGCGAACGATACGGAACGGTGACCCATCGGCGGGGTGGACACCGCGCGGCGTTCTGCCATCGTTTCTGCCATGCCTGAGCAAGCGTTGCCGCAGCGCGGATCCCAGGGGCCGGGAGCGGGTCCGGCCCGGCTCGGAAAGCCGCTCGGCGCGGAGCATTCCGTGCACGGTGTCGCCCTGTTGCTGCCCGGCGGGCGCCCCGCCGGTACCCGCCGCCCCTCGGCCCTGACGCTGGCCGCGCAGCGGCGGGTGGCCCGCGGCCTGGCCCGGCCGGGGACGGCGGAGGGGCTGGTCACCCACGTCGTCCGCTACCGCCGCAGCGGCTGGAACGGCGCCGCGGCCGATCCCGTACGGGACGCGGAGTGGGCCGCGGACGAGGTCGTGCGGCGCTACGGCGACGTACCGGTGTGCCTGGTGGGTACGGACATGGGCGGCCGGGCCGCGCTGCTCGCCGCGGGGCACCCGGCCGTCACCTCCGTACTGGCGCTGGCCCCCTGGCTGCCCGCGCCGGAATCCGTGCTCGACCCCGATCCGGTGCGGCAACTCGCGGGGCGGCGCGTGCTGCTGGTGCACGGCACCAACGATGAGCGCACCGACCCCGATCTGTCCTTCCGGCTCGCCGAGCGGGCGAAGAAGGTCAACCGGGACGTGTGCCGCTTCGAGGTGCACTCCGACGGGCACGCGCTGCACCAGCACCGGGCCGAAGTGCTCGCCCTGACGGTCGACTTCGTGCTCGGGTCGCTCTTCGGGCGGCACTACGCGCGCCCGGTGGCCGACGCGCTGGCGGCCCCGCCGCCGCTGGGCTTGCGCATGCCGCTGGCCTCCGGCTTCGGCGCGTCCCTGGGCTACTGACCGTCGCCGGGTGCGGGACCGCTGCGCCTGCGGCGGGCTTTGTCCCCTGTCCCGCCCCTTCCCGAAACTGGGGGAGACCCCCAGCCCCCCAGCCCCCCAGCACCCTGCGGGCGCGTCCTCGAACGCCGGACGGGCTGAGTACTCAGCCCGTCCGGCGTTCGAGGACAACGCGCGAAGCGTGTTGCGGGGCCTGGGGCGCAGCCCCCACGCGGCGGAGCCGCACATCGGACGCAGCCGGGAAGGGGCGGGACAGGGGAACAAAAACCGATCAGCGCGGCAGCAGTTGCCCCCTTCTCGACAGGAGGAAGCGCTTGAATGCCGCCACCGGGGGCGTGTCCGGATGCCCGTCCAGCCACGCCACCCCGATCTCGCGGACGGCGCGCGGCGCCGTGACCGTCAGTTCCACGACGCCGGGCCGCGCCACCGCGGGCGGTGGCAGCAGGCCGACGCCCAGGCCCGCCGCGACCAGCCCGCGCAGCGTCTCCGGGTCCTCGCCCTCGAAGGCGACCTTCGGGGTGAAGCCGGCCTCCGCGCAGACCGCGTCGGTGATCCGGCGCAGCCCGTAACCGGGTTCGAGGGTCACGAAGAGCTCGCCGGCCGCCTCGGCGAGGCGGATCCGCTTGCGGCCGGCGAGCGGGTGGTCGTCGGGGACGACCAGGCGGAGCTTCTGCTCGTCGAGGCGGCGGGCGACGAGGTCCGGCGCGTCGGGCAGCGGCGAGGTCAGGCAGAGGTCGAGGTCGCCGAAGCGCAGCCGTTCCAGCATGGCCTCGCCGTAGTTCTGCACGAGCTGGAAGCGCACGCGCGGGTGGTCGGCGCGGAAGGCCCGGATCAGCTCGGGAACGGTCTCGGAGCCGAGGGTGTGCAGGAAGCCGAAGGCGACCTTCCCCGCGGTGGGGTCGGCGTCCGCCCGTACGGACTCGGCGGCGCGCTCGACCTCGGCCAGGGCCCGTTCGGCGGAGGCGAGGAAGGTGCGGCCCGCGGCGGTCAGGGAGAGGGTGCGGCCGTGCCGGGCGAACAGCGCGACGCCCAGCTCCTGTTCGACGCGCGCCATCGAGCGGCTGAGGGTGGACTGCGGCATCTCCAGTTGGTGGGCGGCCCGGGTGACGTGCTCGTGCCGGGCGACGGCCACGAACTGCGCGAGGCGCGGAGTGAGGGTCGCGGCCCAGGAGTCCGCCTTGATCTCAGGGGTGTCCGGCGTTACCGGGTTGTCAAAAATCCGCGTCACGCTTTCATTGCCGGTTGGTGACAGGGAAGCCCCTGGCCTGCGGTCATGCTGCATGGGAACGATTATCGCGAATTTGTGCATTGGACGCATGAGCGCTGCGTGCATACGGTCGGTACATGCCTCCTGCCGATACCGGGGCATCCGTCGTCACCACGCGATCGGGTGCCTCCGCACTGTCGTCCTCCGTTCCTTCCTCAGCCGATGACAACAAGCTGGTGCCCGGCGGGCCCGGCTACCGCAGGACGAGCCTCGCGCTCTTCGCCGCGGGTGTCGCCACCTTCGCCCTGCTCTACTCCACGCAGGCCCTGCTCCCCGCGATCTCCGACGACCTCGGTGTGACGCCGGATCAGGCGAGTTGGACCGTCTCGGCCGCGACCGGCGCGCTCGCCGTCGCCGTCGTCCCGTTGAGCGCCCTGTCCGAGCGCTACGGGCGCCGCGCGATGATGACCGCCTCGCTGTGTGTGGCCGCCCTCGTGTCCCTGCTCGTGCCCTTCGCCCCCGGCCTGGGCTGGCTGGTGGCGCTCCGCGCCGTGCAGGGTGCCGCGCTGGCGGGCCTGCCCGCCTCCGCGATGGCGTATCTGGCCGAGGAGGTGCGGGCCAAGGCGCTGATCGGCGCGATCGGCCTGTTCGTGGCGGGCAACAGCCTCGGCGGCATGTCCGGGCGCATCCTCACCGGCTGGGTCGCGCAGGCGTGGGGCTGGCGGGCCGGGCTGGGCGCGGTGGGCGTGCTCGCGGTGGTGTGCGCGGTGGCCTTCCGGCTGCTGCTCCCCAAGGCGCGGCACTTCACCCCGGCCGCGGTCTCGCCGCGCGCGCTGGCCCGCACCGTCGGCGGCCACCTCGCGGATCCGCTGCTGCGCCGGCTGTACGCGATCGGCGCGCTCTTCATGACCGTCTTCGGCGCGGTCTACACCGTCATCGGCTACCGGCTGGCCGAGGCGCCGTTCTCCCTGCCGCAGGGCGTCGTCGGCTCGATCTTCCTGGTCTATCTGGTCGGCACGGTCTCGTCGGCCGCGGCCGGGAAGCTGGTGGGACGGCTGGGGCGGCGCGGGGCGCTGTATCTGGCGCTGGGCACGACGTCGGCGGGTCTGCTGCTGACGCTCCCGCAGTCGCTGATCGCGGTGCTGGCCGGCCTGATCCTGATCACGGCGGGGTTCTTCGCGGGCCACGCGGTGGCGTCGTCCTCGGTCAGCCGTACGGCGAAGACGGGCCGCGCGCAGGCGTCGGCGCTGTACCAGACGGCGTACTACCTGGGCAGTTCGGCCGGCGGCACGCTGGGCGCCGTCGCCTTCCACCTCGGCGGCTGGGACGGGGCGGTGGTCCTCGGCCTGATCGCGATGCTGGCCGCGGCGTCGATCACGCTCTACGCGACGCGCCGGGCACTCCAGGAGCGCCGCTCCCTGCCCGCCGTCGCCCGGCCGTAAGGCACCCGCAGCCCGAAGGGGCCGCCCCGCCACCTGTCCTGGTGGGGGCGGCCCCTTCGTCGTTCACCACGGGGTGGCTAGTAGTCCTCGTCGCCCTCGTAGTAGTTGTTGACGACCACGTCCGGCTCGTCGTCGCTCATCGCCTCGTTGAGGAGGGCGCCGCCGACGAGGCCGGCCGCGCCGGCGCCGATGAGCGCGCCGGTGCCGAAGCGGCGGCCGCCCTGCTGCTGGTTGCCCTGCTGGGGATAGCCCTGCTGCGGGTATCCCTGCTGGGCGTAACCCTGCTGCGCGGGCTGCGGGTAGCCCTGCTGCGGGTAGCCGGCCTGGGGGTAACCCGCCTGCGGCTGGGGGGCGGTGTAGTACGGCGGCGGCGTGGTCTGCACGCGCTGGGCGCAGCCGTTGCACGTCTGGATCTGCCGGGGCACACCCCACTGCGGGGACCACAGCACGGAGGCCGTGCCGGGGCCGTGGTTCGGGTCGAAGAAGCACGTCACGGAGGAACTCCCTGAGGATTGCTGAGGTGTGGCAAGGGGTGCGGCGGCCGTGGGGTTCTGCGGCACGGCACCGGCAAGAGGTGCGGACGCCGGGAACGGCACGGGCGGTTCCGCCTTCGCCGTGGTCACCTGGGCGGGCGGGGCCGGCGGCACGGGCGGGACGGCGGGCGCCGCCGGGGTCTCGCGCAGGACGTCGACGCCGTAGTCGCCCGCGATGCCCGCGAGGCCGGAGGCGTACCCCTGGCCGACCGCGCGGAACTTCCACTCCGCGCCGTGGCGGTAGAGCTCGCCGAAGACCATGGCGGTCTCGGAGCCGTCGACGCCCCCGAGGTCGTAGCGCGCCAGCTCGGCGCCGCCGGCCTGGTCGACGACGCGGATGTGCGCGCTGTCGAGCCGGCCGAAGTTCTGCCCGCGCTGCTCCGCCTCGTAGAGCGAGACGGGAAAGACGATCTTCGCCACCTCGGCCGGGACCCGGGTGAGGTCGACGTGGATCTGCTGGACGTCGCCCCCGCCGCCGGCCGGTGCCCCGCCGCCGGAGTGGCTGACCGAACCGTCGGGGCTGCGCAGATTGTTGAAGAAGACGAAGTGGCGGTCGGAGAGCACCTTCCCGGCCTGGTCGCACAGCAGCGCGCTGGCGTCCAGCTCGAATCCGGCGCCCGGGGCGGACCGCGCCCGCCATCCCAGCCCGACCGTCACGGCAGTCAGGCCGGGGGCCTGCCTGCTCAGCGACACGTTGCCACCCTTGGCCAGGGCCACGCCCATGAACCTTCCTCCACTGTCCCGGCTTCCCGCGTTCATCGCGAACAACGGGGCGTCCGGGCCCACAGTTCCTGATTTGCGCAATAAATAGATCAAGAGATGCCGGTACGACGCACCGGGCGCTCCGGCCCACGGAAAACCGTCGGCCGGAGCGCCCGGTGCGCGTGCGCCGGACCGCTTACGCGATGCGGTCCAGGACGATCGGGTTCGGCGTGAAGGCCGTGCCCGCGGCGGCGATCTCGACGCCGCCCTCCAGGGACTGGAGCGCGTACGCGAACTTCTCCGGGGTGTCGGTGTGCAGGGTCATCAGCGGCTGGCCCTCCTTGACCTCGTCGCCCGGCTTGGCGTGCAGCTCGACGCCCGCGCCGGCCTGGACCGCGTCCTCCTTGCGCGCGCGGCCCGCGCCCAGGCGCCAGGCGGCGACGCCGACGGCGTAGGCGTCGAGGCCGGTGAGGACGCCGGAGGAGGTGGCCGTGACGACGTGCTGCTCGCGCGCGACCGGCAGGGCCGCGTCCGGGTCGCCGCCCTGCGCCTGGATCATGCGGCGCCAGTGGTCCATGGCCGAGCCGTCCTTGAGCGCCTTGGCCGGGTCGGCGTCGGGCAGGCCCGCCGCGGTGAGCATCTCGCGCGCCAGCGCGAGCGTCAGCTCGACGACGTCGGCCGGGCCGCCGCCCGCCAGGACCTCGACGGACTCGCGGACCTCGAGGGCGTTGCCCGCGGTCAGGCCGAGCGGGGTCGACATGTCGGTGAGCAGGGCGACGGTCTTCACACCGTGGTCCGTGCCCAGGCCGACCATCGTGGAGGCGAGCTCACGCGCGTCCTCGATGTTCTTCATGAAGGCGCCGGAGCCGACCTTGACGTCGAGGACGAGCGAGCCCGTGCCCTCGGCGATCTTCTTCGACATGATGGAGGAGGCGATCAGCGGGATCGCCTCGACCGTGCCGGTCACGTCGCGCAGCGCGTACAGCTTCTTGTCGGCCGGGGCCAGGCCGTCGCCCGCGGCGCAGATGACGGAGCCGACGTCCCGCAGGACCTTCATCATCTCGTCGTTCGAGAGCAGGGCGCGCCAGCCGGGGATGGACTCCAGCTTGTCGAGCGTGCCACCGGTGTGCCCGAGGCCCCGGCCGGAGAGCTGCGGGACGGCCGCGCCGCAGGCCGCGACGAGCGGGGCCAGCGGCAGGGTGATCTTGTCGCCGACGCCGCCGGTGGAGTGCTTGTCGGAGGTCGGCATCGGGAGCGAGGAGAAGTCCATCCGCTCACCGGACTTGATCATCGCGGCGGTCCAGCGGGCGATCTCGGCCCGGTCCATGCCGTTGAGCAGGATGGCCATGGCGAGCGAGGACATCTGCTCGTCGGCGACCTCGCCGCGGGTGTACGCGTCGATGATCCAGTCGATCTGCTCGTCCGTGAGACGACCGCGGTCGCGCTTGGTGCGGATTACGGAAATGGCGTCCATCAGCAGATTTTCCTTAAGTTCGTGCGTCCTCAGGCTTCCCGGACGCGATGCCGGAAAGTGACCCGCACCGCGTATGAGCAGTCATACGCGGTGCGGCGCTTAAGGACATATTCAGCGATCCAGGTCAGCAGGGCCAAACGCGTCGGGCAGCAGGTCGGACAGCGGGCGGACGCCGGTGGTGGTGTCCACCGCCAGTTCCGGGCCGCCGTGCTCCCACAGCAGCTGGCGGCAGCGGCCGCACGGCATGAGCACATTGCCCTTGCGGTCGCAACAGGTGAAGGCAACCAGCCGTCCGCCGCCGGAGGAGAACAGGTCGGAGATCAGCCCGCATTCGGCGCACAGGGCGACACCGTAGGCGGCGTTCTCCACGTTGCAGCCGGTGACGGTGCGGCCGTCGTCCACGAGCGCCGCGGCGCCCACGGGGAAGCCGGAGTACGGGGCGTAGGCCCGGGACATGGCGTCCCGGGCCCGCGTGCGCAGGTACTCCCAGTCGGCGGAGGCGCTCACTTGCCCTGCCCCTTCCGGTACGGCTTGCCGTTCGCCTTGGGCATCCGCAGGCGCTGCGCCGAGAAGGACAGCACGAGCAGCGTCGCGACGTACGGGGTGGCGTCGACGAACTCGCCCGGCACGGTCTTGGTGAGCACGTACCACAGGACCAGCGCGGCGGCGAGGGCGCCGGAGACGATCGCGACCCGGCGCTTGCCCGCCTTGAAGCGCCAGGCGGCGAGGCCGGCCAGCAGCACGGCGAGGAGCAGCAGCAGCGCGTGGACGGTCGAGCCGCCGGAGCGCAGCTGGAGGCTGTCCATGAAGCCGAAGAGGCCCGCGCTCATCGCGATGCCGCCCGGCCGCCAGTTGCCGGAGATCATGGTGGCGAGACCGATGTAGCCGCGGCCGCCGGTCTGGCCGTCGGAGTACATGTGCGTGCCGATGGCGAGGAACGCGCCGCCGAGGCCGGCGAGGGCACCGGAGACGATCACGGCCACGTACTTGTACGTGTAGACGTTGACGCCGAGGGACTCGGCCGCGACCGGGCTCTCACCGCAGGAGCGCAGGCGCAGGCCGAAGGCCGAGCGCCACAGCACGAAGAAGGTGCCGACGAAGAGCAGCGCGGCGACGATCGTCAGCCAGGACACGTCGGTGACCAGGCCGTCGATCACCCCCGCGAGGTCCGAGACGAAGAACCAGTGGTGCTTCTCGACGCTGTTCAGCCAGTCGGACAGGCCCGGGATGGAGAAGTTGGGCATGTTGGGCATGACCGGCGACTGCTTGTCGTTGCCGCCCGCCAGCTGGGCGGCGCTGCCCTCCGCACCGAAGGTGATCTTGGCGAGGTACTGCGTGACGCCGAGCGCCAGGATGTTGATGGCGACACCGGAGATGATGTGGTCGGCGCCGAAGGTGACGGTCGCGACGGCGTGCACGAGGCCGCCGAGCGCACCACCGAGGACGCCGGCGAGCGCGGCGATCCAGGGGCCGTGCTGCCAGCCCATCCAGCCCGCGCAGAAGGTGCCGAGCATCATCATGCCTTCGAGGCCGATGTTGACGACGCCCGAGCGCTCGGCCCACAGGCCGCCGAGACCGGCGAGGCCGATCGGCACGGCCGCGGCGAGCGCGCCGCTGAACTGGCCGGAGGAGGTCAGGTCACCGGCGCTGGTGACCGCGCGCAGCGCGGAGAGCAGCAGCAGTGCCGCCGCGATGCCCAGCAGGACGACGGGGGTGGTGATCCTCCGGCCGCCGGGCTTGTTCTTGCCGCTCAGCGCGTTGCTGACGGCATCGGTGAGGGTCGTGCTCACGCGGACACCTCCGCCTTGTCGTTCTTGCGGGCCTGGGCGGCGAGCTCCTCGCCGACCTTCCGCTGCTGGGTCTTCAGGCCGTACCGGCGGACGACCTCGTAGGCGATGACGACGCACAGGACGATGACGCCCTGGACCACACCGACGATCTCCTGCGCGTATCCCTCGAACTCCAGCTGGGTGCTGGTGCGGTCGAGGAAGCCCCACAGGAGGGCGGCGAGGGCCATGCCGATGGGGTGGTTGCGACCGAGGAGCGCGATGGCGATGCCGGTGAAGCCGATGCCGACGGGGAAGTCGGTGCCGTAGTTGTACGAGACGCCGAGCAGGGTCGGCATGCCGACGAGGCCCGCGGCGGCACCGGAGATCACCATCGAAGTGATCACCATGCGCTTGACGTTGACGCCGCTGGCCTGGGCCGCGGTCTCGGACTGGCCGACGGTGCGCAGGTCGTAGCCGAAGCGCGTGCGGCTGAGCACGAACCAGTAGGCGACGCCCGCGAGGGCCGCGATGACCACGAAGCCGTAGACCGGCTTGGGCTGGGTCGGGAACTCGAAGAAGTGGGCGGAGTCCGGCAGATAGGACGTGTGGATCAGGTTGCCCTCCTTCTTGGCGAGCCGCCCGTCCTGGAGGAAGTACGCGATGACCGAGCCCGCGATCGCGTTGAGCATGATCGTGCTGATCACCTCGCTGACGCCGCGGGTCACCTTCAGCAGACCGGCGATGCCGGCCCAGAGCGCACCCACGATCATCGCCACGATGATGATCACGGGGATCTGCACGAAGCCCGGCATCGTCATGGCGCCGCCGACGACCGCGGCGAAGAACGCCGCGATGCGGTACTGGCCGTCCACACCGATGTTGAAGAGGTTCATCCGGAAGCCGATGGCGACGGCCAGCGCGGACAGGTAGTACGGGACCGCCTTGTTGATGATCCAGACCTGCGAGTCGCTCTTCGACCCGTAGTCGGCCATCACCTGGTAGGCGTGGAAGGGGTCCTTGCCGGTCGCCCCGATGATCACGGACGTGATGGCCACGGCCGCGACGATGGCCAGCACCGGCGCGGCGAGGCCCAGGACGATCTTGTCCCTGTCGGCCTTCTTGGTGATGCTCACTTGCCGTCGCCCCCTTCCTCTTCCTCGCGCGCGTCCGCCGACGCGTCGTCGTCCTGTGTCTCTTCCTGTGCCGCCGGGGCCTCGGCGGTCTCCTCGGCGCCCTCCTCGTGTTCGAGGTGGCCGGAGGCGGCGCCCGTCATCGCGGAACCGAGTTCCTCGGGCGTGATGCTCGCGGGGTCCGCGTCGGCGACCAGGCGGCCGCGGAACATCACCCGCAGGGTGTCGGAGAGCCCGATCAGCTCGTCCAGGTCGGCGGAGATCAGCAGCACCGCCAGGCCCTCGCGGCGCGCCTCGCGGATCTGGTCCCAGATCTGCGCCTGCGCGCCGACGTCCACGCCCCGGGTGGGGTGGGCGGCGATGAGCAGCTTGGGCAGGTGGCTCATCTCGCGGCCGACGATCAGCTTCTGCTGGTTGCCGCCGGACAGCGAGGCCGCGGTGACCTCGATGCCGGGGGTGCGCACGTCGAACTCGCGGACGATGCGCTCGGTGTCGGCGCGGGCGGCCTTGAGGTCGAGGAGCGCGCCCTTGCTGTTGGGCTTCTCGGTGACGTGCCCGAGGATGCGGTTCTCCCACAGCGGCGCTTCCAGCAGCAGGCCGTGCCGGTGGCGGTCCTCGGGGATGTAACCGATGCCGTCCTCGCGCCGCTTGCGCGTGGGCACGTGGCTGATGTCGGAGCCGTCGAGCGTGACGGTGCCACCGTCGGGGTCGCGCATGCCCATGACGGCCTCGACCAGTTCGGCCTGCCCGTTGCCCTCCACGCCCGCGATGCCGAGGACCTCGCCCTTGTGGATGGTGAAGGAGATGCCGTCGAGCACGGCGCGCACGGCACCGTCGGGGTCGGTGGCCGACAGGTGCAGCCCCTCGACGGTGAGCATCGGCGTGTCCGTGACGGTGGACTCGCGGGTCTCGGGCGAGGGTAGTTCCTCACCGACCATCAGCTCGGCCAGTTGCTTGGGCGTGGTCTCGCTCGGCACCGCGGTGCCGACGGTGGTGCCGCGGCGGATCACGGTGATGTCGTCGGCGACGGAGAGCACCTCGCCGAGCTTGTGCGAGATGAAGATGACCGTCAGGCCCTCCGCCTTGAGCTCGCGGAGGTTGTCGAAGAGCGCGTCGACCTCCTGCGGCACGAGAACGGCGGTGGGCTCGTCGAGGATCAGCGTACGGGCGCCGCGGTAGAGGACCTTGAGGATCTCCACGCGCTGGCGGTCGGCGACACCGAGGTCCTCGACGAGGACGTCCGGGCGGACGCCGAGCCCGTAGGCGTCGGAGATCTCCTTGATCTTCGCCTTGGCCTTGCCGCCGATGCCGTGCAGCTTCTCGGCGCCGAGGACGACGTTCTCCAGCACGGTGAGGTTGTCAGCCAGCATGAAGTGCTGGTGCACCATGCCGATGCCGCGCGCGATGGCGTCGGCCGGGCTGTGCAGGGAGACCTGCTCGCCGTCGAGGGTGATGGTGCCCTCGTCCGGCTTCTGCATGCCGTAGAGGATCTTCATCAGGGTCGACTTGCCGGCGCCGTTCTCGCCGCACAGGGCGTGGACGGTGCCGCGGCGGACCGTGAGGTGGATGTCGTGGTTGGCCACGACACCGGGGAACCGCTTGGTGATGCCCGCGAGTTCTACTGCGGGGGCGGTACTGCTGGACGCTTTGATGGCGCACTCTCCTCGGGGAAGGGAGCGGGAGGAACCGGGCCGGCCGTGCGGGGATCGGGCGGGCTCCGGGGGAGGGCGGCTGCCGACGCTACACGCGTCAACGGATAGCTACGCGCGTAGCGTTGGCCAGAGGCATACCGTCGGCCGACGGAATGCACAGGGAGGCCCGGCGGCGGGGAGACCTTCCCCGCCGCCGGGCCCGTGACCTGTCGGGACCGGTCGGCGCCGGTCCCTCGGGTCACGAGTTCAGCTGGTCTTGACCGTGATCTTGCCGTCCACGATGTTCTTCCTGGCTTCCTCGATCTTCGACTTGATGTCGTCGATGAAGCCGCCCGAGGTGGCCAGCGACACGCCGTTGTCCTTCAGCAGGTACTTGCGCTCACCGGTGATCGGCTTGCCGTCCTGGACGCTCTTGATGAAGTCGTAGACCGCCACATCGACGTTCTTCACGACGGAGGTGAGGATGGAGTTCTTGTACTTCGCGAGGCCGGGCTGCTGGTACTGGTCGGAGTCGACACCGATCGCCCAGGCGCCCTTCTGCTCGGAGACGGCCTCGATGGAGCCGTTGCCGGACAGGCCCGCCGCGCTGTAGATCACGTCGTAGCCCTGCTCCAGCATGCCCTTGGCCTTCTCCTTGGCGGAGGCCGGGTCGTTGAAGCCCTTGTCGGTGGCCGACAGGTAGTCCGAGCGGACGTCGATCTTGGAGTCGGTGTCCTTGGCGCCCTGCTCGAAGCCGGCCTGGAACTTCTGGATCAGCGCGTTCTGCGTGGCGCCGATGAAGCCGACCTTCTTGGTCTTGCTCTTCAGTGCGGCGGCCACACCGGCCAGGTAGGAGCCCTCCTGCTCGCCGAAGGTGATGCTCTCGACGTTGTCGCCGGGGACGACCGAGTCGACGACCGCGAAGGAGGTCTTGGGGAAGTCCTTGGCGACCTTCTCGATCGACTGCGAGTAGTTGAAGCCGACGCCGATGACCGGGTTGTAGCCCGCGTCCGCGAGCGAGCTGAGGCGCTGCTCGCGCTCCGCCTCGGTCTCGCCGTTCTTGGCGGTCATCATCTTGCCGTTGACCTTGAGGTCCTTCATAGCTTTGTCCAGGCCACGGGCCGCGGACTCGTTGAAGGAGTGGTCGTCACGACCGCCGACGTCGAAGGCAAGCCCCACTCCCTTGCCCTTCCCCCCACCGGATTCGGTGGAGGACTCACCACAGGCGGTGAGAGTGAATGCGAGTGCCGCGGTGGTAACACCGGCGACAGCGATTGTGGATACCCGACGCACGAAGGGCCCCTTCACTCGAAGCGCCTCCGTCGGCGCTGGTTCGCGGGCATCGTAACGCGCGTAGATGGAGATAAAAGGGGTGCTTGAAAGCCGTTATCGGACCGATGCGAACGCTTCTTGACCGGATTGCCCACTGATTGATCAGGAACACCCAGGAAATGAGCCTGAAACGCCCGGCGAACGCCCCTAATGCGGCCGGGAAGCCCCTAAGGCCGCTTTGGGCGATCCTCCAATTGATCGATCATTCAGGGCAGCAGGCCGTCCAGCAGTGCGGCGGCCGTGAAGAGCTCCACTCCGGCCTGGATGGATCCCTCATCCACGTCGAAATCACCGCGATGCAGGTCACGTCGGGTGTTATCGCCCACCGACCGGACCCCGAGCCGGGCCATCGCGCCGGGCACGTGCTCCAGATACCAGGAGAAGTCCTCGCCGCCCAGGCTCTGCTCGGTGTCCTCGACCGAGGACGGACCGCGGCGCGCCATCATGGCGCGCCGCAGGAGTTCGGTGACCTCCGGGTCATTGATGACCGGGGGCACCCCCCGGACGTAATTGATCTCCGACTTCGCGCGGTGCAGCGTGGCGACCTCGTCGATCGCGGCGTGCACCAGGTCCGGCGCGTCCCGCCAGGCGTGCAGGTCCAGGCAGCGGACCGTGCCGGAGAGCTCGCCGTGCTGCGGGATGACGTTGGGGGCGTGCCCGGTCTCCATCCGCCCCCAGGTGAGGGAGAGGCCCGAGCGGGCGTCGGCCCGGCGCGCGAGGACCGCGGGGACGTCGGTGGCCACCCGGGCCACCGCGGTCACCAGGTCGGTGGTGAAGTGCGGCCGCGCGGTGTGGCCGCCGGGGCCGTCCAGCGAGACCTCCAGCCGGTCGCACGCCGAGGTGATCGCGCCCTGCCGCAGGCCGATGCGCCCGACCTCGACCTTCGGGTCGCAGTGCACCGCGATGATCCGGCCCACGCCGTCCAGCGCGCCGCACTCGATGGCGTCGAGGGCGCCGCCGGGCAGCACCTCCTCGGCGGGCTGGAAGATCAGCCGGACCGGGCGCGGCAGTTCCCCCCGCGCGGCCAGCTCCGCGAGGACGAGGCCGGCGCCGAGCACGGCGGTGGTGTGCACGTCGTGGCCGCAGGCGTGCGCCATTCTGGGGACGGTCGAGCGGTACGGGACCGTCTTGGTGTCCGGGATGGGCAGCGCGTCCAGATCGGCGCGCAGCGCGAGCATGCCCCGGGCGGTGGTGGTGTGCCGGCCCGCCTCCCGTACGGCGTCCCGCCCGATGTCACAGAAGAGTCCGGTGCCTGTGGAGAGGGTGCGGGGCTTGAGTCCCGCCCTCTCCAGCCTCGCTTTGACCGCCGCGGTGGTACGGAACTCGCGGTTCCCGAGCTCCGGGTGCATGTGCAAGTCGCGGCGGAACGCGATGAGTTCGGCGCGCAGCGCGGACGGGAGTGCACCGGGCAGCTTGGCGTCGACGGTGTCGGGTTCGGCGTCCAAAGGCATCAGATGGTTCACGCAGTGAAGGGTAAAGCCCTCACCCCGGCAACTGCCCCCAGATCTAGAAAAGTTCAGCCGCATGGATGGGTCGCGAGCAGGGTATGACCAATTATTACGGCTCAGGGGGCTGTCAGCGGCATGATCGGAAGTCGTCGCACATCAGGGGCGGTGTCCGTCACCTCGGAGAGGAATCCCTCGGCCCTGGGAGAGGCGTTGTCGGTGAGCCAGACGGGGTCGATGTCGCAGACCGCGACCGTCACACCGGTGCCGGCGAGCGCGAGCGGCAGGGTGTGCACCACGGTCGAGGGGAAGCTGAGTACCGTGCGGCCGATGGGGCCCCGCCGCGCGATCAGCTCCAGCGGCAGCTCGGGGCGCACGACCTCCAGGCCCGCCCGGGAGCCGATGCGGCGCAGCTTGTCGGTGCTCTCCCGGCGGTGCGCGAAGTAGCGGGTGGCGCCGTGGGTACGGGTGAGCGCGGCGACGGCGTCCAGATAGCGGTCCGGGTGCACGACCCCGGTCTCGACGAGCGAGGTGCCGACGAGGTCGGTGCCACGGGTGAGGCGGGGCGGGCCGAAGGTGGCGCGGGTCCAGGCGAAGTCGTTGTGCGTGACGGTCACTCCGGGCGGCGGCTCGACGGGCATCGAGGTGAACACCTCTACTGCCCGGCGGTCGTTCGGCGTGAGCCGACGGCGCGCGGAAGCGGAGACCGGCGCGAAGGCGATGTCACGCGCCCCGCGACTGCCGCGCCGGTGCCACCGCACGAGGCGCTCCCCACGGGCGAGTTGGGCCACGAACTCCAGGGTGGCGGTCCCGTCGTCCACCACGACCAGCTCCCGGGCCCGGGTGATCGTCAGCAGCAGCTGCACATAGCGGGAGAACGGGTCCCCGATGACGATCCGGTGCGCCTTGCGCAGGGCCCCCGCGAGACCGCCGACGGTCCGCACCGGTGCCCCCGCCCCGCCCCGCGCCTCCTCCCAGCGCACTTCGTGCCCCTGGTCGCGCGCCAGCTCGGCCATCCGGCGCAGCTGACCCCGCGTCATGGGGTCGTGCGGGGCGAGGACGACGACCACGACGCCGGTGCCGGCCGGGCGCAGCGGGGCGGGGTCGCGGTCCTTCGGCTGGCGCGGGATGCCGTCGCGGAGCGGCCGTTCCCCGTCGCGGGGGCCGGGCACGGTGGTGCCCGGCGCCGGGCCGCCGGTGACATGCGCCCATTCGAGGACGTTGAGGAGCTGCACCGGGCTCTCGACGAAGGCGAGGGTGCGGGCGGACGGCCCGGCGGGCGCGGTCACCGTAGGGGCCCGTCAGACCGTGGCGGGTTCGCGGTCGGCGGCCCGCTCCTCGTCGCCCCGGGCGACGACGCCCGCGACGCGGCGCAGCTTGCGCATCGGCCCCAGCTCGCTCTCGTAGACCTGCTTCACCCCGTCGCCCAGCGCCTCCTCCACGACGCGGATGTCGCGTACGAGCCGCTGGAGGCCGCCCGGCTCGACGGACGCGGCCTGGTCGGAGCCCCACATCGCCCGGTCGAGGGTGATGTGCCGCTCGACGAAGGTGGCGCCGAGCGCGACGGCGGCCAGCGTCGTCTGGAGGCCCGTCTCGTGGCCGGAGTAGCCGATCGGCACGTTGGGGTATTCCGCCTGGAGGGTGTGGATGACCCGGAGGTTGAGCTCGGCGGCCTTGGCCGGATAGGTCGAGGTGGCGTGGCAGAGCAGGATGTTGTCGCTGCCGAGCACCTCCACGGCGTGCCGGATCTGCTTCGGGGTGGACATCCCGGTGGAGAGGATGACCGTACGGCCGGTGGCGCGCAGGGCCCGCAGGAGTTCGTCGTCGGTGAGCGAGGCGGAGGCGACCTTGTGGGCCGGCAGGTCGAACTTCTCCAGGAAGGCGACGGCCTCGGTGTCCCAGGGCGAGGCGAACCAGTCGATGCCGCGCTCCCGGCAGTGCTCGTCGATCCGGCGGTACTCCTCCTCGCCGAACTCCACCCGGTGGCGGTAGTCGATGTAGGTCATCCGGCCCCACGGCGTGTCGCGTTCGACGTCCCACTGGTCGCGCGGGGTGCAGATCTCGGGGGTGCGCTTCTGGAACTTCACGGCGTCGCAGCCGGCGTCGGCGGCGGCGTCGATGAGGGCGAAGGCGTTGCCGAGGTCGCCGTTGTGGTTGATGCCGATCTCGCCGGTGATGTAGACGGGGTGGCCGGGTCCGGCGGTCCTGCCGCCGAGGGTGCGGGTGCGCGGGGCGGGGCTCATCTGGGGAGGTTCCTTAGGGCTCGGAGACATCAGGGAGATCAGAGGGTGGGGCCGAGGAGCCAGGAGGCGATCTCGCGGAGGGCTCCGCTGCCACCGGGTGCGGCGGTCACCGCGCGGGCGGCACCGCGTACGGCGTCGTGGGCGCTCGCGACGGCGACGGGCCAGCCGACGAGGCCGAAGCAGGGGAGGTCGTTGACGTCGTTGCCGACGTAGAGCACGCGGTCGGGTGCGATGCCGCGCTCGTCGCACCACTGCTTGAGGGCGAGGTCCTTGCGGTCGATGCCGTGCAGCACCGGCACGGCGAGCTTGCGGCCGCGCGCGGCGACGACCGCGTCGGCCTCGGTGGACAGGATCAGCAGGGCCAGCCCGGCGCGGCGCAGGGCGGCGACGCCGAGGCCGTCACCGCGGTGCACGGCGACGAGCTCGCGGCCGTCCGCGTCGATGAGCACCCGGTCGTCGGTCTGGGTGCCGTCGAAGTCCATGACGACGGCGTCGACGTCCTCCAGCGAGGGCAGCGCGCCCGCGGCGGGCGCGTCGAGCAGGGGCGCGAGCGCGCGGGCCCGCGCGAGGTCGTGCGGGTCGTCGATCTCCAGCACGCGCGCGGGGTCGGTGCGGACGAGCTCGGTGCGCCCGAAGAAGCGGTGGCGCTCCGCGCGGAAGCGCTCCGCGCGCATGGCGTAGGCGGCACCGGTCTCCAGCAGGTCCTGGGGGCGGTCCTGGCGGCGGGGGCGGTACGCCTTGTCGTGGTTGACGCCGCGTCCGCCGGCGGGGTGGCCGGGGGCCGCCCCACTGCCGGGGGCATCCCCACTGCCGGTGGCCGCCGCATGGCTGACGCCGTCCCCGCCGGTGAGCCCGAGGGCTTCTTCCGCTGCCCGCCCCATGGCGACCTGACCGCGCCGCGGCGCGGTGTCCTCGCCCGCCGGACGGGCCGGGGCGTGACCGGGGCCGGCCGCCTCCTGAGGTCCGGGGGCCGGCTCCGGGCGCGCGGGCTCCCCGGCCACCGCGCCGGCCTGGACCGGCGCTTGAGCGCCGGAGTCCTGCCGGGGGAAGGGGCGGGCCCGGGGAAGGGACCCCTCGCGCCAGACGAAGCCGTGGAACGGCGCCACCGTCAGGGCCGTGTCCGCGCCCTGTTCGGCCACCGCCGACGCGACGCCGTCGATGTCATCTGCGGTGAGGAAGGGGCTGGTGCACTGCACCAGCAGGACGGTGCCGACCCTCCGGTCGTACATCTCCTCGTACGCGTCCATCGCGTGCAGCACCGCCGCCTCGCTCGACGCCGTGTCGCCCGCGATCCGGGAGGGCCGCGGCACGACCACCGCCCCGGCCTCCCGCGCGACCGCCGCGATGCCGGGGTCGTCCGTCGACACCACGACGTCGGTGACCAGGCGCGCCGCCCGGCACGCGCGCACCGCGCGGGCGACGAGCGGGACGCCGCCGACGGGCGCGAGGTTCTTGGCGGGGACGCCCTTCGATCCCCCGCGGGCGGGGATGACGGCCAGGACGGTGTCCGGGGCTGCGGACATGGCGGCTCCTTCCGAAGCGACCGACGAGGCGGCTTGCGAGGCGGCGTCCGGGGCAGCTTGCGAAACGGCGACCGGGGCGGCGTCCGGGAGGGCGGTGTCGCTCACAGCTCCCCCAGCCGCCGGATGACGGGCGCGACGCGCTGCACGCCGTGGCGGTACGCGCCCCGGGCCGCTTCCCGCACCGCCCGCCGCAGGGCGCTCGGTTCGCCGGGTGGCCGGGCGGTGCCGGGCAGCGGCCGGCCCTCGGGGTCGAGGCCGTGGCGGGCGAGGACCGCGGGGAGGTAGCCGGGGGCGGTCGCGGCCGTGTAGTACGGGGCGAGCGGCGGGAGCGCGGACCGGGCGACGAGAGCGGCGACGCGCCGCCGGGCCGCGTCGTGCACGGTGCCGTGGGCGTACGGGCCGACGGCGGCGACGCCTTGGCGGGCGACCCAGTCCGCGTCGGCCTCGGGGAGGTGCCCGGCGTCGAGCCGGTCCCAGGAGGCGAGGCAGCCGGACCCGAGGAAGTGGTGGTTGCCGAGGGCCTCGCGGATGCCGAGGTCGGTGAGGACGGCCGTGGGCACGCCCCGGTGGAGCGACTCCAGGGCGGCCGTGGAGCTGACGGTGACGAGGAGGTCGGTGCGGTCGAGCACCTCGCCCATGTGGCCGTAGACGAGCCGGCAGTTGGGCGGCAGCCCGCCGGGGATCCGCTTCGCCAGCTTCTGGTACGGGAGTTCCTCGATGTGCGTGGTGTGCTCGCCGGGCTTGCTGCGGAGCTTGACGAGGACGTCACGCCGCGGGTGCTTCCGCGCGTGCTGAGCCGCGCGGTTCAGGAGATACGTACGGTCGGCGCGGCTCTCCGGCACGGACGGCTGGGCGGCGAACACCACGGTGAACGGCCGGGGTTCGGGCTCCGCCTTCCCGTCACTTCCGTCCGCCAGGAACGGCAGCGCCCACTCCGTCACACTGTCCGCGGGCGCCCCCACGCCCTCGTACACCGCACGGAAACGCTCGGCGTCCTGCGGGGAGTTGGCGAGGACGATGTCCGCGCCGTGCCGCAGGAGCAGGCCGTCGGTGAGCTTCTCGTAGACGACGCCGACGTAGCCGGTGACGACGACCGGGCGCTCCGGCGCGGCCGCCCAGGCGTGCGCCAGCCCGTGGAGCACGGCCTGCACGGCGCCGCCGACGCAGGCCAGCACGACGATGTCGTACCGTTCGCGGCCGGCCGTGCGGACGAAATCCGCCGCCGTCACCTCGCGCAGCGTCTCCGCGCGCACACCGACCTCGGCGAGCTGGCGGACCGTGGGCGTCGCGCGGCCCCTGAGCAGCAGGCCGTCGAGCCGGGCGCCGGGAGCGAGGCGGTGGGCGGTGAGCGCACCCCACTTCCACCGGGTGTCGGAGTCGGCGAGCACGGCGATCCGCGGCGCGGTCGGAGAAGAGGCAGCTCGTGATGGCACGTCGCCGACGATAGGAATCCATTCCGTTTGGCTGCCCAACGCCAGCGCAACAACCGGTAAACAGCACACCGACGATCGGCGAATCGGCCTGGCCGCGCGGCGGGTTCATCATTCCGCCGCGCTTCGTTCACCTTCGCGCCCGCCCCAGGACAAGACGAATGCCGGGGGGCCGCCTAATGTCACGGGAGTGGTCAAGCTCTCCGTCATCGTGCCGTTCTTCAATGTGCAGACCTATGCGCCCGACACACTGAGGAGCCTGCAAGCGAACACCCGCGAGGATTTTGAATTCATTCTCGTGGACGACTGCTCGACCGACGGCACCCCGGAGCTCCTGGACCGCGCCGCGCGCGACCTGCCCGGCGCCAAGATCGTCCGGCACGGGCGGAACGGCGGCCTCGCCACGGCCCGCAACAGCGGGCTGGACGCGGCGAACGGCGAGTACCTGACCTTCCTCGACGGCGACGACTGGCTGGCCCCCGGCTATTACCCCCGACTCCTCGAGTCCATCGAGGAGTTGGCGGTCAACTTCGTCCGCACCGACCACGTCCAGTGCACGGGCCGCGTCCGCACCGTGCAGCGCGCGCCGCACGGCAGGCGCCAGGTGGTGCTCGACCCGCGCGGCGCGATCCTGCCCGCCGGCCGCTCGACGTCCGTCGACTACCCCTACGCCTGGGCCGGCATCTACCACCGGCGGCTGCTGGACGAGGGGCTGCTGCACTTCCGGCACGGCCTGCGCACCGCCGAGGACCGCCCGTGGATCTGGCGGCTGCACCGCGAGGCGCACACCTTCGCCGTGACCGGGCTGCTGGGCGTCTTCTACCGCCGGGGCGTGGCCACTTCACTCACCCAGATCGGCGATGTGCGACAGCTCGACTTCCTGCGCGCATTCGATCAGGTGCTGGAGGAGACAGCGCGCGACAAGGACGCGGACGCCTTTCTCCCGAAAGCTGTTCGAACCTATTGCGCAATCATTTCCCACCACCTGGGCGCGATCGAGCGTTTCGAACCGGCGGTGGCCCGCGCACTGCGTTCGAGAAGCGCGGCCGCACTCCGGCGCATGCCCCCCGATCTGGTCAAGGACGCCTTGAATTCGATGGATGACGACCGTGCCGTCCGGCTGCGGCGCCTGCGCCGCCGTCCCGCTGCCCCGGGGGTCTCCGCCTGATGTACGGCCGTCCCCGCACCCAGATCTTCCTGGCGTCGACCCTCTACGGGGCCGCGACGCTCGCCGCCGCCCTGGACACCGGGCGCTTCTCCCCCGCCGACCGCAGGCTGCTGCTCGTCGCCAACACGGCGGCGGTCCCGGAGACCACCCCGGCGCTGGACGAGGCGCCCGGCTTCGAGGTGCTGCGCGCCCGCTTCGACGGCGTGCTGTCGTGGAACGCGGCGATCAGCCCTTTCCACCCCACCGGGTGGACGCCCCGCCCGGACGACGCCCCGCTGTGGGAGCGGCACTTGAGGCTGCTGTGGGGCCTGGGACACGACGATCTGGAGCTGATCGTCGAGTCGATCCAGGTCAGCCCGGCGCAGGCGCTCGCCCTGTGCTTCGCGGACGCCCCGCTGGAGGTCTACGCCGACGGGCTGATGAGCTATGGCCCGACGCGCAGCAAGCTCGATCCGCTCCTCGGCACCCGCGTCCGCCGGCTCCTGCACCTGGACCTGGTGCCCGGCCTGCGCCCGCTGCTGCTCAGTGAGTTCGGGGTCGAGCCGGAGACCGTCCCCACCGCCGCCTTCAGCGCCGTGCTGGACGAACTCACCGCCGCCGCACCGCCCGTGACCGCTCCGGAGGGCGCGGCGCTGCTGCTCGGCCAGTATCTGTCGGCGCTGGAGATCCTCACGCCCGAGGAGGAGGAACGGCTGCACGTGCGCATGCTGCGCGGCGCGGCCGGGCGCGGTCACCGGGAGCTGGTGTTCAAGCCGCACCCCTCGGCGCCGGCGCGCTGGTCGCGGATGCTGGAGGAGGAGGCGGAGCGCATCGGTGTGCGGCTGACGGTGCTGGAGACCCCGGTGCTGGCGGAGGTGCTGTTCCGGCGGCTCCGGCCCGCGCTGGTGGTCGGCTGCTTCTCGACGGCGCTGCTGACGGCGAGCACGTTCCACGGGCTGCCGGTCGCCCGTACGGGCACGGATCTGCTGCTGGAGCGGCTCACTCCGTACCAGAACAGCAATCGCGTTCCCGTGACGCTCGTCGACGCGCTGCTACCCGGTCTGGAGGACCGGGCGGCGCACCGGCGGCCGTCGGCCGAGGAGACCCAGGGGCTGCTGGCGGCCGTCGGGTTCGCCATGCAGCCGCAGGTGCTGCCCGGCATGCGGGAGGCGGCCGAGCGGTATCTGGCCGCGCACCTCGACGCGCGTACGCGCCGCTATTTCAAGCGGCGGCGCCTCACCGCCCTCGCCCTGCCGGGCGCGGTCCCCTCCCAGCTCGCCTTCCTGCCGCGCAATCCGACCGTACGGAAGGTGGCCCGCCGCGCGCGGGCCGTGCAGCGGCGGCTGACCCGCAAGTCCGCACGGACGACGAAGGCCACGGTGACGGCATGACGGCTCCGGCCCTGCCCGGGACGCGCACGGCGACCACCGCTCCCGAGGCCGCCCCGCGCGGCGGGAGGCCGGGCAGCCGGCTGCGGGCGCTGGACGGACTGCGGCTGATCGCCGCGCTCATGGTGGCGCTGTACCACTACGGCGGCCGGGACGGTGACGTCAGCCGGGCGTGGGGTTCCTCGCCCCGCCATGAATTTCCCACGCTCTCCGGCGCGTTCGCCTACGGCTGCCTCGGCGTGGAGATCTTCTTCGTCATCAGCGGCTTCGTGATCTGCATGAGCGGCTGGGGCCGCCCGCTGCGCTCGTTCTTCGCCTCCCGGGTGGCCCGGCTGTATCCCGCTTACTGGACGGCGATCGCACTGGTGACGCTGGTGTTCGCGCTGCCGTGGGTGGCGTACCGGACGGTCTCGCCGAGCGACTTCCTGGTGAACCTCACCATGCTCCAGCAGCCGGTGGGCGCGCAGCGGGTGCTGGGGGTGTGCTGGACGCTCTGGGCGGAGCTGCGGTTCTACGCGCTGTTCGCGCTGTTCGTGGTGCTGCCGGGGGCGACGCGCCGCCGGGTCGTGCTGTTCTGCGCGGTGTGGACGCTGGCGACGGTGGTGACGACCGCGTCGCACGTGGAGCTGCTGCGGGTGGTGGTCATGCCGGAATACTCCTCGTTCTTCATCGGCGGCATCGGCCTCTATCTGATCCACCGTTACGGCCATGACGCGCTGGCCTGGGGCATCGTCGGGGTGAGCTTCCTGATCGGCCAGCACTACGCGGTGGCGGGGCTGTGGCACCCGCCGAACCCGCACTACTTCTCCTACCGCTCGGCGTACGCCATCATCGCCGTGCTCGCCCTGGGGTACGCGGCCGTGGCACTGATCGCGCTCGGCAAGGCGCACTGGGCGAACTGGCGCTGGCTGACCGTGGCGGGCGCGCTGACCTACCCCTTCTATCTGGTGCACGAGCACCTGGGGTGGGTGGTGATCGGGGTGCTGCACCGGAAGCTGGGTGTTCCGGCGTACGGGACGTTCGCGCTGACGATCGCGCTGATGCTGGGGCTGGCGTGGCTGCTGAACCGCTGCGTGGAGCGGCGGTTCACGCCCGCGCTGCGCGCGTCACTGCTGCGCGTGACCGCCAAGGGCCTCCCCGGGGGCGGCGGTTCGGCCGCTCCGTAGCAGGGTGGCCTCGACGCCCGCGATGATCGCGCGCAGCCCGTCCTCGTAGCCCGCTTCGAGGTCGCCGAAGAACTCCCGCCCGGCCTCGTCGGCCAGCGGGTATCCCACCAGGCGCCGGGCGCGCGCCTCCAGGTCGTAGGCGGGGTCGCGCTCGCCCGTCGGCGCGGGGTGGACGGACTGCTCCTCTATCACATAGCCGACGGTGTAGGTGATGACCGTGAACCAGCCACGGGCCGCCGCGCGCGGGGTGAACCCGGCCTCCACGCAGTCACGCAGCAGGCTTTCCAGCGGGGTGGCATAGCTGACGTCGGTGAGGCGCGTGCCGCTGAAGACCTTGGCGCCGTCGCGGTAGGAGAGCAGGAAGCGGCGCAGCTCGCGGATCGCGGCGGCCATCCGCTCCTGCCAGGTGTCGCCCTCCGCGGCGGCGAGGGGCGCGGCCATGCGGCGGAACATCTCCGTGGCCACCTCGTCGAGCAGCTCCTGCTTGTTCTTGAAGTGCCAATAGAGCGCCGGGGCCTGGACGTTGAGCTCCTTGGCGATCCTGCGCAGGGTGAGGCCCTCCAGGCCCACCTCGTTGAGCAGGTCCAGCGCGGTGCGCGCGACGAGGGCGCGGTCGATTCGGGTTGCCACCCTTGACACCTTAACGCTGTTCAGTTCATCCTGGGGGCAGGGCGAATTTAACATTGTTAAGGGGGGTCCTCATGGACACCGTCATGGCCGCTTCCGCAACCCCGGCCGCTCAACCGCCCACGGACACCGAGGTGCTGATCTCCGGTGCGGGCCCGACCGGTCTCGTCCTCGCCGCCGACCTCTCCCGCCGGGGCGTCCGCCACCGGATCGTGGAGCGCTCGGAGCGCGGCTTCCCGGGCTCGCGGGGCGCGGGCATCCAGCCGCGCACGCTGGAGGTGTTCGACGACCTGGGCCTCATGCCCGGATATCTGGCGGAGGCCGGGCCGTGCCCGCCGGTGCAGACCTGGGAGGGCACCGAGCGCGTCCGCACCTGGGATCTGGTCGAGCGGGCCGAGCCCACGCCCGCCGTGCCGTATCCCGAGATCCGCATGCTCCCCCAGTGGCGCACGGTCGAGCTGCTCCACGCCAGGCTCGAAGCGCTCGGCGGCCAGGTGGAGTTCAGCACCGAGCTGACCGGATTCAGCCAGGACGAGCACGGCGTCACGGCGACGCTGCGGCACGCCGACGGCTCCACCGAGAGCGTGCGGGCGCGGTATCTGGTCGGCACCGACGGCGGCCGCAGCACCGTCCGCGGGGTGCTGGGCACGCCCTTCACCCGCACCCCCGTCGACGCGCGCCCGGTGCTGCTCGCCGACATCGCGCTGGAGGGGATCGACCGCGCCCACTGGCACATGTGGCCCACGGCGCCCGGCGGGATGACCGCCCTGCGGCCGCTGGAGGGCGTGGAGACGTTCCAGCTCATCGCCGCGTTCAACGACACCGCCCACGAGCCGGACCCCGAGCGCGACGCCACGCCCGAGGCCCTGGCCCGGCTCCTCGCCGAGCGCACCGGGCTGACCGGGCTGGAGGTGGGCGAGGTCCGCTGGTCCTCCGCGTTCCGGGCCGGCGCCGCGATGGCGGAGCGGTTCCGCACGGGCCGGGTCCTCCTCGCCGGGGACGCCGCGCACATCCACGCCCCGGCGGGCGGCCAGGGCCTCAACACCGGTGTGCAGGACGCGTACAACCTCGGCTGGAAGCTGGCGGCCGCGCTGCGCGGCGCGCCCGACGCCGTGCTCGACTCCTACGACGGCGAGCGGGTGCCCGTGGCGGCCGGCGTGCTGCACCTGTCCACCCGGCAGAACGCGGCGGACCGGGCCGCCGGGGCCGGCTTCACGCGCCGCGGCTCCGAGACCCTCCAGCTGGCCATCGCCTACCGCGAGAGCCCCCTCACCCGGGAGCGCCGCCGCCATGTGCCCGAGGGCGGCCTCCGGGCGGGCGACCGCGCGCCGGACGCCCCCTGCCACGACATGGCGGGCGCCCCCGTCCGGCTCTTCGACGCCTTCCGGGGCCCGCACTTCACCCTGCTGGACCTCACCGGGCAGGGCGCGGAGCTCCCGGCCGCCGAGTGGCTGCGCACCTGCCGCGTCGGAGGCCCGCGGGCGGATCTGCTGGACACCGACGGGCACGCCAAGTCGGCTTACGGGACGGGGCTGTTCCTGATACGCCCCGACGGCTATGTCGGCCTGGCCACGGATGACCTGGAGGACGTGCGGGAGTATGTGGAGTGGCTGCTCCCCTCGCCCGCGGAGGCCCGCTCGCCCCAAGAGGCCCACTCGCCCGGGGAGGGCCGCGAGACACCGGCCGCCCGTTCGTAGGCCCGGATCGGGAGGGTGGCGCCGCCCTCCCGTAGGCCCGGGTCGTCAGGGACGGGGACGCGACCCCGCCCGAGGAGCCCGCGGCGACGCGGTCCCTCTCCCCCGGCGCCCGGCCTCACAGGAGCCGGCCTCACGGGGCCGGGCCCGTACCCCGCCCCCCTCATCGCTTCGTTTCCGGACCCCGGCTGTCCACTGGCATGATCGGAGGATGTCTGACCGCATCATTGCCGCCTGCGACGGCGCGTCGAAGGGGAACCCCGGGCCGGCCGCGTGGGCCTGGGTCATCGCCGATCCGCAAGGGAGGCCCGAGAGCTGGGCCGCCGGGCCGCTGGGCACCGCCACCAACAACGTGGCGGAGCTGACCGCCCTGAAGGACCTGCTGGAGACCGTCCCGCCCGCCATGCCACTGGAGGTCCGCATGGATTCCCAGTACGCCATGAAGGCGGTGACCCAGTGGCTGCCCGGCTGGAAGCGCAACGGCTGGAAGACCTCGGGGGGCAAGCCGGTCGCCAACCGTGAACTGGTCGAGCGGATCGATGAGTTGCTGGCCGGCCGGGATGTGGAGTTCCGCTACGTCCCGGCGCACCGCGAGGACGGCGATCACCTCAACGCCATCGCGGACCAGGCCGCCAGCGACGCCGCCGGCACCCAGCGGCCCGCCGGTACGGCGCTGGGCGACGCGGAGATGCCCGTGCCGGCACCGGCCCGCGCCACCCAGGCGCGCCCGGCGAAGAAGTCCGCCGGCCCGAAGCCGGCACCTCGTGGCGGCACCCGGACCATCAAGGCGAAGTTCCCCGGCCGCTGCCCGTGCGGCACGCCGTACGCGGCGGGGGAAGACATCACCAAGCTGGAGAAGGGCTGGGGGCACCCGGGCTGCCGCGTCTGAGAGGCGCGCCTGAGGGAAGGCTTCCGCATCTTCCTGGCGTTTTCCGGTCAAACAGTGCCGCGAACACGTCATAGCCGTGCGCGGTGGATTCTGCCGCCACGGCCTTGCTGCCAGAGTCCCGGTGCGGTGCCCTGCCGGGCGCCGCACCGAGGTACCACCTGACGCAAGGAGTTCTCCGGTGAAGAAGAAAGCCGCCGTACTTCTCGCAACCTCAGCACTCGCCGCCATGACACTCGCCGGACAGGCGAGCGCGACGCCTGCGCATCACGCCTCTTCCGGCGCCGCTAGACAGTCGGCGAGCGCGGGCATCAGAGCGAGCCAGACGTACTACGCGCCGTTCGCCCTGGGGCACGGCGAGTCCGTGAGTTCCGACACGGCCACCCTGGTCATGCAGTCCGACGGCAACCTCGTCATCTACGACGAGTTCGGCCGGGCCCGCTGGTCCTCCAACACCGTCGGCCAGGGCTGGACGGCCCAGTTCCAGACGGACGGCAACTTCGTCGTCTACACCCGCTCCGGCCGCGCGGTATGGAACTCCCGCACCGCGGGCCACCCGGGCTCGCGCCTGGCCGTGCAGGACGACGGCAACGTCGTGATCTACGACGGCAGCCAGGCGATCTGGTGGTCGGGCACGGCGCACTGATCCTCCGCTTCTCTTGTGGCCGGGCCCCGCATGGGGTCCGGCCACAAGAGAATTCCCCGGACAACGAGTGCTCGGGGCGGTCACATTATCTTTGCTATACGCCCGTTGAGGTGAATTGCACGCACAGCCTCTGTTCGAGGTTGACGGGTCGCGGTGTGCTGCTGGTATTGCCCTGGCCAGGGCAATGTCGTTGAAGAAGTGAGGCAAGCATGTCCTCCACACATTCTCCGACTCAGCGCACGGGGCTCACCGTCCTGAGCGCCTTCGTTCTCGTCATCGGCTTCCTCTTCGCCCTTCCGCAGCATGGGTTCGCAGCGAATCCGAAATCCTCGCCGTCGGCCCACACACCCGCCGTCGCCAAGCCCGCGCCGGAGAACGGAAAACCGGCCGGCGCGCCCGCGAACACCAACCCCGTGCTCTACCACGGCGGTCCGGTCCAGGACGCACCCCAGGTGTACGTCGTGTGGTGGGGAAATCAGTGGGCCAACGGGAACAACGACCCCGGGAAGGAACTGTTCTTCCAGGCGCGATTCCTGGACGACCTCTACGGCACCGGCGACAACTGGAGCACCTCGGCCACGCAGTACTGCTCCGGCATTGCGAATGGATCGAAGGACTGCTCCCACGCCGCCACGTTCGTCGGGCATCCCACCGCCGGCCCGCGAGTGGGCCAGTGGGACGACGAGAGCGCGGCCGCGCCGAAGACCCCCGGACCGGCCGACTTCGCGGCGGAGGCTGTCAAGGCTGCTCAGTACTTCGGCGTGAGCGGCACAAACGCCCAGATCATCATCGACACGCCGCCGGGGGTCGTACCCGCCGGCTTCAAGACTGATTACTGCGCCTGGCACTCCGAGACCAATCTGCCGGACGGCAGCCAGATCACTCTCACCAACTTCCCTTACCTGACGGACGGAAGTGGTAGTTGCGGTGCCAATTCCGTGCCCGTCGGAAGCACCGGTGTCGACCCGAGCACCGAGGGCGTGTCCATCGTCGGCGGCCATGAGTACGCCGAGACCCTCACGGACCCCGTGCCTGATTCGGGTTGGACCGACGGCAGCGGAACCGCCGACGAGACCGGCGACAAGTGCGCGTGGACCAACCTGGGCATCGTTTCGCTGAACGGCCACAAGTACGCCGTCCAGCCGCTGTGGAGCAATAACGCCAACAGCGGCGCGGGAGGATGCGTCAAGTACTACAACTCGCCGACCAGCCAGGGCTGATCAGGCCCGAGTGGGCGGAGCCACACGCTCCGCCCACTTCTCCCGCGATCCCGCCTCTTTCGCGATCCCCCTTCTTCCGCGATCCCGCAGGCAACGCAGAAACGGCCCCGCAGCATGAGCCATCGCGCCCTTGCCTCCCTTGCCCATATCCCCCTGGCCGCTACCGCCCTGGCGCTGCTCGCCCTCACCGGCTGCTCCGGCACCGCAGGGCCGGCGGCCCGTCCGTCGTCCGCACCCGCGTGCCGCGCCCCCGGCAAAGCGATTCTCCCGCACACCGACGGGACCATCACCGAGAGCGACAACGGCGCACGCGTCTGCCTGGCCAAAGGCCAGGAGATCGCCGTATTCCTCAATGCCCACAGCAAGGATCCCCGCGCGTTCTGGCAGCCGATCACGGCGCGACCGTCATCAGCCCTTCGACGCGGAAACAACGGCGTGATGACCCTGCCGGTCGGCGTCACCGCCGCCCTGTTCACCCCAACGGCTGCCGGTGATATCCAATTGGCCGGCCGAAGGGACTCCGGCGGAACATGGACGGCCACCCTGGTCGTCCACTGACCGGCCGCGCACCGGATCGAGCTTCTGCCGAGGCCCCGTATGCCTTCGTCGCCCTGCTCGGCGGAAAGCCGGTCGGGGTGGCCGGCGGTATCCCAGCCCGCGAATCGGCGTCGCCGAGTTGATCTCCACGCGGGTCAAGCCGGACGACAGTGTTCGCACCGTCACCGCGCGTCGATGTCGTCCTGGTCGCCGTAGGAGCATCTACGCGTATGGGTCATTTGTACTAGGGCTGGCGGAGTGCGACCTTCCGGTCCTGCGACCGAAGCGGCGCACGGGGGTAGCCGCCTACGGTCGTCACAGCGACAGCACGACACGACGTCCCGGCGGCGCCGCCTGTTCCACGGGACCCATCCCGTATGCATACCGGCAAGGGCGGCACACTGCGGCTGCCGCTCCGCACCCCCGGTTCGTACGGAGTTCTCGGATGCCCGTGATGACAGCAGCCCTGGTGCTGCTCGCGTTCGTGATGCCGCTGGCCACGGACATGTACCTGCCCGCCTTCCCGCAGATGACAGGTGACCTGCACACCGATGCCTCAGGCGTCCAGCTCACCCTGACGGCCTTCCTGATCGGCATGGGCCTGGGCCAGCTCGTCCTCGGCCCGCTCTCCGACCGCTACGGGCGCCGCGCCCCCATCTTGATCGGGGGCCTCGCCTGTGTCGCGGCCACCGTCTTCTGCGCGCTCGCGCCCTCCCTCGGCTGGCTGGTCGTCCTGCGCTTCCTCCAAGGGTTCAGCGGTGCCGCGGGCGTGGTCATCGGCCGCGCCGTGATCTCCGACGTCGCCAAGGGGGACAAGGCCGCCAGACTGCTCGGCGTCCTGATGACCCTCATGGGCATAGCCCCGGTCATCGCCCCCGTCGTGGGCGGCGCCGTCATCGAGGCCGGCGACTGGCGCGACGTCTTCTGGGTCCTGTCGGCCGCCTCGCTCCTGGCCCTGATGGCCGCGGTCCTCGCCATACCCGAGAGCCTGCCGCCCGAACGGCGCCACCGAGGGGGCATCGCGACCACCGCTCGCGCCGCGCGCGAGGTCCTGGGCAACCGCGCCTACCTCGGCTACACACTGTGTTTCGGCATGGCCCTGGCCGTCCTCTTCTGCTACCTGGGCGGTGCCTCCTTCCTTTTCCAGAACCTCCTCGGCCTCAGCGTCGGCCAGACCTCGGCAGCCTTCGCCTCCGTCGGCATCGTCAGCGTCCTGGCCGGTGTCGCCGTCACCAAACTCGTCGGCCGCTTCAGGCCCGCGTCACTGCTGCGCGCCGGCCTGGGCGTGATGTCGGCCGGCTCCGCCGCCCTGTGCGCGCTGGCGCTGGCCGACCAGCTGAACCTGGTCGTGCTCCTGGTCCTGCTCTACGCGACCTTCGTCGGCATCAGCCTGGTCAGCATCAACGCGGCAGCGCTCGCGCTGGAACGCGTTCCCGGGGCCGCCGGCACCGGTTCCGCGGTCCTCGGCACCGTCCAGAGCCTGCTCAGCGCGGTGGCGGCTCCGCTGGTCGGCGTCGGCGGCGAGTACACCGCCGTCCCGATGTTCACGGGCATGACGGCCTCGGCCCTGCTCGCCCTGGCCGCCCTGCGCCTGACCGGAACCGCCTCCCGTAAAGCCTCCTAGCTGCCGGTGCGGCGCGACCGACTATGCGCGGTCGTGGACGGTGGTCGGTATTCCGCGCCGGGCGAGGCGCTGGGGGACGAACGGTTCAATGCCGCCTCAGTGGCTCCGACCCGCCGGACACCCCCGGCTTGAGCCGGGGACGTCTCCGGCCCTGCCCCGCTCAGCGCCGCCCGCACGGCGGCCGTACCGCGGCGAGTGGCCTCCACGGCGCCCGGGCAAGGGTCTCGTGTTCCCCCTGCTCGACCGTCCCTCGGACACCGCGCGTTCAGGACGGAACTGCTTGGGCCGTGTGTTCATCGGAAGCCCACAGGCCGCGAATCCTACGGGCGTACCTACGCATCATCCGGGCGGGGGAACGAGGGGGCCTTCCCTTTCGGTGCGCGATCTGGTGGCGCAAGGATCACCGCGTACCAACTGATGTGGCTTTCGTGGCGTCGTTGTACGTCAAGGAGTCCTGAGCAAGGAGCACCAGCATGTCTCAAGTTGTGATGCGCCGTTTCGCGGCTGTGGCCGCCTCCGCGGTCCTGCTGTCCGGTCTGGGCGCCGCGACCGGCAGTGCGGCGTTCGCCGCCACGGCCGGCGGACACCCGGTTCACCATGTCGTGGACCACGGCAAGGACGAGGGCAAGAAGGACGCCAAGCGCTCGTCCTGGGACCAGGGTGTGGACAAGAAGAAGGACCACTGGGACGCCAAGCACCACTGCTGGACCCGCTGGGACAACGACTCCCGCAGCAACGCGCAGTGGGACGAGCACGAACACTGCTGGAAGCGCGTGCACAAGGGCCACACGCAGAAGTGGGACACGAAGAAGCACTGTTGGAAGTGACCCCTTGACCCGGCGGCGCTGATGCCTCACTGGGGGGTTGCTCGGCGCCGCTGGTCGGCTTGTGATCTGCCTGCGCCGCCGGACCGGCGCGGGCAGATCTTCATGCTGTCCGGGTGCCGGTGTCCGTGGGGCGGTAGGGGTGCGGGCGGCGCACCGTCCGGCCTGCGTCGGCGTCGTTGAACAGGTCGGTGGCGTCCTTGCCATAGAAGGGCGAGTAGCTCACGCTGTCGTCGTCGGCGTCGTCGCCGCCTCCGTTGTAGCCGCCCACGTTGCCGATGACCTTCCCGGTACGGGTGGAGGGGTTGTAGCCGGTGATCCAGGGGCCGCCGGACACCCCGCCGTAGAAGCCCCCGCACACCATGCGCATCTGGTGGAAGCCGGGCAGGCGGCTGGTCGGGACATCGCACCGGACCGCCTGGTGGCCCTTGTTGACCTTGGAGTCCCGGGGGTAGCCGATGACCAGGGCCCGGTTGTCGTAGCGGGGGGTGGGGGCGTACGTCAGGGCGCCGGTGAGGTTCTCCGCCGTCTTGCCCTTACTGCCCGTGGCGATACGGACGAAAGCGAGGTCCAGGTCTGAGGCCGCCTGTTTGGTGTTGGCCTGGTAGCGCGGGTCGACGAAGAGGTGGGTGACAGGGTAGATCCCGTAGGGCTGGGCGGCGGCGGAAGCGCCGAAGCGGTAGTCGGGCACGAAGACCGCGTGGCGGGCGGGAGACAGCCCGATGGCACAGTGCCCGGCGGTCAGGACCAGGCTCTGGTTGCGGCTGTGCACCACACTGCCCGAGCAGTACGTCGCCCCGCGGCTCAGCGGACTGCTGTCGAAGAAGAACGTCCCCACCATGGGCAGGCCCGCGAAGTGCTGGGCCATGCGAGGAGGTGTCGCGGCGTGGGTGCGGTGCCAGGCGGCCGCTGATGGTGATGTCCCCAGGCGAAGGATGTCCGTCGGATTGAGGGGGAGGGCGTCGGCCATCCGGCGCGCGGTCCAGTACGTCTCCTCCGCCTGGATCCGTCCGGGCTCCGGCGGGGTCGGGACGCCCGGTATCGCGGAGATCGCTCCGGGGAGTGGTGCTGATGCCGGCTGGAGAATGGGCCTGGCCGCGGCAAGCGTCTCCGCGGGCGCTGCCGCTACCGGTCCTGTACTGACTCCGAGCGCGTCCGCGCACAGAGCGAGCGCTAGACTTATCAGCCATCTCGAACGTGCCGACACGACATCCCCCTCGATGAAGACACTGACGCCAACAGGCGCCCTTGGCACCGCTGTTGCTCATATCCGGCGATGCGGTAAACGCCGGCGAGGCGCCGGGGACACGGGGTCTCCAACCCCGCCCATGGGAAGAGCTCGCATCAGCCGGTCCGGCGGTGGGTCTCCGCCCCGCACGCGCCCCGCACGCGGCGGCGGCCTCCTCGGCGGTCAGCGGCACCCCGGAAACGAGCTGCTCGGTGGCCCACCGCCCGCCCCGCCCCTGCCCGCACCACTCGTGGTAGCAGCCCGCAGCGGCCAACTCCCGCTGCGCACGGGTGAACCCCGTGGTCTTGTTCCCTGCCCGCTCCGCGACCGCGTGCGCTCCCGCATCGGTGCTCGGCCATCCTGCATGAGGCCGAAAGCACGAGGCCCGGAACCAACTGAGGCGCGCCCCAAGGGCCTACACCACCAACGACAGCAGCAGCACGAAGACCAGCGACACCACCGAGATCACCGTCTCCATCAGGGACCACGTCTTGATCGTCTGGCCGACGTCCATGCCGAAGTATTCCTTCACCATCCAGAAGCCCGCGTCGTTCACATGGCTGAAGAAGAGCGAGCCCGCGCCGACGGCCAGGACCAGGAGGGCCGCGTGGGTGGTGCTCATGTCGGCGGCGAGCGGGGTGACCAGGCCCGCGGCGGAGATCGTGGCCACGGTCGCCGAGCCCGTCGCGAGGCGGATGCCGACCGCGATCAGCCAGGCCAGCAGGAGTGCGGGGACGGACCAGTCCTGGGAGATGTCGAGGATCATGCGGCCGACGCCGACGTCGATCAGGGTCTGCTTGAAGCCGCCGCCCGCGCCGACGATCAGCAGGATGCCGGCGATCGGGATCAGCGACTTCTCGACGGTCGTGGCCAGCCGGTCCCGGCCGAAGCCGGCGGCGCGGCCGAGGGTGAACAGGCCCACGAGCACGGCGGCCAGCAGGGCGATCAGCGGCGAGCCCATGACGTCGGTGACGCGCTGGAGGTGGTCCTTGGGGTCGTCGACGACGATGTCGACGAGCGCCTTGGCGAGCATCAGCACGACGGGCAGCATGACCGTGCCGACGGTGGCGGCGAAGCCGGGGCGGCGTTCCAGCTCCTCCGAGGGGCGCTGCGGGATCAGCTTCTCGGGCGGGGCGATGTCCACCCAGCGGGCGGCGACGCGGGAGAAGAGCGGCCCCGCGATCACGGCGGTCGGCACGGCGACGAGCACGCCGAAGGCCAGGGTCACACCGAGGTTGGCGCCGATGGCGTCGATCGCGGCGAGCGGCCCGGGGTGCGGCGGCACCAGGCCGTGCATCACGGACAGCCCGGCCAGCGCGGGGATGCCGATGCGCATGAGGGAGAAGCTGCCGCGCTTGGCGACCAGCAGCACCACCGGGATCAGCAGCACGATCCCGACCTCGAAGAAGAGCGGCAGCCCGATGATGCCCGCGATCAGCACCATCGCCCAGGGCATCGACCGGTTGCCGGACCGCGCCAGGATGGTGTCCACGATCTGATCGGCGCCGCCGGAGTCGGCGAGCAGCTTGCCCAGGATGGCGCCGAGCGCGATGAGCACGCCGACGCCCGCGACGGTCGCGCCGAGCCCGCTGGTGAAGCTGGTGATGACCTTGTCCAGCGGGGCGCCCGCGGCGGCGCCGAGCAGCAGCGAGCCGATGGTCAGAGCCAGAAAGGCGTGCAGCTTCAGGCGGGTGATGAGGAGGACGATGACGGCGATGCCGGCGACTACGGCGATCCCGAGCTGTGCGTGACCCGCCGAAGTGATCGGTCCGGCGGGGGCCGCGGCCAGCATCTCGACGCTGAGAGTGCTCACGGGGCTTCCTAAAGGGTGGGTGGAGCCTGGGGAATGAGAGGGGTCAGAGCCGCCGCAGTGCGGCGGTCGCGCGCTCGGCGACGGCCTCGGGCGCGGGCTCGACGTCCACGACGACGCCTGCCTCGTCCGCTTCGAGCGGTTCCAGGGCCGCGAACTGCGAGTCCAGGAGCCGGCCCGTCATGAAGTGGCCCTTGCGGGCGGCCATCCGCCCGGCGATCAGCGCGCGGTCACCGCTGAGGTGGAGGAAGACGATGCCGGGGGCGGCCGCGCGCAGCCGGTCCCGGTAGGCCCGCTTGAGCGCGGAGCAGCTGACGACCCCGCCCAGCCCGGCGCGGCTGTGCGCCCAGGCTCCGACGGCGTCCAGCCAGGGGGCGCGGTCGGCGTCGTCCAGCGGGATGCCGGAGGACATCTTGGCGATGTTGGCGGCCGGGTGGAAGTCGTCACCCTCGGCGTAGGGGACGCCGAGGGCGTCCGCCACCAGGGGGCCGATCGTGGTCTTGCCCGTGCCGGACACTCCCATGACGGCCACGACATGGGGGGCGTGGGGGGCCTGCATCGCTACCTCGCTGTCTTCGTCGACCTCGACGCCATCGGCGACGCGGCCCACTCAAACTCATTGGTACGACGTATTCAAGCCCCTGTGACCTAAAAGTCATACTTAATTGGCGGTCCTCGTAAACCGTAGGCTGACCCCATGGAAAACCAGGGGCAGGGGCTGCACGCGCGCGTGCTGGAATCCCTCGGGCCCGCGATCACGGCAGGCGAGTACGCACCGGGCACGGTTCTGCGGACCGACGCGCTGGAGGAGCGGTTCGAGGTCTCGCGCACGGTCATCCGCGAGGCGGTCCGTGTCCTGGAGTCCATGCGGCTGGTCACCTCGCGGCGCCGCGTCGGCGTGACCGTGCTCCCCGCCGAGGAGTGGAACGTCTACGACCCGCGGGTCATCCGCTGGCGGCTCGCCGGCGCCGACCGGCCGCGCCAGCTCCGCTCGCTCACCGTGCTGCGCTCCGCCGTGGAGCCCGTGGCCGCCGGTCTCGCCGCCCGCCAGGCCACCCCGGCGCAGTGCGCCGAACTCACCGAGCACGCCCTGGGCATGGTCGCCACCTCACGCGGCCAGCAGCTCGACCGCTATCTGGTGCACGACATCGCCTTCCACCGCGTGATCCTGCGCTCCTCGGGCAACGAGATGTTCGCGCGCCTCGGTGACGTCGTCGCCGAGGTCCTCACCGGCCGCACCCGGCACGAGGTGATGTTCACGGATCCCGACCCGGCGGCGGTGACCCTGCACGTACGCGTCGCGGAGGCGGTACGCGAACACGACCCGGTCCGCGCCGAGGCCCTCACCCGTGAGATCACGGCGGGCGCGATGGCGGAGCTGGACATCCTGGCTCCGTGACACCCCACGGACACAAGAGGTCCGGCGGAGGCGATCGCCTCCGCCGGACCTTCGGCTCCGGTGCCGGTGGTCAGTGCCGGGGCTCCGGGACCGCCACGGGCACCGGCCGCTCCGCCGCCGGGGCGGCCGCGGCCCGCGGCGCCGTGCGGCGCGTGGTGAGCAGGGCCAGGACGAGGATGGCCACGCCGCAGGCGGTGACGATCCAGTACCCCGGGCGCACCGCCTGCGTGTAGCCCGTGGTGCCGCCGTGCAGCCCGGTGGTGAGCACCGCGCCGAGCACCGCGACGCCCAGCGCCTGGCCGAACTGGCGGGCGGTGGAGACGATCGCGGCGGCCACCCCCGCCTGCTCCTTCGGCATGCCGGCCATGGCGGCGTTGGTGATGGGCGTGTTGGACAGCCCGGCGCCGATGCCGATCAGGACGTACGCGGTGAAGAGCAGCCCGTCCGTCGTGAACGCGGCGCCCGCGGCGAACAGCGCGCCGCCCGCGGTGACGGCGGCGCCGGCGAGGAGCAGCGGCAGCCGGGGGCCACGGCCGGCGGTCAGCCGTCCGGAGAGCGGCGAGGTGACGATGTTCATGACGGCCATGGGCAGCATGCAGAGGCCGGCGTGCAGGGCGGACATACCCCGGTTGTTCTGCAGATAGAGCGTGTTGAGGAAGAGGAAGCCGCCGAGCACGAAGAACGAGCACATCGCCATGACGCTCGCCCCGCTGAACGCGGCGCTGCGGAAGACCCGCAGTTCCACGAGGGGTTCGACGCGCCGCCGCTCGTAGGCGATGAGCGCGATGAGCGCGACCGGGGCGGCGATCGCGCAGGCGAGGGTGGGCACGGCGGTCCAGCCGGTGCCGGGGCCCTGGATGATGGCGTACGTCAGGCTGCCCAGCAGCACCATGACCAGGAGCTGCCCGACGGGGTCCACCCGGCGGGGCCGGGGCGCCCGCGACTCGGGGACGTAGCGCGCGGCGCAGATCAACGCGGCGAGGCCGATCGGCGGGTTGATCCAGAAGATCGACCGCCAGCCGATGCCCTGGACGAGCGCCCCGCCCACCAGCGGGCCCAGTGCCATCGCCACACCCAGCACCGCGCCCCACACGCCGATCGCCTTGGCGCGCTCGCGCGGTTCGGTGAAGGTGTTGGTGAGGATGGACATGGCCACCGGGTTGAGCATCGAGGCGCCGACCGCCTGGAGGATCCGGAAGCCGATGAGCCAGTCGAGGCCGGGCGCCAGTCCGCAGAGCAGCGAGCCCAGGGTGAAGAGGGCCAGGCCCGTCCGGAAGACGCGGCGGCGCCCGAGCCGGTCGCCCGCGGATCCGGCGAGCATCAACAGCGCGGCCAGCACGATGAGATAGGCGTCGGTGGTCCACTGCAAGCCGGACAGCGAACTGTGCAGATCGCGCTGCATCGCGGGCAGTGCCACATTGAGCACAGTGTTGTTGAGGTTGCCGATGAACACGCTCGTGCAGCAGACCGCGAGGACGAGGATCCGTCCTCTACGGGTGAGTTCAGCCTGAGTGGACACGGTCTTGTCCACCGTCCTCTCTCCGGGGGCCTCACGCCCCGTCGGTTCCGGGTCCGCGGATCGCCGCGGTGCGCCCAGCTTGCCGCCGGAGCACGGCGGCGGGGAGGCCCGGCCGAGAGGGGCCCTGGCAGGGCCCCCCTTCCCCCGCCCCGGTCAATGCATAATGCATTTATGGGTCATGCGCCGGAGGGGACCACAACCGGACTGGGCGATTTCCTGCGGAGCCGGCGGAGCCGGGTCACCCCGCAGCAGGCGGGCCTGCCCTCCTCGGCGGGGCGCCGCCGCACCGTCGGCCTGCGGCGCGAGGAGGTCGCGATCCTCGCGGGCGTCAGCATCGAGTACTACCGGCGGCTGGAGCAGGGCAAGCAGCAACGGCCCAGCCCCGCCGTCCTGGAGGCCATCGCGCGGGTCCTCGGCCTCACCGAGGACGAGCGGCGCCACCTCACGGCGCTGAGCCGGCGCCGCACGGCCGCACCCGGGGACCGGCCGGGCGAGGCGCACCGCGCGGTCCGCGACGACGTGCGCCGCATGCCCGGCATCGCCCACCCCTACCCGGCCTGCGTGCTCAGCCGCTCCAGCGACCTGCTGGTCGCCAACCGGCCCGGGCTCCGGCTCTTCCCCGGCATCGAGGACTGGCCGGAGCCGGAGCGCAACACCGCGCGCTACGCCTTTCTGCACCCCACCGCCCGCGAGCTGTACGCGAATTGGGACGACGTGGCCCACGGCCTCGTCGCCCACCTGCGCGCCGCGGTCGTCGTGCACCCGGGCGCGCCCGACATCGCCGGGGTGATCGATGAACTCACGGCACAGAGCCCCGAATTCGCCGCCCTGTGGCAGCGCTACGACGTCCACACCCGCACCAACGGGCGCAAGGTGCACCGCCATCCGGAGGTGGGGCTGATGACGCTGACGTACGAAGCCTTCGACGTGGCGCGCAGCGACGGCCAGCGGCTCATCGTCTACCAGGCCCCGCCGGGCACGCCCGATCACGAGGCCATGCTGCGCCTGTCGGCCTGACCGCGCGGGTTTATCGAGTTATCCGAATAACCGGCCGTCAATATCCCCGGGGGTTCCTCAACCAGCCACATTCATGCGTCAGTTGACGGACTTTTGACTATGCACCTTGTCACGCCGGCGTTACATGCCGTCCGTGTTAGCGTCATTTTCATGACGAATTCAATTCCTGAATCTGCGGAGCGTTTCAGCAAGTTTGCGGAATTCTATGACCGGGTCCGGCCGAAGCCGCCGACGGAGCTGGCGGAGCTGCTCCGGCAGTGGTCCGGCACCGAGAACCCGTCGGTGGTCGACCTCGGCTGCGGCACCGGTCTGTCGTCCACCATCTGGCCCGAGGCACAGGTGACCGGGGTGGAGCCCTCGGCCGAGATGCGGGCCATCGCCGCCCGGCGCGGCATCAAGGTCGTCGAGGGCACCGGCGAGGAGACCGGGCTGCCGGACGCCTGCGCGGACATCGTGACCGTGAGCCACGCCCTGCACTGGTTCGACCCCGCCCGCGCCTTCCCGGAGATCGCCCGCGTCATGCGGCCCGGCGCGGTACTGGCCGCCTTCGACTTCGACTGGCCGCCCGCCGTCGACCCCGAGGTCGACGCCGCCTACCGCGCGTTCGAGGCGACCCACACCGCGCTGGAGCGGGAGCGCGGCCTGCGCCCCACCTTCCTCGCCAAGAGCGGGCACCTCGGGCGACTGCGCGACAGCGGCCTCTTCCGGCACGTCAACGAGGTGTGCCTGCACATGAAGGAGACCGGCGGCGCCGACCGCTTCGTCGACTTCGCGGCGAGCCAGGGCGGCATCCCCGCCCTCCGCGAGCAGGGTGTCGACGAGGACGCGCTGGGCCTCACCCGGCTGCGGGAGGTCGCCGGGCGCCGGATGACCGACCGGTCGACGTGGTGGTGGACCTGCCGCGTCCGCCTCGCGACACGCTGATCCGCCGCACGGCACCGTACGCGTACGGGGAGGGGGAGGAAACACCTGTGGGACGCCTCGTGATGCCCGAGTGCCAGGGGTATCCGCAACTGGCCGGGATCGTCCGCCGCTGCCCCGGCAGCGAGGCGATCGAGATCTTCACCGATCCGTGCACCACTCCGTCGCAGCTCGCCGAGCGCATCCGCGGAGCCCGTACCGTCGTGCACTTCTTCGGCGGCCGGCCGCTGGACACCGAGGTGCTGCTGGCGGAACGGCCCCGGGAGGTCGTGGTCGCGGGGCCGGTCGGCAGGGCGGTCGACACCGAGGCGGCCCGGTCCGCCGGGATCGCGGTCTACGAGACGCCGGGCCTCGCCGCCGGCTCCGTGGCCGAGTTCACGCTGACCATGCTGCTCGCGCTGGCCCACCGGGTGCCGACGGCCGTGGGCTCCGCGCGGGGCTGGAACCCGGCGGGCGGGCGTGACCTGGCCGGCCAGTCGCTGGGCATCGTCGGCTGGGGCCGCATCGGCTCCCGGGTGGCCCGCCTGGCGCAGGGCATCGGCATGCGCGTCGCCGCCTGGTCACCGTCCCTGGACGAGGCCACCGCCCGCGCGGCCGGGGTCGACCGCATGCCCCTCGACACCCTGCTGGGCAGCGCGGACGCGGTGAGCCTGCACCTGCGGGCCACGCCGCGGAACCGGGAGATCATCGACGCGCGCCGGCTCGCCCTGCTCGGCCCCCGGACGCTGCTGGTCAACACCGCCCGCGCGTCGCTGATCGACATGACCGAGCTGCGCCGACGCCTCGCCGCCGGCCTCCTGGGCGGGGTGGCGCTCGACGTCTTCGACATCGAGCCGCTGCCCGCTGACGACCTCCTGCGCGACCACCCGGACGCGCTGGTCACCCCGCACATGGCATGGATGACCGACGACGCCGTCGGGCGCTTCCTGGCCGAGGCGATCGCGTTCGCCACGTCGGACGACCGCGGGGAGGGCCCGGTCCGACGGGTCGTCTGACCGCGCGCGGCTCCGGGGCGGGGGCTCGCGCCGTTCTCGGCGGGGACAGGGGCCCCGGGCCGCTTTCCGGCGGGCAAGGGCGCCGGACCGCTCTCTGGTCGGGGCAAGGGCCGCGTGCCGCTTTCCGGTTGGGGCAGGGGCCTCGCGCCACTCCCAGCCGGGGAGAGGGCCCTCGCGCCGGACCCGGCGGGGACAGACGTCTCGCGCCACCCCCGGCGGAGGCAAAAACCTCGCACCGCTCCCGGCGGAGGCAGGGGCCTCACGTCACTCCCCGGCCGGGGACAAGAGCCTCGCGCCGGACCCTGCGGGGACAGACGTCTCGCGCCACCCCCGGCGGAGGCAAAAACCTCGCACCGCTCCCGGCCGGGGCAGGGGCCTCGCGCTCCCGGCGGGAGCACGAACTCCGCGCCACCCCGGCAGGGGCGGCAACGCCCTCAGCGGCCCTCGTCCCCGCCGTCCGGAAAGGCCCGCTTCAGGACGCCCGCTGTCCCAGCTCGCGGCGCGCCGGCGCGGCCTCCGCGGGCCATCGCTCGAACCACCGCTGGTCCGCTTCCAGTTGTGCGGCCAGTGAGATCAGCAGCGGTTCGCCGGACGCCGGGCCGAGCAGCTGCGCCCCCAGCGGCAGCCCGTCGGGCGTGAACCCCGCCGGCACGCTCACCCCCGGCCACCCCAGGACGTTCCACGGCCACGCGTACGGGCACGCCGCGATCGTCCGCGCGTCCGTCTCCCTGCTGGAGAGGCCGTCCAGCGCGCCGATCCGCGGCGGCGGCACGGCCGTCGTCGGCGTCAGGACCACGTCGAAGCGCCCGAAGATCTCGCCGGTCCGGCGGCCCAGCGGCCCCTCCGCCGCCCGCGCGGCCCGCAGGAGGGGGCCGCCGAGCAGCAGCCCGTTCCGCGCGTTCACGTGCGTACGGGGATCGAGCAGCGCCCGGTCGGGCGCCCGCTTCGCCCAGTCGCGGATCCCGGCCATCGAACGCGGCACGAAGCTCAGCCCGACCAGCCCGTAGCGGGGATCCTCCTCGACCACGTCGTGCCCCAGCGCCGCCAGCCGCCCGGCGACCCGCAGGGTGGCCTCCCGTACGGCCGGGTCGAGCCACTGCCGGGCCACCGCGTACGCGGGCCGGAAGGACAGCGCGATCCGCAGCCGCCGCGGCTCCCGCCCCGCCGCCGCGAGCAGCCCGACGGAGGGCGGCCGGTGCAGGTCGCCGCGGTGCGAGCCGCTCACCACGTGCAGCAGGAGCGCCGCGTCGGCGACCGTACGGGCCAGCGGGCCGTGGCTGGTGATGCCGTGGAACGCCTCCGGTTCCGGCCAGGTCGAGACCCGGCCGCGCTGCGGCTTGATGCCGATCAGGTGCGTCCAGGCCGCCGGGATGCGCAGGGATCCGGCGCCGTCCGAACCCAGCGCGGCCGGGACCAGGCCCGCGGCGACGGCCGCCGCGGCCCCGCCGGACGAACCGCCGGGCGTGTGGCGGGTGTTCCACGGGTTGCGGGTGGCGCCGAAGGCACGGCCCTCCGTGAGGGGGAACTGGCCCAGTTCCGGGGTGTTCGTCTTGCCCACGATCACCGCGCCCGCCGCGCGCAGCCTGCGGACGGCCTCGCTGTCCGCGGTCCGCGGCGGGAAGGGGCCCGCGCAGCCGAACGCGGTCGGCAGCCCGGCCACGTCCATGTCGTCCTTCACCGCCAGCGGTACGCCCAGCAGCGGGGCCCGCTCCCCCGCGGCCAGCCGCCGGTCCGCGGCGTCGGCCTCGGCGAGCGCGGCGTCGGTCCGTAATCGCCGGAAGGCGTTCAGTACGGGTTGTGTCTCCTCGATCCGCCGCAGGGCCTCCTCCACGAGCGCGCGCGAGGTGACGTCCCCCGCGGCCAGCGCACGAGCTGTTCCGGCGAGCCCGGAAGGCGTTCGTTCCATGACGCTTTCTCCTTCCCCCGTTCGAACACAAGCTACTGGCAAGGGAGTTGAATGCGCACCCTTCACGCGTGCACCGGACACGGACCGGCGCGGGGCGTCGTCGGCCGGGGGCTCTCCCTACCCTTAGGGGAGTGGCTGGCCGGATGGGCAGGACACCGCCTGCGCAGCAGGCTTCCCCCATGCGACAGGCAACCCGTAAAGCTCTCCTGACCACTGCCTCCGCGGCCGCCCTGGCCGCCACACTGACCGCTCCCGCCCACGCCGCCACGAAGGCCCCACCGCTCGCCTGGCAGCCCTGCGCGGAGAAGGACGGCCGCGAGTGCGCCACCCTTCAAGTGCCGCTGGACTACGACCGCCCCGACGGCCCGGCCGCCGACATCGCCGTCTCCCGCCTGCGCAGCGACCACCCGGAGGCCCGGCGCGGAACCCTGCTGCTGATACCCGGCGGGCCCGGCGGCTCGGGCCGCCGGCGGCTCGCCGAAACGGGCCGGCGGCTGCGCGAGGAGACCCGTGGCGCGTACGACATCGTCAGCCTCGACCCGCGCGGCACCGGCGGCAGCACCCGGGCCGACTGCGGCATCGCCGAGGACGACCGGCAGCTCGTCAACCTCCACCCCTGGCCCGGCCCCGGCGGCGACATCAGCGCCACCGCGGCCCGCGCCCGGCGGATCGCCGACGCGTGCGCCCGCAACGGCGGCGCGTTCGTACGCGGCCTCTCCACCGCCAATGAGGTCCGCGACATCGACCGCTTCCGCCAGGCCCTGGGCGAGGAGAAGCTGTCGGCCTGGGGTGTTTCGTACGGTACGTACGTGGGGGCCGTCTACGCGCAGAAGTACCCCCAGCACACCGATCGTTGGGTTCTCGACAGCAACGACGACCCCGACCCTTCGCGCGTGGCGCGCGGCTGGCTGGCGAACATGTCGGCCGGGGTCGACGACCGCTTCCCCGACTTCGCCGCCTGGGCGGCCGACCCCGCGCGCGGCGCGGACCGGCTGGCCGAGAAGGCCGCGGACGTACGGCCGATGTTCCTGGCGCTGGCGGACCGACTTGATCGCGCGCCGCGTCGGTTCGCCGACACCAAGCATGCGCTGACCGGCAATCTGCTGCGGCAGGTCATGCAGCTCAGCCTCGAATCCGACGCGCGGTTCCGCGGCCTCGCCGGCCTCATCCGCGCGGCCCGCACCGGCGACGGCCCTCTCGGCGTCCCCGACCCGATGCCTGGGCCCCTCTCCCAGGCCGATGCCGCCGTCGCCGTCGGTGTCATCTGCAACGACGTCGGCGACTGGCCTCGTTCGGTGGCGGCCTACGCCCGGTCCGTCGCTTCGGACCGCGCCCGCCACCCCCTCACGGCGGGCATGCCGGCGGGGATCACGCCGTGCTCCTTCTGGAAGACCGCTCCTACCGAGAAGCCGACCCGCGTCACGTCGGACGGGCCGTCCAACGTGTTGCTGGTCCAGAACCTGCGCGATCCTGCTTCGCCGTATGCCGGCGCCCTGAAATTGCGGGCCGCATTCGGCGGGAGGGCTCGGATGCTGACGGTTGACGGGGGTGGGCATGAGGTTTATCTGGGTGGGGGGAATGCGTGTGGGGATGCGGCGGTGACGTCGTTCTTGGTGCGGGGGGATCGGGCGGGGGATGTGTTCTGTCCGGCGGGGTGATCTTTGGGATTCGACGTCTTCGGGTGACCCGCGGCCGGGGGCCTGGGGCACGCGCCCCAGTGCGGGAAGGGGCGGGGTGGGGAAAAGCCCGCCGCAGGCGCCCCCGGCCCTCGGCCAGGCACCTGCCACCCTTCCGGGATCGGACCCCGAACCCCGGAAGAAAACCAGGCCCCCTCTTCCTCCCTGAGGACGATCCCCGCCGGCACGACCGGCGTAGCGTGAGCAACAGCCTTCAAACCAAACACAGTTGCCACCAAAGGATCACCGAGGGAAGGAAAGGCGAGATGAACCCACCGAAGCGCCACCCACTGGGACGGCGCGAGCTGCTCGCCAAAGCGGGAGCCGTGGCGGCCGGCGGCGCGGCCGCCGGGCTGGCCGGACCGCTCGGAGGCAGTACCGCCGCGGCCGAACCGGCGGCGGCCCGGCCGGGAACAGCGGCCGAAACCCTGACGGCCCCGCCGGAGGCAACGGCCTTCGGACCGGTGACCGTGCGGCCCGGCGACACCCGGTACGTCAGCCTCCTGCGCGGCAACAACTTCCGTTTCGCCGGCCGCCCGGACGAGATCCGCGTCTGCGGATCGACTTCGCAGGTGGTGCGCGCGGTGCAGGACGCCGTCCGGTCCGGGCGGCGGGTAGCCGTCCGCAGCGGTGGCCACTGCTTCGAGAACTTCACCGCCGACCCGGCGGTGCGGATGCTGCTCGACCTCTCACCCATGGACGCCGTCGGGTTCGACGAACGGCACGGTGCCTTCGCCGTACAGCCCGGCGCGACCCTCGGGCACGTCTACCGCACCCTCTTCAAGGGCTGGGGCGTGACCGTCCCCGCCGGCGGCTGTCCGGAGGTCGGCGCCGGGGGACACTTCGCCGGTGGCGGGTACGGGCCGCTGTCACGGCGGTACGGCTCCGTCGTCGACCACATCCACGGCGTGGAGGTGGTCGTGGTCGACCGCGACGGCACCGCGCGCGCCGTCGTCGCCACCCGCGAGCGGGACGACCCTCACCGCGATCTCTGGTGGGCCCACACCGGCGGTGGCGGCGGCAACTTCGGCGTCGTCACCCGCTATTGGCTCCGCTCTTCCGGAGCCGAAGGCACCAGAGGCGCCGGAAACACCGACCCCACCCGGCTGCTGCCACCCGCCCCGCGCGAGCAGTTGGAACACCTGATCGGCTGGCCGTGGGACAGCCGGATGACCGAAGAGGCGTTCACCACGCTGCTGCGCAACTTCGGCACCTGGCACGAGCGCAACAGCGCGCCCGGCTCCCCCTACGCCGGCCTCTACGGGATCCTCCTGCCCATGCACCGCAGCGCGGGCCACTGCCTCATGGCCGTACAGATCGACGCCGGCCTTCCGGGCGCCGACCGCCTCGTGACCGACTTCGTCACCGCCGTCACCGCGGGCACCGGTCTCAAGCCCAGCGTCGACGCCCGGCGCACCATGCCGTGGCTCCACGCCACCACCTGGCCCGGCACCGGCGAACCCGGCGACATCCTCAGCCGCCGCTACAAGATCAAGGCCGCCTACCTGCGCCGCTCCTTCACGGACACCCAACTGGCGACCGTCTACCGCCATTTGACCACCGACGCACCCATGCCCCGCGGCGGCATGCTCCTCATCGGCTACGGCGGCCAGGTCGGCGCGGTGGCCCCGGACGCCACCGCGGTCGCCCAGCGGGACGCGGTCATGAAGGCGGTGTTCCAGACGATCTGGACCGACGAGTCCGAGGACGCGGCCAACCTCGCCTGGGTCCGCGGCTTCTACCGCGATGTCTACGCCGCGACCGGCGGCGTCCCGGTCCCGGACGCCGTCAGCGACGGCTCGTACATCAACTACCCCGATGCCGATCTGGCCGACCCCGTCTGGAACAGATCCGGGGTGCCGTGGCACGAGCTCTACTACAAGGGCAATTACGCGCGCCTGCGGCGTGTGAAGGCACGGTGGGATCCGCGGGACGTGTTCCACCACGCGCTGTCCGTCGAACCGCCCGCCTGAGCCGGGGCACGGCGACCCGCAGGCCGTACAGGGGCCAGAACTTGGGTTCCATGAAGGAAGGCCGGCGAAGCGGGCGCACTGACGGCGAGCCGTTTGCCGCCGGAGGCGGTGCCGTCAGCGGTCCCCGTCGAGCACCAGCAGGACGTGCTCGTGCTCGCCGTACCGGACCGTCCCCGCACGCCGGAATCCGTGCTTCTCCAGCAGCCGTACCGAGCCGGTGTTCCCGCCGAAGGGATCGGCGTGCAGAGGGCGGGCCTCCTCCCGCTCCAGGAAGAGCGCCAGCGCCCGCGTGCCGACGCCCCGGCCCCAGTACCGCCGGCCGAGCCAGTACCCGATGAAGCGCCGGTCCTCGTCCCACCACGCCACCACGTTGCCCGCCAGCTCCCCGTCGACAGTGACGGCCTGCACATGGACAGCCGGATCACCGAGGACTCTCGTCGCCCAGTGGGTCATGAAGGCATCCCGTTCACGGGGCGGGAATTTCGACCGCCGCACGGCCTCCGGGTCGTGCTCCTGCTCGAAGAACACCTCCAGATCGGCCGGTCCGACGTCTCTCAAACACACCTGGTCGCCCATACCGACGGAGTCTGCCACCAGCCACTGACAATCCGCCGAAGGCCAACTCGGCCGCCCCTCAAGCCGAAAGCGCTTCCCCCTCCCACCCCTCCTCCGACGCCGGCGGGACGGACGCCGCCGCCAGTTCGTCCAGGGAGACGTCGAGCGCCGCCGCCAGCGCCACCACCGTGAAGAAGGCCGGCGTCGGCGCGCGGCCCGTTTCGATCTTGCGGAGGGTTTCCGCGGAGACGCCCGCCGCCGCGGCGATCTCCACCATGCTGCGGTCGCCACGCGTACGGCGCAGGAGCGCGCCGAAGCGTTCGCCGCGTTCGCGTTCCCACGGAGTCAAAGGAGTCCTCACCATGACCGTGATACTAATACCGGTATAGAAATAACGGTTCCCTGGATCGAGGAGTCGCACGGACATGGTGGAGATCAAGACCGACGAGGCGCTGGACGCGATGCGCGAAGCGGGGCGCGTCGTGGCGCACGCGCTGGCCGCCGTGCGGAAGGCGGCGGGCGTCGGAGTGTCGCTGCACGAGCTGGACGAAGCGGCCCGCGCGGTCCTGCGCGAGGCCGGGGCGGACTCGCCCTTCCTCGGCTACCGGCCGTCGTTCGCGCCCACCCCCTTCCCGGCGGTGATCTGCACATCGGTGAACGACGCGGTCGTGCACGGCGTCCCCACGGACTACCGCCTGCGGGACGGCGACCTGGTCAGCATCGACTGCGGCGCGCGGCTCGACGGATGGACGGGCGACGCCGCGATCACCTTCACCGTCGGCACGCCCCGCCCCGGTGACCTCGAACTGATCGACGCCACCCAGCGCGCCCTCGACGCCGGCATAGCCGCCGCCGTCCCGGGCAACCGCATGGGCGACATCGCGCACGCCATCGGCACCGTCGCCCAGGCGGCCCGCTGCGGCATGCCGGCCGACTTCGGCGGCCACGGCATCGGCCGCGCGATGCACGAGGACCCCCCGGTCCCCAACCGCGGCCGCCCCGGCCGCGGCTACCCCCTCCGCCACGGCCTGGTCCTGGCGATCGAGCCCATGCTCATGGCGGGCGGCCGGGACAGCTACCGCACGGGCGACGACGGCTGGACCCTCTTCACGACGGACGGCAGCCGGGCCGCCCACATCGAGCACACGGTCGCCATCACGGACGAGGGCCCGCGCGTCCTGACCCTGCCGTGACCGGCACGGCCGACGCCCGGGGGCGGTGCTAGCCCGCCACCGTCATCGTCTTCTTCGCCGTCTCGTACGCCGGCAGCATCTCCTGGTGCTCCTGGCTGTCGAAGCCGCCGAGGTGGACGACCATGACGCCCTTCGGAGTCGTCACCGCGAAGGCGCTTTCCCGCTTGGGCTCGTCCGTGAGGATGCTGTCGACCTTGTAGACGACCTCGGCCGCGGGCAGTTCACCGGCCTTGATCTCGGTGTACTCCCGCTCCTTGACCTTCTTCTCCTCGGCCATGAACGCCTCCAGGACCTGGCGGGGCGTCTTGTCGTTCATGGCGTCCGCGGTCCACAGGCGGATGAAGCCGATGTTGCCCGCCGTCTTCGCGCTGAGTTCGAGGGCGCCCCTGAAGGTCTTGTGGCCCGAGAACTTGCCGAGCAGTTCGCCGTCCTCGCGGGAGAGGCACGTCGGCTTCCACGCCTTCGTCGCCATGAACGACACCGGGAGCTCACAGGCCGACCCGGCGTCGCCGATCCTCGTGTCGGCCTTCTTCCACTCGCCGGAGTCCTTCGCCTTCGGGGCGGAACTCCCGGCGGACTTCGAGGCGGAAGGAGCGGAGGAAGAGGGCGCGGCCGCCGCCTCGCTCTTCTTGCCGTTCTCCTTGTCCTCCGCCGACGAGTCCGCCGACGAGCAGCCGCTGAGCACCGCGACCGTGAGTGCGGCGGTCACCGCACCCCCCATGATCTTGCGCATGAATCCCTTTACCCCACGAATCGAACTAACCGGCCAAACCTAGCCCCCCGGGCACACCACCCCCAAACCGTTTTCCCAGGCCACACCCCTCCTTACCGCGCCACGACAGCCCCCTGGACTACAGTTCCCCGGTCCGGAGCAGGCGTACGGGGTGAAGTGGATGGCCGGGAACACCATGGGGCGAGCCATACGGCGACTGCCCGCTACCTACGCGTACGTCGCTGTGCTGCTCGCCACCGCCGCGTGGATGTCGAGCCGGCCGGGGCGCGAACAGGCCCGGTTCATCCGGCACAACAGCAGCAACATCCACCACCTCGAAGTCGGCAAGTGGTGGACGCTGTTCACCAGCGGGCTGGTGGTCGACGGCGTGCCCGTGCTGCTCGGGATCGCCGCCGTGGCCGCCGTGCTCGGGCTGGCGGAGTGGCGGTGGGGGACGCTGCGCGGATTCGGGGTGTTCCTGGCGGGCCACCTCGTGGCGACCCTGCTGACCGAGGGCGCGATGTGGCTGATGCATCTCGCGCACCTGCCGGGCGTCCTGGCCAGGGCGCGTGATGTCGGCATCAGTTACGGGCTGGTCGCGACCGCCTCCTGCCTGCTCGCCCTCGGCGGCCGCCGGGCCCGCCGGTACGGACTGCCGGCCCTCACCGCGCTGCTCACCGTCGCCTGGGTGATCAACCATGAACTGGCCGACGCCGGACACCTGGTGGCCCTCGGCCTCGGCGTGCTCGGCGCGCGCACCCGCTGGTTGCGGGACCGGGCCCGGAGCGCGACCAGTGCCTACGCGGCGCCGGCCGCTCCCCAGGCCGCCGCCTCCGCCGCCCAGGGCGTCATGTCGCCCAAGCCCGTGTCCGGACTCGTCGCCTCCAGCACCGAGGACGGCATCTGGATCCACTGGGAGCTGGACTGCGCGAACCCCTGGGACCGGGATCCGGTCGTCGACACGAACGTGAAGTCTTTCGAGCTGTACCGGGCCGACGACAACGGCGAGCCCTTCAAGCACATCGCCACCCTGCCGGGGGAGTCCGCGGAGAACGGCTTCATCGACGCCGAGATCAAGCGCAACCGGTATGCCGTCTACTACGTGACCACGGTGGACCTGACCGGCAACGAGTCCGCGGCGTCGGCCACGGCGGCGGGTACGCCCCTGGTGCGGATCAAGCAGGAGACCCCGGGCACCCCGAAGTCGCTGACGGCGCAGAGCGGCTCCGGCAAGGTCGAGCTGAGCTGGCAGCCGAACCCCTACGACACCCCGAGCCCCTCGAAGTACCTGGTCTACCGCTACGACACGGGTCGGCTCAACCCGTCCCTGGTCTTCGAGACGGACGCGACCACCTACTCCGACAGCCGCGACCTGGAGCCGGGCGCGAGCCACACCTATCGCGTCGTGGGCGTCAGCGCGAAGGGCGAAGAGGGCACTCTCTCGGACGCCACGCAGGTCACGCTTCCGTAGCCATATGCCGTCCGGCCTCCGCCTGCCCGCATGCGACCGGACGGGCACGCGGAGGCCGCGCTCGCCCCTCCCCCGGCGCCACGACGACCGCCGAGGCTCGCGAGCCGCTCATGCCGGCACCCCCGGCCCCGCCCCGCCCGCGTCGAGCACCGACCGCAGCCACATCTCGCAAGCCAGCGTGTTGTCGAGAGCGCGCATCACCTCCGGTGAGAGCTCGGGGTGGCGCAGGCCCGCGCGCAGGGCCGACGCGTCCAGGAGGCCCGCTCGGGCCAGGCGGGACTCCGTGACGATCTCGGCGAGTTCGGCCTTGTTGCGGCGGAGGCCGAGGTAGAAATCGGCGCTGTACTCACCCTTGGTGGAGCGCGCCAGGACGGTGTCCGGCACGAGGTCGGCCATCGCCGTGGCGAGCACCGGTTTATAGCGGTCGCGCGCGGCGCGGTCGGCGATCCGTACGGTGAGGGCGGCCTCGATCACGCGGTCGTCGAGATACGGCGCGGCGTACGGCAGGCCCTGCGCCGCCGTCACCTGGTCGACCTGCCGGAAGCCGCGCCCGCACGCCTGCACGCAGGACAGTGCGATGTGCTGGCCGCGCTGGGACGCGAGCGGCTCCGGCACATCCGCCGCCGCCGCGCGCAGGAGGCACTGCACGGCCCGGACCGCGTCCGGCGTGGCCCAGGGCGGCATGCGCAGCGCCGGGCCCCAGGCCGTGGACGAACTCGCGCCCTGCGTAAGGCCCTCGGCCCAGGCCGCGAGCCACTGGCTGAACGTGCTGCGGTCCGCGATCCCCCGCAAGAGGGACCACAGCGGCCACCGCCGGAGAGCACCCCGCCTGCGCACCAGGCTGAGCGTGGGCAGCGTGTGTCTGCGGAAGCGGTCGCGCGCGTACGGCGGGAGCGCGCAGAACAGCTCATCCCCACCGCCGCCCGACAGATGCAGCTGCGAGCCGCGCTCCGTCATCAGCTCCACGAGCGTGGTGAGCCGTGCGCCGTCCCGCGCCCAGCTGCCCGGCTCGTCCGCCGTCGCCCCGAGGCCGGTCAGACCGCTGAACCACAGGGGCGCGCGCGACCGTTCGGGAACGACATGCTCGGCCGTGCCCGGCAGCCGGGCGGCCGCCAGCTGCGCCCAGGCCGCGTCGTCGTTCGCCGCGTCCACGCTCTCCCAGCGGAACGTGACCAGACGGGCCGGACCACGCGCGGCGAGAAAGCACAGGCTGGTCGAATCCATCCCGCCGGAGAGGTCCGAACTCACGGTCTTGGCGTCCACCGTGCAGGAATCCACCGCCGCCGTGAGCGCCCGGCTCACCTCGGCGGCGCCCTCCGCCAGCGGCAGGTCAGGCTCGGGGGGATGCCACCACGGGCGCACCTCGGCGCGCCCGTCCGCCTCCAGCAGCAGGAAGCTCCCGGCCGGCAGCGCCTCCACACCCCGCCACAGGCTGGGCCCCGCGTCGAGCGGGAAGGGCGGCGGGGACGACAGCAGGTGGAGAGCCAGCCTCCGCTCGTCCACCCCCGAGCCGAGGGCCCGCGCCAGCGTGTCCGCGCGGCTCGCCGCCACCGTCACCCCGTCCAGCCGGGCGCGGAACACCCGCCGCACCCCCGACGCGCTCCCCCGCACCCGCACCCGGCCGCCCACGGAAGCGACCGCGTGGAAGCTCCCCTCCAGCCCCCGCAGCGCCCCCTCGACGTCCGCGATCTCCCGCACGCGCCTGAGCCGGATCCGCAGCGCCTCGGCGGTGACGGGACACCGCCCGATCACCGCCAGCCGCGCCTCCCCCACCGCGGCCACCACCACCTGCCCGGCCGGCCAGCTCCCCACCAGCCATGGCCGCCCGGAGTGGTGGTCGATCACCTCGGCGGCCCCGCGGCGCAACGTCTGCGCCACGGCCGCCCCCGGTTCGCCGTCGGGAAAGACCGCGAACCACGTCTCGCTGCTCATCGTCAGGTCAGCTCGGCCGGACATACCAGGCGGCGTAACCGCCTTCGTAGTACGTCCCCGTGGACGTGCCCAGCGTCAGGTCGGCGAACTCACCGACCTCCATCAACTCCGGCGGCTCGTACGGCTCTTCTTCCCGCTCCACGGCGGCTCCCCTCCCCGGGTCACAGCTTCGACAGACGGGTAACTTCCCGATATCGCCCCCTAATTACACCTGATCAACACTTCGTCCACTCAAACGGGTGAGACCAACCACTTGTCGTACGGGGCAGGTTGGCGCCGCCGCGTCCACCGAGTCCGCCGCATCAGCCACAGCGCGGCCGCGCGGTCCGCGTTCCGGGCTTCTCTGCGGGGGCGGGTGACCGCTTCGGCGAGCCCCGGCGGGCGTACGGCGCGGTAGTCGGCGAACCTGCGGACGCCACAACTGCGGCACTGCGCCTCGCCGTTGGCGCGAACCCATCCGTCGCGGTGCGCGCACACTCTCACGCCCTCCCTCCCGGCAGCATGTGCACGACCCGGCCGTGCCGCCGCAGTGTCACGAGCGCGGTCGCCTCCTTCAACCGGTCGCCTCCGGCGGCGGCCTCCCGCCACGCCTGTTCCAGGACCGGGCATTCCGGGCACTCCATCCGCGACCACGAACCGGCGGGCCAGAGCCCCACTTCGTCGCGCTCGGCGCGCGTGGCCAACCGCAGCACGGAGAAGGGGACTTCCCATTCTGCGCCGCCGCCGGGGGTACGGACGCGTACGCGGCCGCCGACACTGTCGATCACTTGGGCGATCCGCCCTCCGCGCGTGTCCACTACGAACGCGCCGTTCCTGTAGGTCATTGCCGTGGCCTCCCTGGATTCGCTGCACTCGACTGCGATCCAGTCTGGGCCTGGCGCGACTTTCGCGAGCAACTTACTCCAGTTAGTTGCCTCGATGGGGTGAACGTTGGCATATGCCAAGACAGTTGATGTGGGTAGAGTCGCCCGCAGAAGGGGGTGATCACATGCCTGACGCCAAACCCACCATGTTGCGCCGGAGGCTCGGATCGATCCTGAAGACGATGCGAGTTCGGACCGGCCTCAACCTTGCCGAGGCCGCCAAGCTGCTTGGCCTGCCCGGCCCGCCCGCCTTGAGTAAGATCGAGAATGGGAAGCAACGTCCCGATCTGGAGAAGTTCTTCACCGTGTACAAGGTGAAGGACGCGGCGCGCATCGCAGAGACGATAGAGATCGCCAGGCTCTCCGACAGCGCCCGCCAGCGGCGCATCTTCACGCAGTTCAGGGACGTGATCCGCCCTCAGTTCGCCGACTTCTTGGAGCTGGAGGAAATCGCCACCCACACGGATGCCTACGCGGCGCTCGCCATCCCTGGGCTGCTACAGACAGCCGCGTACGCCCACGCGATCATCCAAGGCGGCAGCGTATGGAGCACAGCGCGTGACGTACGGAACTTTGTCGAGCTGCGCATGAAGCGACAAGAAGTCCTTGCGATTGCACCGGGCGATGAGCCCTCCAGGGAGCCGCTCACACTCCGATGCGTCCTCGACGAGGCCAGTTTGAGGCGCGCGGTCGGCGGGCCGGTAGTCCACCGAGGGCAGCTTGAGCACCTGCTCCTCATGTCGAAACTGCCCAACGTCGAACTGCGGGTTCTCCCCTTTGCGTCGGGCGCGCACACTGGGATGGATGGCAGCTTCACGATTTTCCACCTGGCTGCAAGTGATCCGGTGGTCGCTGTGGAGCCCCTCACGCACTCGCTCTACTTCGATGAGGATGCCCGAGTCGCGCGGTACACCTCTGTGTTCGAGTTCCTTTTGGATCACGCACTGAACCCGGCAGCAACACAGGACTTCATCACGCGGATCGTCAAGGATGCAACATGAGCAGATTCATAAAGAGCAGCTACAGCTCGGTAGTAGAGAACTGCGTCGAGATATCCAGATCCGGCGAAGCCATATCCATACGCGACTCCAAGAACCCCAACAGCCCCATCCTCCGCTTCACTTCACCCGCATACCGCGCATTCTCCGACGCCCTCCTCCAAGGCGACCTGCGCACTGCCGATAAATAATCCCAATCGCCCATCCGAGTGGTCGCACGTCAACACCCCTTCCCCCGCTCCTCAAAAAGATGGACGCTCCCCTTCCGACCCCATGCGGGAAAGGGAGCGCTCCCACATGCACGCGCACAAACAAATCAGCCGAGCCCGCCCGCTCAGGGCACCGCGCAGAGCCGCCCTCGCCGCGAGCGGCGCGTTGCTGCCGCTCGCGGCTGTGCCCGTCAACGCCCAGGTGGCCTGCGGCACCTTCACGTACATGCGGTTCGACACCGGAACCCTGGACGGCCTTTCCGACCCGCCGGACGACGTCACGGGCGGCAGCTGGGACGAGACGGGCCCACCACCCCTGCCGGCCCGCTCCGTGGGATTCGGCTCCGGGTAATCACTCCGAGGGGCTGACACATCCCGAACGGAAAACGCCATGCGTTCCATCAAGAAGCTGTTGGCCGCAGCCCTCCTCCTCACCGCGTTCACCGCCCCGACAGCGTCGGCGGACACAGGCCCGGCCACTGCCGGCACCGTCAGGCAAGGCATCGCCACGGACTACAAATGGTGGACCTGGGGCGACCTGAGCGCGGGCGACTGCCACCAGACCGGCGGAGAACTGCGGCTCTACTCGGACGGCAAACTCACCTTCACCGCCAAGACGCAGACGACGTTCACGCTGAGCGGCGACATCTGGCACGCGCGTTTCTCACTGAGGAACACGAGCGGCCAGGAGCTCTACAAGACCACGACGTACGACAGCCCGACGATGTGGCCGAGCAAGTGGTACGACATGAACGCGACCGGCACGTTCGAGCCGAGCGTCTACGCGGCCACCGCTCAGGTCACGCAGTTCTATTCCTGCTGATCGCCGGCGCCCCTCACCGCTCCAGATACGCCAGCACCGCGAGCACCCTCCGGTTGTCGGCCTCGTCCGGGTGCAGGCCCAGCTTCGGGAAGATGTTGCCGATGTGCTTCGTCACGGCCTTCTCCGTGATGAAGAGCGCTTCCGCGATGCCCGCGTTGGACCTGCCCTGGGCCAGGCATTCGAGGACCTCGCGTTCGCGGGCGGTGAGGGCGCCGACGCCCTGGTCGCGGTCCTTGCGGTGCATCAGCTTGGTGACGACCTCGGGGTCCATGACGGTGCCGCCCTCCGCCACGCGGCGGATCGTGCTCATGAATTCCGCGCCGTTGGAGACGCGGTCCTTGAGGACGTAGCCCACGGAGCCGCCGCCGTCGGCGAGCAACTCGTGGGCGTACAGCGGCTCCACGTACTGCGACAGCAGCAGCACCGGCAGGCCCGGGATCTCCCGGCGGGCGGTGACGGCGGCGCGGAGGCCCTCATCGGCGAAGGTGGGCGGCAGCCGGACGTCCACGAGGGCGAGGTCCGGACGCAGTCCGGTGAGGGCGGTCAGCAGCTCGGGGCCGTTGTCGACGGCGGCCACGATCTCGTGGCCGAACGCCCCCAGCAGCCGTATCAGACCGTCTCTGAGCAGGAAGTGGTCTTCGGCGAGGACAATACGCACGGGAGCTCCATCGTCAGCATGGTCGGGCCGCCGTTGGGGCTGCTCACGGCGAGGAGCCCGTCGAAGGTCGCCAGCCGCCGCTCGATGCCGCGCAGCCCGGTGCCGAGCCCGGCGCGCGCCGCCCTGGCCGTCGTCGGTGACGGTGACGCGCAGCTTTCCTTGATCGTAACGGACGTCGATCCAGAGCCGGTCCGCGTGCGCGTGCTTGGCGGCGTTGGCCAGGGCCTCGGACACCGCGAAGTAGAGGGCCGACTCGACGGGTGCCTCGGCGCGGCCGGGGAGATCGACGCGTACCTCGGTACGCAAGGGGCTGACGAGGGCGAGCGAACGGACCGCGTCCGCGAGGCCGCGGTCGGCGAGTACGGGAGGGTGGATGCCGCGGACGAGGTCGCGCAGCTCCTCCAGGGCCTTGGTGGAGGACTCCCGCGCTTCGAGCAGGAGTTGGCGTACGGCCTCGGGGTTGCTCTCCAGGAGATGGCCGGCGGCGTCGAGGGGCATGCCCATGGCCACGAGCCGGGCCTGGGCGCCGTCGTGGAGGTCACGCTCGATGCGGCGGATCTCGGCCATCTGTGTGTCGACGGCGTCGGACCGGGTCACGGAGAGGTGCTCGATGCGGTGGGCCATGCGGGCCACCGGCCCGGGCGAGAGGAGGGAGCGGGTGTACGCGGCGTGGAGGCGGGCGGCGCGGGGCGCCCACCACAGGGCGAGCCCGAGGTGGAGCGCGCCGAGCGCGCCGGCCAGTGCGGCGGTGTACCCGCCCTTGACCGGGACGAACTCGAACCAGATGCCGTCCCAGTGCTGCGCCAGCTCGAAGCCGTAGAGCGGCATCGCGAGCCCCCAGACGCCGGCGAGCACCAGCAGGACCGGGCCGGCGGCGAGCGCGCCGCCGACGACCGGCTCGGCGGCGAGCCAGGTCCAGTCGCGCCAGGTCTGGCCGTCGCGGACGATCCACCGGCAGCGGGCGAAGACGCCGTGCGCACCCTTCGGCATGGGGGCGGGCGGCGGGTCGTACGCGGCGGGCACGGGTTCCCCGGTCCAGTCGCCGACCAGCTCCCGCTGCCGGTCGGCGAGCTTGCGTACGTACGCCACGGTACGCGGCAGCATCAGGATCCCCAGCCCGGAGCCGAGCAGCAGCACGGTCAGGGTGACCAGCAGCGAGAGCGTGGTGGCCACCCCCGCGAGCCACCACAGCAACAGACACCGCTTGAGCCCCTGAAGCCCCTCCTCGACCGGTACCCGGAACATCCGCTTACGCCTTTCCCCCGCACTTCGCCCGTCCCCGACCGGGGCCGCGCAGCAATTATGTGGCGCCGAGGATCATGAAGTCGGTGGGGAAAAGTCCCCTATGAGGCGGGCAGGCGCTCAGGCGTCCGGGCGGCGCGTCCGCCCGGTCGTCGGGTGCTCCGCCTCGGCACCGGACTGGGCGACGACGTCCTGACCGGCATGCGTTCGGCTGCGGACCGGAACTCCTCAGCGATCTCCCGCATACGTGCGCAGACCCGCGGATCCACGGTTCCGGTCACGCTGTCTCCCCGGGCGCTCGGTTCCCGTCGTGACGCCTCGATCGCACAAGGGCCGTCTCCCCCTCCGCGCCGCCCACGCCGGAGCCTCAGAACAGCTGCCCCTGCCCCCTCATATCCGGTTCCTCCGGGTCGAAGAGGCGGGGTTCCGTGGCGAGAAGGGGGGCCGAGCGGCGGGAGCCGGGGCAGGAGATGAGGTCGTACGAGGCGCGGCGGCCCGGGGGGTCGTGGCGGGCGAAGCGACCGCCGACCACGGCGATCTCTCGGGAGCAGACGGGGCACGTGCGGCGCGGAGAGGACATCCGGCCATTTTCCCTCACCGCGGGAGGCCGCCGTTCCCGAACCGTTCAGAAGGACTCGCTCGGCTCGTACGTCCCCCACACCTCCCGCAGCGCCCCGCACACCTCGCCCACCGTCGCCCGCTCCCGGAGCGCGGCCTTCATGGGAGGCAGGACGTTGTCCGTGCCCGCGGCCGCCTCCTTCAGGCCGGCCAGGGCGGCCTGAACCGCCTGTCCGTCGCGGGAGGCGCGCAACTGCCGCAGGCGCCGCACCTGCTGCTCCTCGATCGCGGGGTCGACGCGGAGCGGCTCGTACGGCTCCTCCTCGGCCAGCCGGTAGCGGTTGACGCCGACGACGACGCGCTCGCCGCTGTCGGTCTCCTGCGCGATGCGGTACGCGTTCCGTTCGATCTCGGCCTTCTGGAAGCCCTCCTCGATGGCGGCGACCGCCCCGCCCCGGTCCGCCACCCGCCGCATGAGGCCGAGCGCCGCCGCCTCGACCGCGTCGGTCAGCGACTCCACCGCGTACGAGCCGGCGAAGGGGTCGACCGTGGCCGTGACGTCGGTCTCGTGGGCCAGGACCTGCTGGGTGCGCAGGGCCAGCCGGGCCGATTTATCGGTGGGCAGGGCGATGGCCTCGTCGAAGGCGTTGGTGTGCAGCGACTGCGTGCCGCCGAGCACCGCGGCCAGGCCCTGCACGGCGACCCGTACGAGATTGAGCTCCGGCTGCTGCGCGGTCAGCTGGACGCCCGCGGTCTGCGTGTGGAAGCGCAGCATCAGCGACTTGGGGTCGCGCGCGCCGAACTCCTCCCGCATCACTCGCGCCCAGATCCGCCGCGCCGCGCGGAACTTCGCGACCTCCTCCAGGAACGTCGTCCGGGCGACGAAGAAGAACGACAGCCGGGGCGCGAACGCATCGACGTCCAGGCCCGCGGCGACAGCGGTGCGGACGTACTCGATGCCGTCGGCCAGCGTGAACGCGATCTCCTGCACGGGCGAGGCACCGGCCTCGGCCATGTGATAGCCGGAGATCGAGATGGTGTTCCACCGGGGCAGCACCTCGCCGCAGTAGCGGAAGGTGTCCGCGACGAGCCGCAGCGAGGGCTGCGGCGGGAAGATGTATGTGCCGCGCGCGATGTACTCCTTGAGGATGTCGTTCTGCACGGTCCCGGTGAGGCTCCCGGCCGGCACGCCCTGCTCCTCGGCCACCAGCTCGTACAGCAGCAGGAGCGGCGCGGCGGGCGCGTTGATGGTCATCGACGTGGAGACCTTGCCGAGCGGGATGCCGTCGAAGAGCACCCGCATGTCCTCGACCGAGTCGATCGCGACCCCGACCTTGCCGACCTCGCCGCTCGCCAGGGGCGTGTCGGAGTCGTGGCCCATCTGGGTGGGCAGGTCGAAGGCGACGGACAGGCCCATGGTGCCGTGCTCGATGAGCTGCCGGTAGCGGGCGTTGGACTCGGCGGCGGTGCCGAACCCCGCGTACTGCCGCATCGTCCAGGGGCGGCCGGTGTACATCGTGGGGTAGACGCCGCGGGTGAAGGGGTACGCGCCGGGGGCGCCGAGCCGCTCGGCGGGATCCCAGCCGGCGAGGGCCTCGGGGCCGTAGACCGGATCGACGGTCAGTCCGGACTCGGTCGACCGTGTGCTGCTGCTCTCCGGCTCGCGCGCCATGGGTGCCGCCTCCCGCTGCTCGTCAGGCCGTGCGGTGTCCTCGCGGATACGTACCTCGCGGGTACGTACAAGGATGCTCCGCCGGAGGGCGAAGAGGCAGCACCGGCGCGGCGGACGAGGCGGTGGAGGCGCGGCGGGCCGTGGGGGGCGCGGGCAGAGCCGGGGGAAGAGCCCCGCCCGCGCCGGTGCGCCGAGCCGACGGTATGGGGGGAACTCCGGCTCGTGCGCGGCCGATGACCAGTCGGCACACTTCCTACAGCGCCACCGGCGCGAAAAACGTCACAGCGAACGTCACAGCAGGGGACGGAGCGGCGCCCCGAGCGGGTCCGGGAGCGCTTTCGAGAGCAGGAGCGGGGAGGTGCCGAGGACGGACGGGACGATCGGGACGGACCGGCCGCGGCGGCCGTCGCCCTGGCTGTCGTCGTCGCCCTTGCCGCCACTCGCCCCCTTGCCGCCGCTGGTGACGCCCTTGCCACCGCCGTCCGGCGCGTAGCGCTCACAGTATTCACGCAGGGCGTCCGCGCTCCCGGCGCCCGCGAAGCGCTCCAGGTCGCGGAGGTCGTGCTCGTCGACGTCCTGGCCGCGGCGCTGCTGCGCGGCGAGGAAGTCGCGGCAGAGCCGGGCGGCCCAGACCGTGCCGCCCCTGGCGGCGTCGGCGTCGCCGCCGTCGTGGTCCTGGCCGCCGTCGTGGCTGGGAGAGGCCGAGGGGGTGTCCCCGGGTCTGTTCTCCTTGCCGCCGTGCCCGGCGGTGGCACCGCCACCGCTCGGCGCGGGGGCGTGCGGCGCGCCGCTCGCGCGGGAGCCGCCGCCCTTGCCGGGCGACGGCGAGGCGCTGGGCGCGCCGGACGGGGGCAGCGGCGTCTCCATGCCGGTGTCGTCGAGGGCGGAGACGCTGGCGCTGGTCTCGGGCTCGCCGGCCGCACGGCCGAAGGGCGCCGACAGCACGCCCGTACCGGCGGCGACGGCGACGCCGCCCAGCGCGCACCCGGCGACGGCCATGGCGAGGGCGACCTTCACGGGCCGCCACCGGCCGAACAGGCCCCGCGCCTTTTCGGCCACGCCGAGGCGGGCGGCGGGGGCGGAGGCGGGGTGGTTGACGCGCGTAGTGGATTCCGCCGCGCCGACGAGGGGGCGCGCGACCGCGTCTGACGCTTCGTCAACCACAGGGGAGCCGGGTATGCGCCCGTGCGCGGCCCGCGACGCGGCCGCGAGACCGTGGTCCACGCCCGCTACGCCCGGTACATCCGATACATCAGGCCGCAGCGGCGACGCGTGTTCGCCGGGCACGGCCGCGGGCGCGGTCTCCTCCGCGAAGGCGTGTGCCTCGCGCGTCCGTTGCGCGCGTGCCGTGCGGAACGCCGCCAGGGCCGCCTCCTCGCCCGGCAGGGCGTGGTCCGGCCGCGCCGGTTCCGGGGTCAGGGCACGCAGCAGCGCCGCCAGCCGCGGCTCCGCCTCCGGGTCCGCCGAAGGCGACTGCGCAGGCGTGAGCAGACGCTCCACGGCGTCGTCATCCAGCCAGTCGTAGCGGTGGTCGTCGGCCATCACATGTCCTTCTGCGTCCGCGTGCGCAATTGCGTCACACCGGCAGAAGCGTTCGCTCCGGTGTGTGACGGTTGTGCCTGCCGCTGCCCGGGGAGGGTGTCGGGCGCCGTCACCAGTTCGGCGAGCCGCCGCAGGCCCCGGTGGGCGGCGGTACGGACCGCGCCCGGCCGCTTGCCGAGCACCCCGGCGGCGCTCTTCGCGTCGAGCCCGACGACCACCCGCAGCACGACGGCCTCCGCCTGGTCCTGCGGCAGCTGGGCTATGAGCGCGAAGGTGTGGTCCGTGCCGAGCGACTCCAGGGCCTCCCCCGCGGTGTCCGCGTCGGCCGCGCGGCCCGCGAGCTCGCTCTCGTCGCCACCGATCGCCGGGCGCCGGCCGCGCATCCGTATGTGGTCGAGCGCGCGGTTGCGGGCGATCCGCGCCGCCCAGCCGCGGAAGCGGTCCGCGTCCCCGGTGAACCGCTCCAGATCGCGGGCGATCTGGAGCCACGCCTCGGATGCCACGTCCTCCGCCTCGGCGTCCCCGACGAGGGTGCGCAGATAGCCGAGCAGGCGGGGATGAACCGTCCGGTAGACGGTGCGGAACGCCGTCTCGTCCCCACTCTGCGCCGCGCGCACCGCGGCCGTCAGCTCAGTGTCGTCCCCCTGCACACCCTCATCCTGCCCCACTGGGAGAATCCGCGACTCAGTGGCCGGCCGGGCCGTTGCCGTAAGGATTCTGCGGTGATTGCGCCGGATTGGCCCAGCCGCCCGCCGCCGGACCGGGCTGCGCGGGCGGATAAGCCGGAGCGCCGTACGGCATCCCGGGCACCGGACCGGCCGCCGGGCCCGCCATCGGCACACCCATCGGCGCCATGGGTCCCATGGGGCCCATCGGCGCGGGGCCCATGAGGGCGCGCTGCTCCTGAAGCCGCGCCAGCTGCCGCACAACGAAGATCGCGAGGACGCCCGCGGCGGCCGTCAGCAGGGCGGCGAGAGCCGAGAGGTTGGCGGCGGACTTCAGGGTGTCGACGTCGCTCTCCCAGGTGGAGCCGTCATAGCCCCGCGTCCGGAGCCGGGCGCTCGCGGAGGCGGCCGTGACGGACGCGATCATGTTGATGGCGAACGAGCCGATCCACAGGCACCACCAGGTGTTCAGCAGTCCCTTGGGCGCGCTCTGCGGGCCGGCCGGGGCACTGGCCCGGTAGATGTCGTTGGCGATCTGCTTGGGGAACCAGAGGTTGACCACCGGCGTGAACCACGCGCCCGCCGCCCAGCCGGCGCCCATGCGGTGCGTGCCCGGGGCGAACAGCTCGGCGTTCAGCCGCGCGCGCCGGAACCACACGGCCCACACCGCGGCGGTCGCGACGAACACCAGGAAGTAGACCAGCTGCGTCCCGAGGACGAAGCCGTCCGCGCTGTTGGCGTCGTCCACCGTGCTGCCGCTGACGCCGTTGTCGATGACGGCCTGGATCGCCGAACGCTGCTCCACGCGCGCCGTGAAGACGAACAGCAGCACCACGACACACACCGCGAGCAGCACGCTGAGCGTGATACGCAGACCGCGCCGCAGGTCGGCGGCGCCGACGGGCATCGCGGCGGCGTACGGATACGGGGGCGCCGGCGGCATCCCCATCGGCGGGGCCGGCTGCTGCTGGTACGCGCCACAGGCGGCGCAGCGGCCGTCCTGGCCGACGGCGGCAGCGCGGCATCGACCGCACGGATACATTTCTCAGACCCCCTGGGGACGTGGCCGAACTCATGCGAAACCCCCCGGTTCCCCGGCCACCGGGACCGAACGGGAGAGCGGCGCCGCCTCGGGCGCGGACCCGCACGTTACGGGCAGGGGCCCGGCCTCGTCCAGAAACGGCCCCCGTCACCGGTATGACAGTGTGACGGATTTAGGGGCCATGGCGCTGTAGGTAGTGCGGGCCCCACCAGGGTTCGCGCCGGACGACGGTCGGGGCCTCTCCTGTGGGGGGTGGCGGCCCCGGCCGTCTCCGTTTGCGGGGGTGGGGCTGTGCGTTTTCTTTTCCAGCTCCGCCACGTAGGGGCTCGCGCCCCGGGCCCCTGGGTGCGGGTGCGTTGGCCTGCGGCGCTTTTTCCCCTACCCGCCCCTTCCCGAAACTGGGGGCAAGCCCCCAGACCCCCGCAGTGGTGCGCGCCCTGAAACTGGGGCTGCGCCCCGGACCCCCAGCAACACGCTTCGCGCGTTGTCCTCAAACGCCGGACAGGCTGGATTTCGCACCCGGAAACGGGGGGCACGCCCCAGACCCCGCGATACGGCTTCGCCACGTTGTCCTCGAACTCCCCCAGAGGTGCCCCCAACGGGCTGAATGCGCACCCTGAGGCGGACACGTCCCGCACTCGCCCTCCGGCGGGAGGGGGTGGGGCTGGAGGGTGGGGTTCTGGAACGCGGTGCGAATTCGGGGCACCCAATTCGAGAAACGGCACCCGCACCGCGTTCCAGGTCCCCAGCCCGGAAGACCCACCCCCGGCACCAGCCACAACCAAAGCCCGGCCGGCACTTGAGGCCACCCGAACCGCAACCACAACGCACCCGCGGACAAACCGCTACACCACGTCCGCCGCCGCGTCCTTCACCGTCACCGTCAGATCATTCGTCACCGTGAAATACGGACGCAGGCGCACCGCACCACGAGCAGCCGCGGGGAACGTATCGACACCCTTGCGGTCGGCGAAGTCCCCCGCCATGCGGCCGACTCGCACGAGAGCGGCCCCGGACCGCGGGCGTACCCAGAGGTCCCACAGGTCCTGGTCCTCGGCGACGCGCTTCTCCATCGGGGCGTACGGGAGGCTGCCGCTGCCGTTCTCCAGGGGGGCGCGGACGTCACCGGCCGCGCCGTCGCCGTGCCGGAGCCGGGCGAGGATCTCGGCGCCCTCGCCCAGGGCCGTGCCGTACAGCGCGACGGTGACGGTGACCGCGTCGTCGCCGACGCGCACCTCCGTGGCCTCGGCGTGCTGCGGGCGCAGCCAGGTGCGGACGGCGAGGAAGCCGTCACTGGTCTCATACGGCACCCAGGCCGCGACCCCGGCACCGGAGACCGCGAGCGGCAGGCCGAGGAGCGCCTTCTGCTCGACGAGCGCCGCGGCCAGGCGGCGCCGGGACTTGTCGCCGGACCGCTCGACGTAGGTGTCCCAGCGCCCCTCGGACATGGTGTGGGCGGCGCGCTCGATCCGGGCCGTGCCGTCGGCGGCGAGCGGAACGCGCACGGACTCCTTGCCCTTGCTGCCGCGGTGGCGGAGCAGGACGTGGGTGTCGGCGGAGGTGAGCTGCTCCGGGCGCAGCCGTACGGTCAGGGAGCCGTCGGCCTCGACGGCGCAGCGGGCCTCGGGGGGGTCGATGTCGCCCCGCGGCGCGGGGGCGGCGGCCGGCTGCTTGGCCTTGCCGCCGAAGAGGCCGCGCAGGAAGCCGCCCTTCTTCTCCGGCGCGGGCGCGGCGGCGGTGGAGCCGGGGCGGAGCTCCTCGAAGAGCTCCTCGTAGCGCTGCGCGATCCGGGACGGCTCGTAGCGGTGGGCGGTCTCGCGGGCCGCCGCGCCGAGGCTCCGGCGCAGTCCGGCGTCGCCGGTGAGTTTCAGGAGGGCCTCGGCGTAGGCGTCGACGGCGTCGGAGTCGTCGAGCGGGACGAGGATGCCGTCGGTGCCGTCGGTGAGGATCTCGCGCGGGCCGTAGGGGCAGTCGGTGGCGATGACCGGCAGCCCGGCGTGCATGGCCTCGACGATGGTCATGCCGAAGGACTCGGCGTCGGAGGCGACGGCGGCGACGGCGCCCTTCGACCACTCGGTCTCGATGGGCGAGCGGGCGCCCATGAGCGTGACGCGCTCGTAGAGCCCGAGTTCCTCGATCTGCTTGCGCAGCTTGGCCTTGGCGGGACCGCGGCCGTAGATCCGCAGGTTCCAGTCGGGGCGCTCGGCGGCGACCTTCGCGAAGGCGGCGACGAGGCGGTCGTAGCGCTTCACCGCCACGAGGCGGCCCGCCGAGACGATCGTCCGGGACGTGCCGTCGGAGGGCTCGGCGACCGGCGCCGGGACGGCGTTGGGGATGGAGAGGATGCGCGCGTGCGCGTCGGGGAGCGCCTCGCGGTAGTGACCCGCGTCGGCCTCGGAGACGGTGGCGAAGGCGTCGAGCGCGGCGATCGCCGGGTCCATCACGGCGTGCAGCTCGGGGACGTGCGCCTCGTGGGTGAGGTGCTCCTGGCCGAGCCGCAGGTAGCGGTCGCTGCCGTACTTCGCGAGGTAGCCGATGAGCTTGGGGCGGGTGGCGATGACGACGTCGGCGTCGGTGGCGGCGAGGTGCCCGGCCACGCGCTGGTCGGTGAGGGCGGTCGCCGCCATCCGGCCGTTGTCGATCCGCTCGTCCCGGAAGATCTCGCTGGGCTGCTGGTTGAGGGGGGCCTCGTACTCGTCGGTGTCGGCACCCTCGCGCAGGTCGACCAGGGGGGTGAGGCGCACCCGGGGGTCGATGGTGAGCTCGGGCTCGTCCACGGGGCGGTTGACGCTGACGATGCGCACCTCGTGCCGCTCCGCGAGGGCGGCGGCGAGGTTGACGGTCGAGCGGATGGTGCCGCCGATGCCGTAGGCGTTGTGCAGCAAGAATTCGATCTTCATCGGGCCCTCGTTCAAGTGCGCGTGCGTACTTCCCGGAGGGTAGGGCCTTTTGGGTGCGGGGAGGTATTGGGGCTGTTGGGTGGGGTGCGGGTTGCTTGCTCCCCCAGAGGTGCCCCCAGCGGGCTGAATGCGAACCCTTAAGCGGATACACCCCGCACTTGTCCTCCGGCGGGAGGGGGTGGGGCTGGAGGGTGGGGTTCTGGAACGCGGTGCGAATTCGGGGCACTCCATACGCGAAACGGCACCCGCACCGCGTTCCAGGTCCCCAGCCCGGAAGACCCACCCCCGTCACCCACCACAAACCAGCCCGGCCGGCGCTTGAGGCCACCCGAACCGAAACCACACACAACCCACACCCAGCAACGGCCAACCCGGCAGGGCGCCCCCGCCGCAGGCGGCAACGGACCCGCACCGGACAACGGCGAACCCCACCAACCCCAAGCCCGGCCGGCGTCTGAGGCCCCCCGAACCCCCACTACAAACCACCCGCTCAGCGGACCCGCCGCGCCAAAGACACGAAGTCGGACCACGGCACCGACGGCCGCCCCGCATCCCACAAGCGCTGAGCGAGAGCAGCCAGCGGCAGATGGATGCCGTCCGCCACCTGTTGAGGCGACTGCGCGTCAGCGTGATCGCACCAGACGGCGAGCCGGCCACCGGGCACACGTGCGGCGGTGGCGCCCCCTTCCACCGGCTTCGTGCCGCGCAGCACGGAGGGCGACCACTCCTCGTAGATGCGCTGCCCGGTGGGGTAGGTGAACTGGTTCGGCTGGCCGAGTACGTAATAGAGGTACTCGTCGTTGAGATTGACGACCGTGCGTCCCTCGTTCAGGTATTCCTGCGGGTCGCGCGCGCCGAGTTCCTTGCCGGTCCAGTATTCGACCTCGATGTCCTTGTCGGCGCTGATGACGCCGCCGGCGAAGAAGCCGTCGTTCCACGCCTTGGGCTTCTTGCCGAGGGTGTGCAGCACGGCCGCGCGGTCGTTGAGCCAGCCGGTGGCGAGGTCCTGGACGCGGGCCTGGGGGCCGTAGCGGCGGCGGGCCAGGTCGGCGAGGCGCGGGAAGGAGGACTGCGGGTCCTTGTACGTCAGCGCGCGGTACTCGTCGGCGCCAAGGTGGAAGTAGGGGCCGGGGAAGAGGGGCGCGTACTCGCGCAGCAGGTCGTCGACGATGTCGGCGGCATCGGGGTCGGCGATGTCGACGGCGCCGCGCAGGGCCGTGCCCGTGGCGTCGCGGAGCTGGAGGTCCGGGTGGGCGTTGATGACGGCGCCGAGGTGTCCGGGCGAGTCGAGCTCGGGGACGACGGTGATGTGCAGGGAGTCGGCGAGGGCGAGGATGCGGCGGACCTCGTCCTTGGTGAGGTGGTCCGGGGAGACGATCTCGGGGTGGGTGTCGCTCTCGATGCGGAAGCCCTGGTCGTCGGAGAAGTGCAGGGCGAGCTGGTTGAGCTTGAGGTCGGCCATCTCGCGCAGCCGGTCCTCGATCCAGGCGGCGGTGAAGTGCTTGCGGGCGGTGTCGAGGTTGAGCCCGCGCTGCGCGCGGTCGGGTGCGTCGTGCACGACGCCGTCGGGGAGTCCGCCGCCGGAGCGCACGGCCTGTAGGACGGTGCGCGTGCCGTAGAACACGCCCGCTTCACCCTCGGAGGTGATCAGGACCCTGTGGTCCCGGGTGGTCAGTTCGTACGCCTCGGGGCCGCCGCCCTGGCCGGGACGCAGCGCGAGTTCGATGTCACCGGGGTGGGCGGGGGCGGGGGCGGTGCCCAGCTTGAGCTCGTCGGCCAGGCGGCGGGCCTCGTCGGCGAGGGGTCCGGCCGGGTCGGTGACGACGCGGGCGCCGGGGGCGGGCCGCCAGCCGGGCCCGGCGGCGGGCGTCGCGGAGCGGAGGGCGGGCACGGTGCGCGGGGTGCCCTGCACCACGGGGGCCTGGCCGGGCGGCTGGGCCGAAGAGGCGGAGGGGGACGCCTGCGCGGAGCGGGAGTCATCCCGGGAGGGGTGGCCGGCTCCGTCGCGGGGGCAGCCCATGATCGTCATGGTCGCGATGAGCGCCGCTCCGGCGACGGTGCCCCGCGCCAGGCTCGCCCGGGTGATTCTGAAGGGTGGACCCATGGGAGCAAAGCCTCCTATTTAGGGCAAATATGAGGCGACCGTAATCCGACTGTGCCCGCCGCGGCCGTCCACCACGCGCCCAGGAAGGCCCGTACGAAGGAAATTCGCGCATCCGTCGGACAGTGGCCGATAACCATCGCTACGGTGGCGGCCCAGTGTGCACGCCGGACCGTGGAGTTCTCACGCGTCCCCGCATCACAACCCCGTCACGACCGCATGACGGACCGCGCGCCACGCCCGGTCCCGCCCCGCACGGCCCCGCATCGCCCGTACGGCCCTGTGCACCGCCCCTCGCCCCCTGTGCACGGATCCGCACGGCCACGGTCCGCACTCCCGAGGAGCCCACGCTGCACGGTCCCGCCCGCCATGGCCTCGACCGCCTCAACTCCGCGGTGCCCGGCGCCGCCGAAGCCGCCCTCCTCGCCTGCTGCGGCAGCCGCCGGTGGGCCCGGCAGCTGGTGGCGGGGCGCCCGTACCCCGATCTGGCCGCCCTGCTGCGGGCAGCCGACCGGGCCTCCCACGTCCTCACCCCGGCCGACCTCGCCGAGGCGCTCGCCGACGAGCGGGGCCCGTATCCCGCGCTGGTCCGGCGCGCGGGGCCCGGCATATCCGCCGGCTCCGCCGCGCCGGCCGCCCTGGCGCGCGGCCAGGCCGCCTATGAGCACCGGTTCGGCCATGTCTTCGTGCTGTGCCTGGACGGCTGCCGGCCCGCCGAGGCCCAGGGCCGCGCCCTCGCCGCGCTCCGCTCCCGGCTGGAGGGCTCCGTCGCGGAGGAGGCCGCCACGACCGCCGTCGAGCTCGCCCGCCTCGCCCGCGGCCGGCTGATCCGGCTCGCCCCCGACATCCCGTGCACACGGAGTCACTCCACCCCGCAGCACCATGGGACATAACGCCTAAAGATCATGGAACCGGGGTCTGTCCGGCACACCGCCCGCCCCCGAACGGCCCTTTGGGGCCCCGGACTGGGCCGTACGTGCGTGATTGACCACACCCGACGACCCCGGGCGAAAGAACCGACAAGGCGTCGCTACGATGGCCAGGGCCGGTGGACCGTACCCGGCCGGGCCCGCTGACAGTGAAGCCGGCAGGCCCCGATCCCCGCTCCCGGAGGGTTTTCCGTGCCGGCTGGAACGCTGTACCGCGGCCGGGAAGGCATGTGGTCATGGGTGGCTCATCGAGTCACCGGCGTCCTCATTTTCTTCTTCCTGTTCGTGCACGTCCTCGACACCGCTCTCGTTCGCGTCTCTCCCGAGGCGTACGACGATGTCGTCGCGACGTACAAGACGCCCGTCGTCAATGTGATGGAGTACGGCCTCGTCGCCGCCATCCTCTTCCACGCCCTCAATGGTCTGCGCGTCATCGCCGTGGACTTCTGGTCCAAGGGCGCGCGCTACCAGAAGCAGATGCTCTGGTCCGTGGTCCTGATCTGGGTCGTGCTCATGGCCGGCGCTTTCTACCCCGTGCTCCAGCACACGCTGCGCACGCTGTTCGGGAGCTGACGCGTAATGTCCGCTGACACCACCCCCGCTGTGAACGACTCCGTGTCGCTCTACGACGTGGACCACCCGGCTCCGGTCATCGAGCCGCCCCGCAAGCGCACCAAGAAGACGCCGAAGTCGACCCGCACCAACTTCGAGATGTACGGCTGGCTGTTCATGCGGCTGTCCGGCGTCGTCCTGGTCGTGCTGGTCCTCGGTCACCTGCTGATCCAGCTGGTGCTCGACGGCGGCGTGTCCAAGGTCGGCTTCGCCTTCGTGGCCGGCCGCTGGGCCTCGCCGTTCTGGCAGGCATGGGACCTGATCATGCTGTGGCTGGCGATGCTGCACGGCGCCAACGGCCTGCGCACGGTCATCAACGACTACGCGGAGCGGCCCACGACCCGCTTCTGGCTGAAGAACCTGCTGTACGCCGCCACGGTGTTCACCGTCCTGCTGGGCACGCTGGTGATCTTCACCTTCGACCCGAACATCCGCTAGAGCCCGGGGCTGACGCGACCATGAAGATCCACAAGTACGACACCGTCATCGTCGGCGCGGGTGGCGCCGGCATGCGCGCGGCCATCGAGTCGACCAAGCGCAGCCGCACCGCGGTGCTGACGAAGCTCTACCCCACCCGCTCCCACACCGGCGCCGCGCAGGGCGGCATGGCCGCCGCCCTCGCGAACGTCGAGGAGGACAACTGGGAGTGGCACACCTTCGACACCATCAAGGGCGGCGACTACCTGGTCGACCAGGACGCCGCCGAGATCCTGGCGAAGGAGGCCATCGACTCCGTCCTCGACCTGGAGAAGATGGGCCTGCCGTTCAACCGCACCCCGGACGGCACCATCGACCAGCGCCGCTTCGGCGGTCACAGCCGCAACCACGGTGAGGCCCCGGTCCGCCGGTCCTGCTACGCCGCGGACCGCACCGGCCACATGATCCTCCAGACGCTGTACCAGAACTGCGTCAAGGAGGGCGTGGAGTTCTTCAACGAGTTCTACGTCCTGGACCAGCTGATCACCGAGGTCGACGGCGTCAAGAAGTCGGCCGGTGTGGTGGCCTACGAGCTGGCCACCGGCGAGATCCACGTCTTCCAGGCCAAGTCGGTCATCTACGCCTCCGGCGGCACCGGCAAGTTCTTCAAGGTGACCTCCAACGCGCACACCCTCACGGGTGACGGCCAGGCGGCCTGCTACCGCCGCGGCCTGCCGCTGGAGGACATGGAGTTCTTCCAGTTCCACCCGACGGGCATCTGGCGCATGGGCATCCTCCTCACCGAGGGCGCCCGCGGCGAGGGCGGCATCCTCCGCAACAAGGACGGTGAGCGCTTCATGGAGAAGTACGCGCCCGTCATGAAGGACCTCGCCTCGCGTGACGTCGTCTCGCGCTCCATCTACACGGAGATCCGCGAGGGCCGTGGCTGCGGTCCCGAGGGCGACCACGTCTACCTCGACCTCACCCACCTGCCGCCGGAGCAGCTGGACGCCAAGCTCCCGGACATCACGGAGTTCGCGCGCACCTACCTCGGCATCGAGCCCTACACGGACCCGATCCCGATCCAGCCCACCGCGCACTACGCCATGGGCGGCATCCCGACCAACGTCGCGGGTGAGGTGCTGGCCGACAACGACACCGTCGTGCCGGGTCTGTACGCCGCCGGCGAGGTCGCCTGCGTGTCCGTGCACGGCGCCAACCGCCTGGGCACCAACTCGCTGCTGGACATCAACGTCTTCGGCAAGCGGGCCGGCATCGCGGCCGCGGAGTACTCCGCGAAGGCCGACTTCGTCGAGCTGCCGGAGGACCCGGCCCAGCTCGTCGTCGACCAGGTCGAGCGGCTGCGCAACTCCACGGGCGGTGAGCGGGTCGCCGAGATCCGCAAGGAGCTCCAGGAGACCATGGACGCCAACGTCATGGTCTTCCGCACCGAGCAGACCATCAAGACGGCCGTCGAAAAGATCGCCGAGCTGCGCGAGCGCTACAAGAACGTGTCCATCCAGGACAAGGGCAAGCGCTTCAACACCGACCTCCTGGAGGCCATCGAGCTGGGCAACCTGCTCGACCTGGCCGAGGTGATGGCCGTGTCCGCGCTGGCGCGCAAGGAGTCCCGCGGTGGTCACTACCGCGAGGACTTCCCGAACCGCGACGACGTCAACTTCATGCGCCACACCATGGCGTACCGCGAGGTCGGCAAGGACGGCAAGGACTCGATCCGCCTCGACTACAAGCCGGTAGTGCAGACCCGCTACCAGCCGATGGAGCGTAAGTACTGATGGCAACCCCGACCCTGGACAAGCTCGAGGCGGACTCCACCACCTCGCACCTCATCACGGTCACCTTCCGGGTCCGCCGGTTCAACCCGGAGGTCTCGGCCGAGGCGAGCTGGCAGGACTTCCAGCTGGAGATCGACCCCAAGGAGCGGGTCCTCGACGGCCTCCACAAGATCAAGTGGGAGCTGGACGGCTCGCTGACGTTCCGGCGCTCCTGCGCGCACGGCATCTGCGGCTCCGACGCGATGCGGATCAACGGCAAGAACCGCCTGGCGTGCAAGACGCTGATCAAGGACCTCAACCCGAGCAAGCCGATCACGGTCGAGCCCATCAAGGGCCTCACGGTCCTGAAGGACCTCGTGGTCGACATGGAGCCGTTCTTCCAGGCGTACCGCGACGTCATGCCGTTCCTCATCACCAAGGGGAACGAGCCGACGCGTGAGCGCCTGCAGACGGCCGAGGACCGCGAGCGGTTCGACGACACCACCAAGTGCATCCTGTGCGCCGCGTGCACGTCGTCCTGCCCGGTGTTCTGGAACGACGGGCAGTACTTCGGCCCGGCGGCCATCGTCAACGCCCACCGCTTCATCTTCGACTCGCGTGACGAGGCCGGCGAGCAGCGGCTGGAGATCCTGAACGACAAGGACGGCGTGTGGCGCTGCCGCACGACGTTCAACTGCACCGACGCGTGCCCCCGTGGCATCGAGGTCACCAAGGCGATCCAGGAAGTCAAGCGCGCCCTGATCACGCGCCGCTACTGATCCCGGTCGCACGACGTGTGAGGCCCCGCTCCCCCAGGGAGCGGGGCCTCACACGTATCCGGCCCCAAGATCGCTTGACCTTGACACCGTGTCACATGACAGGCTCGGCGGCATGACACAGCAGCTTCCGATATCCCTCTCCACGGCCGTCCGCGGCTCCGGCCCCGGTGTGCTGCTCGCGCACGGCGCGGGCGGCAGCGTCGCGGGGAACTTCACGACGCTGATCCCCTCCCTCGCCGCGCACCACACCGTGGTGGCCCCCGACTACCCCGGCTCCGGCGCCACGCCGCGCGCGGACGCGCTGACGGCCGACCTGCTCGCCGACGCGCTCGTCGCCCAGGCCGACGCCGCGGGCCTCGACACCTTCACCCTGGTCGGTTACTCGATGGGCACCATGGTGTCCGTACGGATCGCGGCCCGCCATCCCGAGCGGGTGCGGGGGCTGGTGCTGACGGCGGGCCTGGCCAAGGCCGACAACCGGGTGCTGGCCTCCCTGGACCTGTGGCAGAAGCTGCTGGAGGACGGCGACCTGGAGAGCTTCGCGCGGTTCACCGCGCTGAGCGGCTTCAGCCGGGGGTTCTTCAACGCGATGCCCGAGGAGCAGCTCCCGGCGTTCTACAGCCTGCTGGCCAAGGGCGTCCCGGCCGGCGCCGCCGAGCAGGCGGCCGTGGTGCAGACGACGGACACCACGGCCGACCTCGCGGGCATCTCCGTGCCCACCCTCGTCATCGCCACCCTCCAGGACACCCTGGTCTCCCCCGAGAACTCCCGGATCCTCGCGGAGGCCATCCCGGGCGCGGAGTACGCCGAGGTCGACACCGGCCACATCGTCATGGCCGAACGCCCCGACCAGTGGTCGAAGCTGATCCTGGACTTCCTTGCGCGTCACGGGCTCTGAGCGCCCGTCAGGCGTCGGCGCTCACATCCGGCCCAGCTGCCACAGGCGCCAGGCGCCCGTGCCGTCCGAGAGGTATTCCGTGCCGGAGATGTCCGCGTCGCCCAGCACGTACTCCTTCTTCTGCCACAGCGGCACCAGCGGCACGTCCTCCGCGATGATCTTCTGGATGGCCCGGAAGTCGTCGGCGGTGCGGATGCGCTGCTCCTCCTGCTGGGTGGCGCGGATGAGCTGCTCCACACGGGGGTTGGAGTAGCCGGAGTGCAGGGCGGAGTCCTTGCCGACGACGGAGGTGGTGAAGGTGTCGGGGTCGGGGAAGTCGGCGAGCCAGCTGACGCAGTATGTGTCGTAGGCGCCGCGGGCGTAACCCGCCAGGAACTCCGCCCACGGCACGCGCCGGGTGGTGACCTCGAACAGGCCGGTGGCCTCCAGTTGCTTCTTCAGCAGGGCCGCCTCCTGGTCGGTGGCGGCACCCTGTGAATAGGCGAGGCCGAAGCGCACGGGTGTGGTGATGCCCGCCTGGCGCAGCAGGGTCCTGGCCTTCTCCGGGTCCGGAGTCGGATAGGCGTCGAAGAAGGACGTGGTGTGGCCGGTGAGGCCCTGCGGGACGAGCGCGTACAGCGGCTCGACGGTGCGCAGGTGGACATCGCGCGCGAGGGCCTGCCGGTCGACGACCGCGGCGATCGCCCTGCGCACCGCCACCTGCCGCATCGGCGAGCCGTCCCGCAGGTTGAAGACGAGCGAGCGGGCCACCGAGCCCGTGGACTCCATCAGCTTCGAGCCGGTGTCCGAGGGCGACTGCCGGGCGATGTCCGCCGGGGGGAGCTGACGGCCCGCGACCTCGATGCCGTGCCGCTTCCACGCCTCGCTCAGCTTGTCGGGGCCCGCGAAATAGCGGACGGTCACGGCGTTCCCCTTGGGCCCCGCCGCGCCCTCGTAGTGCTTGGCGGGCTTCAGCTCGGCGCGCACGCCCGGCCGGTAGTCCGTGAGGACGTACGGGCCCGAGCCGTCGGCCTCGTCGCCCGGCCGCAGGGCGTCCGCGGGATAGAGCGAGGAGTCCACGATCGACCCGGCGCCCGTGGCGATCTTGAAGGGGAAGGTGGCGTCCGGCACCTTCAGGTGGAAGGTGACCGTCTGTCCGGCCGTCTCCACCGCGTCCAGCGTGGACAGCAGCGGCGCGGGGCCCTGGCCGGAGTGGATGCGCCGGATCCGGTCGAAGGAGAACTTCACGTCCTTCGCCGTGAGGTCGTGCCCGTTGCCGAACTTCAGGCCCTCGCGCAGGGTGCACGCGTACGTCATCAGGCTGCGGCCCTGGAAGCCGCAGCGGCTCGCCGCGTCCGGCAGCGGGGTGCTGGAGCCGGGGGTGAAGGTCAGCAGCGACTGGTAGAGATTGCCGAACAGCGCCCAGGAGCCCACGTCGTAGGTGCCCGCCGGGTCCAGCGCGGTGACCGTGTCCGTCGTGCCGACGGTGATCGGCCCCCGGTCCGCCTCACCCGGTGACCCCAGCCCGCAGCCGGCCGCCCCCGCCGTCAGCAGCACCGCTCCCGCGGCCGCCGCCGCACCCGTCCGTAACCGGCCCGCACGCATCCTCGCGCCCCCTCCGCCCGTGATGCGCATCACCCAAACACACGAGCGCCCGTACGTCCCGGGAATCGGCCAAGTGATCGGCGCCGACCGGCGGAGGTGGCCGGAAACCTCCCGCTATGAGGTGCGCCGCAACGCCCGCACGCCGCGCAACCCGACGATCCCCACGGCCGTCCCCAGAAGAAACGAGGTGATCGCGAGCAGGAGATGGACCCAGAAGTACGTGGTCGGGTCACCCGAGTCGTCGAAGGCGAGCCCGCTGCCGTCCTTCCACAGATTCTTCGCAAAGGTGATCCAGATGACCCAAGACCACGCGCCGAAGGCGAGCAGGAACCAGGACACGCGACGGGAGAGGACGGCGGGGGCGGGAGAGGCGCCGGTGGTCTCTCCGGAAGAACTCTGCATGGGTTTCGGTATGCGTTCGGCCGCCTCGAATCCCCCTATCGGGTCCCAGGGCGGCACCCGCACCGGTGAGGCACCATCCACAGGCCATGGACGTCGGGGTACGTTCACGGACGTGCCGACGACATCACACCCCCCGCGGTACGCCGCGACGCGCCGCTACCGCCCCGCCCTCGCGGCGGCCGCCTCGTTGCTCCTCCCGCTGCTGACCGCCGCTCCCGCCGCCGCCGACAACCCGGCCGACGGCAAGGGCGCCCCCAAGACCCCGCCCGCCCGGATGTCCACGGTGGGCGGCGAACTGCTCGGCAGGCCCGGACCCCAGGTGCAGCTGGGCCCGGGCGCGCCGCAGCTGCCGCAGGGCCTCAGCGGCCGCTCCTGGCTGGTCGCCGACGCCGAGTCCGGCGAGATCCTCGCCGCGAACAACGCGCACTGGCGGCTGCCCCCGGCCTCCACCCTGAAGATGCTCTTCGCCGACACGGTGCTGCCGAAGCTCCCCCGCGACAAGGTGCACAAGGTGGTGCCCGCCGATCTGGAGGGCATGGGCGCGGGCAGCAGCGCCGTCGGCGTCCGCGAGGGCTCCTCCTACACCGTCCACGACCTGTGGCTCGGCGTCTTCCTGCGCTCCGGCAACGACGCGGTGCGGGTGCTGTCCACGATGAACGGCGGCGTCCCGCAGACCGTCAGGGACATGCAGGCCCACGCGGACGAGCTGCAGGCGAACGACACGCACGTCGTCAGCCCCGACGGCTACGACGAGGAGGGGCAGGTCTCCAGCGCGTACGACCTGACGCTCTTCGCCCGCTCCGGGCTCCAGAAGGCGGACTTCCGCGAATACTGCTCGACGGTGACCGCGCAGTTCCCCGACGAGGAGAAGAAGGGCGAGAAGCGGACGTCGTCCACGATCGTCAACACCAACCGGCTCCTCACCGGACAGGGCGTACCCGCGTACAAGGGCATGGCCGGGGTGAAGAACGGCTCCACCACGAACGCGGGCAACACCTTCACCGGCGTCGCCCAGCACGACGGCCGCAAGCTGCTGGTGACCGTCATGAACCCGGAGAAGAGCGAGCAGTACGAGGTCTACACCGAGAGCGCGAAGCTCCTCGACTGGGGCTTCGAGGCGGCCGGGCACGTCAAGCCCGTCGGCACGCTCGTGGCGCCGAAGTCCTCGGCGGGCAAGTCCGGCGACCGCACACAGCCGTCCGCCGACCGGACGCAGGCTTCTGTCGCCGGGTCGGGTGGGGGCATGTGGACGGCGATGGGCATCACCGGGGCCGTCCTCGTGATCCTCGCGGTCGCGGGCTTCATGATCCACCGGCGGCATCCGCTGCCGGATCTCGTGCGGCGTAAGAGGTAGCCGGGGTGGTGGGTGCGGGCCGCTTACGCCTGCGGCGGGCTTTTTCCCCAGCCCCGCCCCTTCCCGAAACCGGGGGCAAGCCCCCAGACCCCCGCGACACGGCTTCGCCGCGTTGTCGTCAAATGCCGGACGGGCTGGATATCCAGCCCGTCCGGCATTTGAGGACGCGCCCGCAGGGCGCTCCCGCCGCAGGCGGCAACGAAACCCGCAGCCGATCACGCCTCCCGCGACGGCGTCGCGGTCCACGCCGCGCAGAAAAGCAGAAGCTTCGCCGTGAAGTTGATCCACAGCAGCAGAGCGATCGGCGTGCCGAACGCGCCGTACATGCTCTTCGCCGCCACGTGCTGGAGATAGCCGCTGAGCAGCAGCTTCAGCAGCTCGAAGCCGACCGCGCCGATCAGGGCCCCCACCAGCAGGCGGTGCCGGCCGGGGTGGACGCCGGGGAGGCGGGTCAGGACGTAGAGCATCAGGACGTAGTCCGCGAGGACGGCGATGCAGAAGCCCAGCGCCGTGAGCAGCCCGCCGACGCCCTGGAGGCCGGCCCGGTGGACCACCCAGCCCACCGCCGCCGAGGCGAACGCGGAGCAGCCCAGCGACACCAGGGCGACCCCGCCGAGCCCCAGCAGGACGCCGCCGTCCTTCAGGCGCAGCAGGACGGGGTTGCCGGGGTTCTCCTCGTACTCCCACACGGCGCGCAGGCACTCCCGCAGGGAGCCGACCCAGCCGAGCCCGGTGAAGAGCAGCGCGGCGCCCGCGAGAACGCCGACGGTGCCGGCGTTGTCGACCAGGCCGCTGAGGTCGAGCTGGCCGGAGATCCCGGGCACCTGCGCGGCGAGCTTGTGCTCCAGGTCCTGCATCTGCCGTTTGCTGAGCACGGCCGCGCCGACGGCGGCGCCCACGGTGAGCAGCGGAAAGAGCGCGAGGAAGCTGGTGAAGGTGATCGCGGCGGCCAGCCGGGTCCACTTCACTCGGTCGAGGGTCTCGTAGGAACGCCATGCGTGCGTGCGCATGAGGCGGGCGATCAGAGGCCCGATCCAGGGCAGCCCGGTCAGCCATTGCATGGACCCACACATTGCCACGTGCGGGCCCCGCGAACCCTCCGGGACTCAGCGGGACGGGGCCGGGGGGAAGGCCGCGCTCGACTGGGTGGGGACGGCGCTCTCCACCGGCGCCCCGAAGGGATACTCGCGCTCCAGGCGCCACACCGCGTCGTCACCCTGCTCGTACAGCGCGAAGCCGGTGACCGTCCAGGCGGCCTCGAAGTCCGCCAGCTCCGCGTAGGCCCGGTCCATCGCCTCCTCGGCGATGCCGTGGGCGATGGTCACATGCGGGTGGTACGGGAACTGGAGCTCGCGGGCCACCGGACCGGAGCCGTCGCGGATGCGCTTCTGGAGCCAGGCGCAGGAGGACGAGCCCTCCACCACGTTGACGTAGACCACGGGTGACAGGGGGCGGAAGGTGCCGGTGCCGGACAGGCGCATCCGGAAGGGGCGGCCGAGGGCCGCGACCTCGGCGAGGTGCTGCTCGATCACGGGCAGGGCCGAGGCGTCGACCTCGGTGGGCGGCAGCAGGGTCACGTGCGTGGGGATGCCGTGCGCGTGCGGGTCCCCGAAGCCCTCGCGGCGCTTCTGGAGGAAGCTGCCGGACGGCTCCGGGACCGCGATCGAAACGCCGAGCGTTACGGTCCCCATTGCGTTCTCCCTCCTGTGCGCCTGCGTGTCCCCGTGGCCAGTGTGACGGCTGGGCCGCCCCCGGTGCCAGGTCCCCTGGTCCGCGCCCGGGGCCCACGGTCCCGGGCGCGCGTCCGGCCGCCACCGGTTCGCCCGGCGCTCGGTCGATGCCTGCTGCGTACTCGCCGTGCTCAGTCGTTCCCTCAGTGCTTCGCGGGCAGGAAGCCCATCCTGTCGTACGCCTGCGCCAGGGTCTCGGCGGCGACCGCGCGGGCCTTCTCGGCGCCCTTGGCCAAAATCGCGTCCAGCGTCTCGGGGTCGTCCAGATATTCCTGCGTACGGGCGCGGAAGGGGGTCACCCACTCCACCATGACCTCGGCGAGGTCGGTCTTGAGCGCACCGTAGCCCTTGCCCTCGTACTTCTGCTCAAGTTCCGGGATTCCCGTGCCGGTGAGCGTGGCGTAGATGGTCAGCAGATTGCTGACGCCCGGCTTGTTCTCGGCGTCGAAGCGGATCACCGTGTCGGTGTCGGTGACCGCGCTCTTGATCTTCTTCGCGGAGACCTTGGGCTCGTCGAGCAGGTTGATCAGGCCCTTGGGGGTGGACGCCGACTTGCTCATCTTGGCGGTCGGGTCCTGGAGGTCGTAGATCTTCGCCGTCTCGCGGACGATGTGCGGCGAGGGCATGGTGAAGGTGTCACCGAAACGGGCGTTGAAGCGCTCGGCGAGGTCACGCGTGAGCTCGATGTGCTGACGCTGGTCCTCCCCCACCGGAACCGCGTTCGCCTGGTAGAGCAGGATGTCCGCGACCTGGAGGATGGGGTAGGTGAACAGGCCCACCGTGGTCTGGCTCGCGCCCTGCTTCGCCGACTTGTCCTTGAACTGCGTCATCCGCGACGCCTCGCCGAAGCCGGTGATGCAGTTCATCAGCCAGCCCAGCTGGGCGTGCTCGGGCACATGGCTCTGCACGAAGAGCGTGCAGCGCTCGGGGTCGAGCCCGGCGGCCAGCAGCTGGGCGGCCGCGGTACGGGTGTTGGCGCGCAGCTCCTTGGGGTCCTGCGGCACGGTGATCGCGTGCAGGTCGACGACCATGTAGTAGGCGTCGTGGGTCTCTTGCAGCGCCACGTACTGCCGGACGGCACCGAGGTAGTTCCCGAGGTGGAACGAGCCTGCGGTGGGCTGGATACCGGAGAGAGCGCGCGGACGATCGAGGGCCATGAGCACATTCTCTCAGGTGCGCAACCGGACTCGGCCCCGCGGTGCGGACGGGGGTGTAGAAAAGCCACAGCAGCCTGCCCCGCACACCGGAACGGAGCACATGGTGACATCCACGGAACGCAGCATCGCAGCCGCCGAGGCCCACAGCGCGCACAACTACCACCCGTTGCCGGTCGTCGTGGCCTATGCGGAGGGCGCGTGGATGACCGATGTCGAGGGGCGGCGCTTCCTCGACATGCTCGCCGGCTACTCGGCCCTCAACTTCGGCCACGGCAACCGCAGGCTGATCAACGCGGCCAAGGCGCAGCTCGATCGGGTGACACTCACCTCGCGCGCCTTCCACCACGACCGCTTCGCCGACTTCTGCACCGAGCTGGCCGCGCTGTGCGGCAAGGACATGGTGCTGCCGATGAACACCGGCGCGGAGGCGGTCGAGACGGCCGTGAAGACCGCGCGCAAGTGGGGCTACCGCGTCAAGGGCGTGCCGGACGGGCGGGCGAAGATCGTCGTGGCCGGGAACAACTTCCACGGCCGCACGACGACGATCATCAGCTTCTCCACGGACGAGGAGGCCCGCGCCGACTACGGCCCGTACACCCCCGGCTTCGAGATCGTGCCCTACGGCGACCTCCCCGCGCTGGACGCGGCCGTCGACGAGAACACCGTGGCCGTGCTGCTGGAGCCCATCCAGGGCGAGGCCGGGGTGCTGGTGCCGCCCCCCGGCTATCTGCCGGGCGTGCGGCGGCTGACGGCCGAGCGCGGGGTGCTGTTCATCGCGGACGAGATCCAGTCGGGTCTCGGCCGCACGGGCCGGACCTTCGCCTGCGACCACGAGGACGTGGTGCCCGACATGTACGTCCTGGGCAAGGCGCTCGGCGGCGGGGTCGTGCCGGTGTCCGCCGTGGTGGCCTCCCGCGAGGTGCTGGGCGTCTTCCGGCCCGGCGAGCACGGCTCGACCTTCGGCGGCAACCCGCTGGCGTGCGCGGTGGCGCTGGAGGTCGTGGCCATGCTGCGGTCCGGCGAGTTCCAGCAGCGCGCGACGGAGCTCGGCGATCACCTCCACCACGAGCTCGGCCTGCTCGTGGGCGGCGGCGCGGTGGAGGCCGTACGGGGCCGTGGACTGTGGGCCGGCGTCGACATCGCCCCTTCGGTGGGCACGGGGCGGCAGATCTCCGAGCGGCTGATGGAGCGGGGGGTTCTGGTCAAGGACACGCATGGGTCGACGATCCGGATCGCTCCGCCGCTCGTGATCAGCAAGGAGGATCTGGACTGGGGGCTGGAGCAGTTGCGGGGGGTTCTGGCGGCGTAGGCGGGCGCGCGACCCTGCGGGCGCTTCCCCGAACCGGGGCGCGTGCCCCAGGCCCCCGGGTACGGTCCGATCGGCGCCTGGTGCGGGCTTTTTCCCCTGCCCGCCCCTTCCCGAACCGGGGCTGTCGCCCTATGACCCCGCAACACGGCTTCGCCGCGTTGTCCTCAAACTCCCCCAGCTACCTCCCCCGGACGGAGTCTGGGGAGTTTGGGGACGCGCCCGCGCAAGAAACCGCCACCCGCTACGCGTCAAAGTTCCGGTCGAAGATCTCCCGCGCCTTCCACTCCTCGATCTCCGCGTCCACCTTCTTACGGCGCTCGCGATCGTCCGCCTTCTCCCGCTCCTGGGCCGCCTTGGACTTCGTCTGGTCCTTCTTCCCCGCCGCCTTGTCCCGGGACTTGTCTCCACCGGCCATCGCGCTCACTCCTCTCGCGGCCAGGCTGACACAGGCCCCGATCACCCGCATCTCGTCAGCGGATGACGTGCGGCAGGAAGCGCGCGTAGCCGTCCGTGACCAGGCCGGCCGACTCGCGGATGCCGAGGCCGGCGGGCTCGCCGTCGACGGTCCAGGCGCCGAGGACGACGTGGTTGCCGTCGAAGCCGGGCAGGGGTGCCAGCTCCTGGAAGCAGCACGGTTCGCCGGGGGTGGGCGGGGCGGCGCCCGGCGGGTGGACGGTGACGCCCGCGCCCTCGCGCCCCAGGAGCGGCTTGGCCACGTAGCCGCGCGCGGCGGCGAGCTCGCGGGGGCCGTCGAGGTAGGCGGGCAGCAGGTTCGGGTGACCGGGGAAGAGCTCCCACAGGACGGCGAGCAGCGCCTTGTTGGAGAGGAGCATCTTCCAGGCCGGTTCGATCCACAGGGTGGAGCCCGTACCGCCGCCGTTGTCGAGGGTGTCCAGGGCGTGCCCGCCGAAGCGGTCGGTGGCCAGCCACTCCCAGGGGTAGAGCTTGAAGCAGGCGCGGATGAAGGCGTACCGCTCGTCGACGAAGCGGCCGGAGAGCGGGTCCCAGCCGATGTCCTCCATCGCGATCGCCCGGGTGTCGATCCCGGCCTGCGCGGCGGTCTCGCGCAGATAGGCGACGGTCATCAGGTCCTCGCCGATCTCGTCGCCGACGGAGTGCGCGAAGTACAGCGGGGCGCCGGGCGGCAGCAGGTCCGCCTGGCGCCGCCAGGCGTCGACGAGGCGCTCGTGGAGGGAGTTCCACTGGTCGCCGTCGGGGAAGCGGTCCTCCATCCAGAACCACTGGGCGCTCGCCGCCTCCACGAGCGAGGTGGGCGTGTCGGCGTTGTACTCCAGCATCGTGGCCGGGCCTTGCCCGTCGTAGCGCAGGTCGAACCGTCCGTAGACGGACGGGAGTTCGTCCCGCCGCCGCCAGGACTCCGCGACCAGGCCGGCGAGCCGGGCGTCGGTGATGCCGAGGTCGGCCAAGCGGTCGTGGTCGACGATGTGCGCGGCCGCGGCCAGGCACATCTCGTGCAGCTCCGCCACGACGGCTTCCAGCGCCTCGACCTCGGCGAGCGAGAAGGAGTAGTACGCGCTCTCGTCCCAGTACGGGCGCAGCGAGCCGTCCGGGTGCCGGGTGAGGGGATAGACGACGCCCTGTTCCTCGACGATGGTTTGCCAGCCGGGGCGGGCGGTGGTGCGGTGGCGGCGCACGGCCGGTCAGCCGCCGCTCGAACCGGAGCAGCCGAAGCCGCCGCGGTTCACGGCGCTGCTCTTGTCGAACGTGCCGCCGCCGGTGTACGTGCCGGACTTGCCGCTGTTGTAGTACCAGGTCCCCGCCGGGCGGCCGGTGGTCTTGTCCGAGCACGCCTTCCGGTCGAGGACGCGGTAGCCGCCCTTGGCCACGTCGTAACTCTTCGGGTCCACGCAGCGCTTGTCCGGCTCGGAGCCGCAGGAGGTGAGGGCCGCCGCGAGGGCGCCCATGCTGCCGAGTACGACCGTGGAGGAGCGCAGGCGCCTGCGCGCTTTCTCCGCCATGTTTCCGACCCCCGTCAGAATGCGTTCCGTTCAGCGGGTTCCCGCTGAGGCGTTCACCCTAAAGGGGGAAGATGTGTGGCCGGCCGCCGGGCGGCCTACAGTTCGGAGCGTGCTTCTTGGGATGCTCTGCGCGCTCGGTTCGGCGGTCTGCTTCGGCACCGCGTCCGTCCTCCAGGCCGTCGCCGCCCGGGCCTCCGCGCCCGGCAGCGGCTCGGGCGTGGACCCGGTGCTGCTGCTGCGGGTGCTGCGGCAGTGGCGCTATCTGGCCGGACTCGCGCTCGACGGCCTGGGCTTCCTGCTGGAGCTGGTCGCGCTGCGGTCCCTGCCCATCTACGCCGTGGGCGCCGCCCTCGCCGCGAGCCTCGCGGTGACGGCCGTGGTGGCCTCCCGGGTGCTGGGCGTACGGCTCAGCGGCGTGGAGTGGGCGGCGGTGTGCGTGGTGTGCGGCGGGCTGGCGATGCTCGGCCTCGCCTCGGGCGCGGAGGGGCACCGTACGGGCTCCACGGCGCTGCGCGTGGGCACCCTCGCCGTCGCGGCCGCCGTCCTGGGCCTGGGCGCCGCGGCCGGCCGCCTGCCGGGGCGGGCACGGGCGGCGGCGCTCGGCCTGGGCGCGGGCATCGGCTTCGGCGTCGTGGAGGTGGCCGTCCGCCTCATCGACGACTTCTCGGTGCGGGGTGTGCTCACGAATCCGGCGGTCTACGCGTTGTTGCTGGGCGGGGGTGCGGCGTTCCTGCTGCTGACGTCCGCGCTTCAGCGGGGTTCTGTGACGGCGGCCACGGCGGGCATGGTGATCGGGGAGACGCTCGGGCCGGCCCTGGTGGGGGTGGCGTGGCTGGGGGACCGGACGCGGGCCGGTCTCGAACCGCTCGCTGTGGCGGGGTTTTTGCTGGCGGTCCTGGGGGCGCTGACGCTGGCGCGGTTCGGGGAGGTGGGGGGTGAGTGATCTTTCCGCCTGCGGCGGGCTTTTCCCCACTGCGGCCGCCCCCGAACCGGGGCACGCGCCCCAGGCCCCCGGGCTGCGGGCCGGTTGGCGCCTGCGGCGGGCCTTTCCCCTACCCGCCCCTTCCCGGAACTGGGGGGGCAAGCCCCCAGACCCCCGCGAACGTCGCGCGCCCCGGAACCGGGGCTGCGCCCCAGACCCCCAGCAACACGCTTCGCGCGTTGTCCTCGAACGCCGGACGGGCTGAGTTGTCGTCCGGAACGGACCCTGAACGTCCCCTCCGGCACCCACCACAAACCAGCCCGGCCAGCGCTTGAGGCCACCCGAACCGCAACCACCGACAACCCGCCCCCTACCCCGCCGGCAAAACCCGCAGCAAGGCTGCCAACGCCCCCTCGAACCCATGCGCCGGCGGCGTCGCATACCCCACCACCAAGCCATCCGGCCCAGGCCCAGGTCCAGCCCCCGCCGGCACCCCCCGGCGGAAGCGCGAGAGCCCGTCGAGCGCCAGCCCCTCCCAAGCCGCGGCCCGCACCGTGTCCTGTTCCGTGCCCTCCGGCAGGGAGAGGACCGCGTGCAGCCCCGCCGCGATCCCGGTGACCCGGATATGGGGAGCGTGCGCGGCGAGCACGGACACCAGCTGGTCGCGCCGGCGCCGGTAGCGCAGCCGCATCGCGCGTACGTGGCGGTCGTACGCGCCGCTGGTGATGAGCTCGGCGAGAGTGAGCTGGTCGAGGGCGCCCGAGCTCCACTCCCCCGCGCGCTTGAGCGCGATGACGTCGCCGACGAGGTGCTCGGGGAGGACCATCCAGGCCAGCCGCAGTCCGGGGGCGAGGGACTTGCTGGCGGTGCCGAAGTAGACGACGTTCTCGGGGCGCAGTCCCTGGAGGCAGCCGACGGGATGGCGGTCGTAGCGGAATTCGCCGTCGTAGTCGTCCTCCAGGATCAGTCCGCCGGTGCGCACCGCCCAGTCGACGACGGCCGCGCGCCGGTCGGGGTGCAGGGGCACGCCGGTGGGGAACTGGTGGGCGGGGGTGAGGAGGACGGCCCGCAGGTCCTCGTGGTCGGCCAACTCCTCGACACGGGCGCCGGATTCGTCGACGGTCAGCGTGGTCGTGCGCAGCCCGTGCCGGTCGAGCGCGTCGTGGTGGAACCAGAGCCCGTACGCCTCGACGCCCAGCTCGCGCGTCCCGCGCTCGCGCAGCACCCGGCTCAGCAGGGCCAGGCCCTGGGTGAAGCCGGCGCAGACGACGATCCGCTCCGGGTCCGCGCGCACGCCGCGTGCGCGCGAGAGATAGTCCGCGAGGGCGGTCCGCAGCTCGGCGCGGCCGCGCTCGTCGACGCGGCCGAACGCCTCGGCGGGCGCCGCCGCGAGCGCGCGCCGGGCGGCGCTCAGCCACGCGGCGCGCGGGAAGGCGGAGACGTCGGCGGTGCCGCCACGCAGGTCGTGGACGGGTCGCGGGCGTGTCCGGGGCACGGGCGAACGGCGCGCGGGAGCGCCGGGTTCCGCGCGCGGTGCCACCCGGGTGCCGGAGCCCTGCCGGGCGGTGAGCCAGCCCTCGGCGACGAGCTCGCCATAGGCGTCGGCGACGGTGTTGCGGGCCAGGCCGAGGTCCGCCGCGAGCGTGCGGGAGGCGGGCAGGCGGGTGCCGGGGGCGAGCCTGCCCGTGCGGACGGCGTCGCGCAGGGCCCGGATCAGCGAGGCCCGTACGCCGCCGGGCCCGGTCAGGTCGAGGTGCAGGTCGGCGCCCGCGCCGTCGCCGGAAATGGCCCACGTTCTCTCCACGGGAATGGACCATACCTGTGGGCTGCCCGCGCCGTAACGTCGTAGGCATGACGAACGAGAACACGCACAGCCACAGCCCCCGGATGTTCCTCCACCAGCTCGCCCCCGAGGTGCAGAAGGCGATGATCGCCCTGCACAAGGCCGCCACGAAGGGCCTGGAGCCCTCCCTCGTCGAGCTCGTCCAGATCCGCGCCTCGCAGCTGAACCACTGCGCGTTCTGCCTGGACATGCACACGAAGGACGCGCGCAAGGCGGGCGAGACGGAGGAGCGGATCTTCCTTCTGTCCACGTGGGAGGAGGCGCAGGGCTTCTACACCGAGAAGGAGCGCGCGGCCCTCGCCCTCACCGAGGCCGTCACCGTCCTGACGGACGGCTTCGTGCCGGACGAGGTCTACGAGCGCGCCGCGCGCCACTTCCCCGAGCAGGAGCTCGCGCACCTGATCTCGGCGATCATCACGATCAACTCATGGAACCGCATCGCCGTGACGACCCGGCTGGCGCCGGGCGCGTACGACCCCAGCTGACGGGCCGGGACGGCACGGGGGTCCGTCCCGGCCGGCCGGCCGGGGCCGCGTCCGCTAGGGCAGCCACCGCTTCCAGACGTCCGGGTGCTCCTTGACCCACCGCTTCGCCGCGTCGTCGGCGGAGAGCTTCTCCTCCGCGATCATCTGGGCCACTTCGTTCTGGTCCTGCTTGGTCCAGTTGAAGTTGTGCAGGAAGCGGGCCGCCTTGCCGCCCTTGCGCGTGAAGTCGGCGTTGAGGAACTTCTTCAGCGACGACGTCGGGTACGCGCAGTCGATGGTGGAGGGATCCGCCGTGCCCTTGTCCGCGCAGGCGGTGGTGTGCTCGGGGAGCTTCACCTCCACCATCGGCACCTCGTTGAAGAGCCACTGCGGCTCGTACCAGTAGGTGAGGAAGGGCTTCCTGTCCTTGGCGAACTGCTTGATCTGGGTGATCTGCGCGGCCTCGGAGCCGGCGAAGACCACCTGGTAGTCCAGGCCGAGGTTCTTCACCAGCGCCTTGTCGTTGGTGACGTACGACGGGGAGCCGTCGAGCAGTTGGCCCTTGCCGCCGCTCTCGGGAGTGCGCAGCTGGGGCGCGTACTTGTTGAGGTTCCTCCAGTCCAGGACGTCCGGGTGGGCATCGGCGAAGTATTTGGGGACGAACCACCCGATGTGCCCGGTGACCCCGAGGTCGCCGCCGGGCGCGATCGTCTTCTTGTCCTTGACGTACCGCTGCTCCTGGTCCGGGTGGCCCCAGTCCTCCAGGATCGCGTCGACGCGGCCCTGGCTGAGCGCGTCCCAGGCGGGCACCTCGTCCACCTGCACGGTGTCGACGCGGTAGCCGAGTTCGTGCTCCAGCAGGTAGGTGGCGACGGCCGCGTTGGCCCGCGCTCCCACCCACGACTGCACGGACAGCGTGATGGACTTCGTGCCCTGGGCGTTGGCGTACGGCGAGGACTGCTTGGTCATGTCGGCCGCACCGCAGCCGGTGGCGGCCAGCAGGCAGAGCGCGCCCGCCGCCACGATCCACTTACGCGCCTTCACGGGAGCCTCCCTTCTTCGTCGGCTGCGTGACCCGGTCGAGCATCAGGCCCATGCAGACGATCGCCGCGCCCGCGACGAGGCCGGTGGCCAGGTCGCCCTGGGCGAGGCCGAAGACGACGTCGTAGCCGAGCGCGCCGCCGCCGACGAGGCCGCCGATGATGACGACGGACAGCACCAGCACGACCGCCTGGTTGACGGCCAGCAGCAACTGCGGGCGGGCCAGCGGGAACTGCACCTGGCGCAGCTGCTGCCCGCTGGTCGCGCCCAGCGAGCGCGCGGACTCCAGCGCGCCGGGGTTGACCTGCCGCAGGCCCTGGCTGGTGATGCGGACGACGGCGGGCAGCGCGTAGACGATCGCGGCCGCCGCGGCCGGGGCCCGGCCGACGCCGAAGAGGGCGACGACGGGGATCAGATAGACGAACTGCGGCATCGTCTGGCACACGTCCAGGACCGGGCGCAGCAGCCGCTCCACCCGGGCGCTGCGCGCGGCGGGCACGGCGATGGCGAAGCCGAGGACGAGCGTGACGGCGACGGCCGCCAGCACCTGGGAGAGCGTGTCCAGGGAGATCTCCCAGCGGCCGAGCACGCCGATCGCGGCCAGCGCGAGCACGGCGGTCAGCGCGGTGCGCCAGGTGCCGATCAGCCAGGCGAGCGCGGCGACCAGCAGCAGCGCGCCCCACCAGGGGAGTGCCTGGAGGCCGTCGCGCAGCGGGTCGAGGATCCAGCCGGTGTAGTGCGCGGCCCAGTCGGCGGTGCCGCCGACGCCGGGCAGGCCGGAGTAGAGGTGGTCGACCATCCAGTCCTTGGCGTCGTTGACGGGACCGGCGATGGCGACGTTCCAGCTGTCGGGCCAGTTGAGCGCGGAGAGCGCCCGCCCGCCGAGGGCGACGGCGGCGGTGCCGGCCGCGACGATCAGCCAGGCCGTGCGGCCGCCGGTCCGCCTACCGGTGGCGCGGCCTTCGGCGCCCGCGGCGGCCGTGGTGCGGTCCATGACGATCGCGAGCAGCACGATGGGGATGCCCGCGGCCAGCGCGCTGCCGACGTCGACGGTCGACAGGGCCTGGTAGACGCGGTCACCGAGGCCGTCCGCGCCGATGACGGACGCGATCACGGCCATGGACAGGGCCATCATGATGGTCTGGTTGACGCCCAGCAGGAGTTCGCGGCGGGCCAGCGGCAGGCGTGCGGTCAGCAGCCGCTGCCGGCCGGTCGCGCCGAGGGACTCCACGGCCTCCATGACGCCCTTGTCGGTCGAGCGCAGACCCAGGGCGGTGAGGCGGGCCATCGGCGGGGCCGCGTAGACGACGGTCGCGAGGACGGCCGGTGCCACACCGATGCCGAAGATCAGCACGACGGGCATCAGGTAGGCGAACGCGGGCAGCGCCTGCATGGTGTCGAGGACGGGGCGCAGGGCGCGGAACGTACGGTCCGAGAGACCGGCCGCGAGGCCCAGCAGCGCGCCCACCGCGACGGACGCGGCGACGGCGACGATCATCAGCGCGAGCGTGCGCATCGTGGGCACCCACATGCCGAGCAGCCCGCACACGGCGAACGACACGACGGTGGTGACGGCCACCCGTACGCCCGCGACCCGCCAGGCGAGCAGCGTGGCACCGGCGGCGACGCCGGCCCAGCCGAGGGCGAGCAGCACGGTGTAGACGGCGTGGACGGCGTCGATGATGCCGCCGCTGAGGTAGCCGAAGAAGTACAGGAACAGCCAGTGGCTGTCGCGGTTGTCGATGATCCAGTCGTTGGCGCGGCCGAGCGGCCCGCTCAGGTCGACGGTCAGCGCGTGCGGCCAGCCGCCGCTGCCCCAGAGGGCGGCGGCGAACGGCACGAGCACGGCGGCGGCGACGGCGAGCACGAGCAGCTTGCGCGCGGCGGGCCGCTCGCGCAGGGCCTGCCGGACGGCGGACGCGCGGCCGGCGGGCTCGGCGGCCGCGGGCTGCGGGCGCGCGGCGGGCTTGGCGCCCGCGGCGGCGGACGCGGCCGGACGGGCGGAAGCGGGAGGGGAGACGGTGGTGCTCATGCGCGGCCCCTTCCTGTCATCCGATGGGTGGTGAGTGCGTTCACGCGGCCGCCTTCCGGTCCAGGCCCGCCACCACGCCGAGGAGGGCCTGGCTGTCGACCACCCCCAGGCAGCGGCCGCCCTCGACGACACGCGCGGGGGCGCCCGTGCGGGCCACCGCCTCGATCGCGTCGGCGACGGTCGTCGCGGGGGTGAGCGCGGCGCCCGAGTCGGCCTCGCCCGCGCGGGCGGGGCGCATGGCGCGGCGGACGGTGAGGACCTGCTCGCGGGGGACGTCGCGGACGAAGTCCCGTACGTAGTCGTCCGCCGGGGAGCCGACGATCTCCTCCGGGGTGCCGCACTGCACGACGCGCCCGGCGCGCATCAGCGCGATCCGGTCACCGACGCGCAGCGCCTCGGACAGGTCGTGGGTGATGAAGACCATCGTGCGGCCCTCGTCGCGGTGCAGGCGGACCACCTCCTCCTGCATGTCCCGCCGGATCAGCGGGTCGAGCGCGCTGAACGGCTCGTCGAACAGGAGCACTTCGGGGTCCGCGGCGAGCGCGCGGGCGAGCCCGACGCGCTGCTGCTGACCGCCGGAGAGCTGGGTGGGGCGGCGCCCCTCCAGCCCGGCGAGGCCGACCTTCTCCACCATCTCGCCCGCCTTGGCCCGGCGTTCGGCCCGGCCGACGCCCTGGATCTCCAGGCCGTACGCGACGTTGTCGAGGACGGTGCGGTGCGGGAGCAGGCCGAAGTGCTGGAAGACCATCGCGGCGCGGTGCCGACGCAGTTCGCGCAGGGCGCCGCTGTCCATGCCGCGGACATCCTCGCCGTCGATGGCGATGGTGCCGGACGTCGGCTCGATGAGCCGGGTCAGGCAGCGCACCAGCGTGGACTTGCCGGAGCCGGAGAGGCCCATGACGACGAAGACCTCGCCCTGGCGAACGTCGAAGGACACGTCGCGGACGGCGACGGTGCAGTTCGCCTGCGCGCGCAGGTCCTCGGGCGAGAGGTCGGCCAGCGGGCCGCCCGGCACGCGCTCGGCCTTGGGCCCGAAGACCTTCCAGAGGTCGCGGACGGAGAATACGGGCGCGTCGGTTGTGCCACTGCCGCCGTTCATCGGGCATCACCCCTGCCGGTATCGGAGACAAGCAGCTCCGCGCACTTCTCCCCCACCATCAGGACGCCGATCATCGGGTTCACGGCGGGCATGGCCGGGAAGACGGAGGCGTCGGCGATCCGGACGCCCTCCAGGCCGCGGATCCGCAGCTCGGGGTCGACGACCGCCTGCGGGTCGTCGGCGGCACCCATCCGGCAGGTGCCGGCGGGGTGGTAGACGGTGTGCGCGACCTTCCGCGCGTACTCGCTGATCTCCTCGTCGGAGGTGATCTCCGGGCCGGGGCAGACCTCGCGCTTGAGCCAGCCCGCCAGCGGCTCGGTCCTGGCTATCTCCCGGGCGATCTTGATGCCGTCGACCAGGGTGCGGGCGTCGTAGTCCTCCTCGTCCGTGAAGTAGCGGAAGTCGAGGGCGGGCTTGACGGCCGGGTCGGCGCTGGTGAGGTAGAGCCGGCCGCGGCTGCGCGGCTTGGGGATGTTGGGCGTCATCGACACGCCGTGCGCGGGCTTCTCGTAGCCCAGGCGCTCGGGGTTGTCGGTGAAGGGGATCTGGTAGAAGTGGAACATCAGGTCGGGGCCCGGGGATTCGGGGTCCCGGCGCACGAAGAGCCCCGCGTCGGAGTCCATCGCCGAGTTGTCGGGGATCGGCCCGTCGGTCTCCCAGACGATCACCGACTCGGGGTGGTCGAGGAGGTTCTCGCCGATGCCCGGCAGGTCGTGGACGGCGGGTATGCCCAGCGCGTCCAGGTCGGCCTTGGGGCCTATGCCCGAGTGCATCAGCAGGCGCGGGGTGTCGACGGCCCCGGCGCACAGCAGCACCTCGCGGCCCGCCTCGACGAAGATCTCCTCGCCGTCCTTGGTGCGCACGTGCACGCCGGTGGCGCGGGTGCCCTCCAGTTCGAGCTTGTACGCCCAGGTCTCCAGCAGGATGCGGAGGTTGGGGCGGTCACCGGCCTCGATGTGCGGGTGGAGATAGGCGACGGACGCGGAGGAGCGCTTGTTGTTCTCCGGGTGGTACGCGAGGTCGAAGAAGCCGACGCCCTCGTGGAAGGGCTTCTTGTTGAAGCCCTCCACGCGCGGCACCCCGATGGCGGCCTGCGCGGCCTCCACGAAGTCGCGGGCGATGGCGTTCCGGTCCTTCTCGTCCACGGCCACGATGTTGTTCCGCAGCCGGGCGAAGTACGGCTCCATGGACGCGGCGTCCCAGCCCTCCGCGCCCGCGGCCACCCACTCGTCCCAGTCGCCGGGCAGCGGCTTGAAGGAGATCAGGGTGTTGTGCGAGGAGCAGCCGCCCAGGACCTTCGCCCGGCTGTGCCGGATGTGGGAGTTGCCGCGCGGCTGCTCGGTCGTCGGGTAGTCGTAGTCGAGGTCGCCGCCGAGGAGACCGAGCCAGCGGCGCAGCGTGAGCACGTCGGGGCGGTCGATGTCGGTCGGGCCGCCTTCGATGACGACGACGGACGTGCCGGGGTCCTCGGCGAGCCGGGAGGCGATCACCGATCCGGCGGTGCCGCCACCGACGACGACGTAGTCAGCGGTGATCTTCGCGCGGGTCTCTTCGACAGCGGGGGGCATGGGGGTACTCCTCGGAGGGCAGGGAAGGTTCTTCGCGTGGCGTCTCGTCAGGTGGGGCGGGCGTCAGCCCGCGAACCAGCGGACGGGCTCGGGGGCGAGGTTCTGGTAGATGTGCTTGGCCTCGCGGTATTCGGCCAGGCCCGCGGGGCCGAGCTCGCGGCCCGTGCCCGACTTGCCGAAGCCGCCCCACTCCGCCTGCGGCAGGTAGGGGTGGTAGTCGTTGATCCACACGGTGCCGTGGCGCAGCCGCCCGGCGACCCGGCGGGCCCGGCCGGCGTCCTTGGTCCACACGGCGCCCGCGAGCCCGTACTCGGTGTCGTTGGCGAGCTCGACGGCCTCGTCCTCGGTGCGGAAGGTCTCGACGGTGAGGATCGGCCCGAAGGTCTCCTCCCGGACGACCTTCATGCCGCGGTGGCAGCGGTCGAGGACGGTCGGCGAGTAGAAGTAACCGGTCGCGGGGCGGACGGCGTTCGGCTCGGGCTGGCCACCGCCGCAGCGCAGCGCGGCGCCCTCGGCGAGCGCGGAGGCGACGTACGCCTCGGTCTTGTCGAGCTGCGCGGCGGAGACGAGCGGGCCGCACTCGACGCCCTCCGCGGTGCCCCGGCCCAGCTTGATCTTCTCGGCGCGGCGGGCGAGTTCGGCGACGAAGCGCTCGCTGACCGACTCCTCGACGATGAGGCGCGAGCCGGCCGAGCAGACCTGGCCGCTGTGGATGAACGCGGCGTTGAGGGCCTGGTCGACGGCGGTGTCGAAGTCCTCGTCGGTGGCGCAGGCGTCGGCGAAGACGACGTTGGGGTTCTTGCCGCCGAGTTCGAGGGCGACCTTCTTCACGGTCGGCGCGGCCGCCTGGGCGACCTTGACGCCGCTGGTGAGGCCGCCGGTGAAGGAGACGAGGTCGACGTCCGGGTGCTCGGACATCCGGGCGCCGACGGGGTCGCCCGCGCCGGTGACGAGGTTCGCGACACCGTCGGGCAGACCCGCCTCGGCCAGCAGCCGGACGAGGTGCACCGTGGAGAGCGGGGTGACCTCGCTGGGCTTGATGACGAAGGTGTTGCCCGCGGCCAGGGCCGGGGCGATCTTCCAGCTCGCCTGGAGCAGCGGGTAGTTCCACGGGGTGATCAGCGCGCAGACGCCGACCGGCTCGTGGACGACGACGCTGTGCACCTCGTCCGAGCCCGCGTCCACGACGCGGCCCGCGCCCTCGCCGATGACGAGGTCGGCGAAGTAGCGGAAGGCGTTGGTGACATCGTCGACGTCGACCCGGCCCTCCTCCAGGGTCTTGCCGGTGTCCCGGCTCTCGGTCAGCGCGATCTCCTCGCGGTCGCGCTGGAGCAGGTCGGCCACGCGCCGCAGCAGCGCGGCCCGTTCGGCGACGGGCGTCCGCGGCCAGGCGCCGTGGTCGAAGGCGCGGCGGGCCGCGGCGATCGCGGCGTCGGTGTCGTCGGCACCACCCTCGGCCACGACGGCCAGGGTCTTGGCGTCTGCGGGGTCGAGGACCTCCCGCTGCGCGCCGGACGCGGCGGCACGCCACACCCCGTCCACAAGGATGGTCTCGACTGACGACATGCTCTTCTGCCTTCCGGTCCACTGGGCGCTCACTACCGCGCCAGGCCCTCGCGGGGCCCGGCAACGAGGCGCGCCTAACCAGAAGGCGGAAACATATGCCACTTCTTTCGCGAAGAGTGACGGGAGTCACTTATGCGGGCCCGACGGCCCGCCGCCGCCAAGGGGCGGTGGGCCGTCAGGACCGCGGTCAGCCTCCGCTCGCGCAGTATCCGGTCGGGCAGAACGAGCCCAGCAGCACCGCGTAGACCCGCGCGTACGAGGACCACTCGTCGTCGGGCCCGGTCACCAGCAGGACGTACATCTGGTGGTCGGGGGCTCTCACGTCACGCAGGACGACGTGCCGGGTGCCGCCGTCACGGGTGTAGGTGTACTCCAGCTCCGCCTGCGAGCCGTCCGATGTCTGGCCCAGCCCGAGGCGGCGGTAGCCCGGGTTCTTGGACATCGTCGCCTCGAGCGCCGCGGCCGCCTCGGCCGGTGTGCTCTCCGGTCCGTTCTGCCGGTAGACCTGGATGAAGTTCTGGCCGTCGGGCGCGGAGCGGTAGAACACGCTGATGCCGTCCGCGGTGCGGTGCCAGCCCTGGGGCACGTCGAGCGTGATCCCCGAGGAGTCGCTGACCCGCTGGTATCCGGCGGGAGCGGCACCCGCGCCGCCGGAGGAACCGGAACCGCCGGAGCCGTCGGCCGAACCGGAGGAACCGGCCGACCCCGAGGTGCCGGTCGATCCGGAGGAGACCGAGTAGCCGCCCGAGCCGCCCGTCGGCGCGTCCGGTGTGGCACCGGTGCCGCCGCCCATGGTGACCGCGCCGCCGGTGCCGCCCGTGGTGCTCACCCCGCCGTCGCCCAGGCCGGGCGTCGCCGGGGCGGTGGAGGTGGTGCCGCCCGGCCCGGAGGCGTGGTTCCCGCCGTCGTCCCGGGTCAGCTTCCAGACCCCGAAGCCGATGCCCGCCACGAGCACCACGCCCGCCACCGCCCCGGCCAGGATCGCCTCGCGCGAGGGGCCCCGCGGCGCGCCGGCGCCCGAGGAGACCCGGACCAGGGGGAGGTCGGGCTCGGTCGGCTCATACCCGGCGGAGGAGTGCGCGCCGCGCGGTGGCGGCTCGTCGTCGTCCACCCACTGCTGGAGATCCGCGTCCCAGCGGCTCACGTGACCGCCCCCTCACGCCAGCAGCTGACTGATCGCCTGGACGACGGCGAGCGCCGACGCCAGGCCCGCCGCCACCGTGGCGCCGCCGGTCAGCAGGGACCGCAGCCGCTCCAGCCGGGAGCGGTCGGCCCGGCCGGTGCGCGTGGCCTCCTCCTCCAGATCGGCGAGCTCACCCTCGACCTCGTCGACGCCGTCGCCCTCCGCCCGCGCGAGCAGCGGTAATTGACCGCGCAGATCCCGTACCGCCGCGAGCAGCGCGGGCGGTACGGGCAGCGGCTCGCGGGACGCGTCCAGCGCGGCCGCCTGCTCCCCCGCGGCCACCGCTCCGCCGCCCAGCTCCCCGACGACGACGCTCCCTTCGCCGGGCGCCCGGTGCGGGACGGGAGCCGGTCCGTCCCCTCTCGTGGCGGGCCGGGTGGTCCGCTCCGAGCGGTCCTCCGCGCGCGCCCCGCGGCCGCTGGCGGCCGCGCCGCCGGTCATGCGGCCGATGGCGATCCCGCCACTCTTTTCCCCGGCCCTGTGCTGCTGATCCCTGGCCTCTTTCATGATCCCCCGCTTGGTGTGCCGCTCTTGGCCGACGCCCCGGCCCCGCTGGCGACCGCGCCGCCGCTCATCGAGCCGATGAACACGCCACCCTCGCTGACCTGGACGAAGTGCTGCTCGAACTGGTCGGTCTCATAACCCTGCGCGCGCAGGGCGTCCCGTACGCCGCTCGCGATGCGGTCCTGGACCGTCTTCACATAGCGGCTGATGTCCATCTCCTGGAACAGCGACAGCGTCTGTGTGCCGGCCAGCTCCCGCACCGAGGTCGCCGGGCCGTCCGGGATCCCGTACTGCGGCATCATCAGCCAGGTGCGGAAACCGGAGACGGCGGAGCTCACCGTGGAGACGGCGGAGGCGAACCCGGCCGCGGGCCCGCTCAGCAGGGCACGCAGCCCGTCGCGCAGGAAGTTGTCCCCGCCGCGCGCCACGATCACGTCGACCGCGCGGAACTCCGGCTTGATGGGCATCAGCACGTGCGGCACGACCTCCAGGACCAGCATGCCGCCCTGGGTGTGCACCCGGACCAGGATGGTCGCCACGACCTGTTCGTCCCAGGCGCCGACGCGGATGCGCAGGAAGTAGCGACGGGCCTCGCCGCCCTCGTCGACGGACTGCGCGAGGTGCCGCAGGACGGTGCCGCCCCCGTAGTCCACCTCCGGTCGCGGCGGGCCCACCGGGAGATAGACGAACTCCTCGATCTCCAGATCCTTCAGCCGGTCCCGGCTGGTCTGCGCGGCGCTCTCCCGCAGCGCCTCCAGCCGGGGCCGGATCAGCTCGACGACCGTACGGGCGGTGAAGGGCGCCGGGCCCGTGGGCTCCTGGCCGGCCTCCGGGCGCCGCTTGAGCTCCAGGGCGAGCGACCAGGGCTCGTACGGCCGCCCCATGCCGAGGAACGGGCGGCCCGAGTCGTAGATGGTCAGCCCCGCGTACTGCTCGCGGTCGATGGCCTTGGCGATCCGCCGGTGGTGTTCGGTGGACGGGAACGCCCGGTCGCGCCGCGCGAACTCCTGACGGCTCAGCTCGGCGCGCATCACGTCCGCGACGCGCGTACGGTGCGCCCAGACGGGGAGGGCCAGCAGCAGCGGGAAGACGATCGAGATCCAGCTGCCCGAGCCGGTGCAGAGCCGCAGCAGCGCGTACGCCCAGTAGGCGAGCGCGAGGACCACCGGGACCGCGGGTATCAGGACCCGCACCTGCCCCTTCATCGCCTCGCGCATGGTGCGCTTGTCGACCACGTACACGGACGAACCGCGCCCACCGGCGGCAGCGACCCACCACTGCACGAAACAGACCACCGCGTACAGCAGGGCCCACAGCGGAAAGCCCATGCCGACGCCGGGGTCGACGGCATCGTCGGCGGTGCCGACCTCGATGCCGATGAACAGGCCCCAGAGCAGAAGGAGCCACAGCGCCGTCTGCGCGTCCTGTGCGCGGGCGCGCAGCGCGTGCGCGAGCACCGGCACGATATCGACACCGAGCGAGGGCGCTATCGGGCGCTCCTCGTGCTCCACCAGCTCTTCGATGACCCGGCGGCGGAATCCGATGTCCAGGTAGGCGCCCGCGCAGAGAAGTCTCGTGGCCTCTGTGCGGGACTCACGTCCAACAGGAGTTGACATACGTCCCCCGATTGTCGAACTCACCTGCTCTTGAGCAGGAGTTGACACTCTTTCGGAGAACTCAGAATATGCCGAACGGCCCGCCACCGTCCCCGTCGGGGAACGAATGGCGGGCCGGAATTCGACGCGTACAGGCGTACGTCTGAACGCCCGTACGAAAAGGGTCGATCAGATGAGGCCGAGGGCGCGCACCGCGTCGCGCTCCTCCACGAGCTCCTGCACGGAGGCGTCGATGCGGGTGCGGGAGAACTCGTTGATCTCCAGGCCCTGGACGATCTCGTACGTGCCGTTCTTCGTGGTGACCGGGAAGGAGGAGATGATGCCCTCGGGCACGCCGTAGGAGCCGTCCGACGGGATACCCATCGAGGTCCAGTCGCCGGCGGCGGTGCCGTTGACCCAGGTGTGCACGTGGTCGATCGCGGCGTTGGCGGCGGAGGCGGCCGACGAGGCGCCACGGGCCTCGATGATCGCGGCACCGCGCTTGGCGACGGTCGGGATGAAGGTGTCGGCCAGCCACGCCTGGTCGTTCACGACCTCGGCGGCGTTCTTGCCGGCGACCTCGGCGTGGAAGATGTCCGGGTACTGGGTGGCGGAGTGGTTGCCCCAGATCGTCAGCTTCTTGATCTCGGAGACCGGGGTGCCGGTCTTCTGCGCCAGCTGCGAGATCGCGCGGTTGTGGTCCAGGCGCGTCATCGCGGTGAAGCGCTCCGCCGGGACGTCCGGCGCGGCGGCCTGGGCAATCAGGGCGTTGGTGTTGGCCGGGTTGCCGACGACGAGGACCTTGATGTCGTCCGCGGCGTGGTCGTTGATGGCCTTGCCCTGCGGCTTGAAGATGCCGCCGTTGGCCTCCAGCAGGTCACCGCGCTCCATGCCCTTGGTACGCGGGCGGGCGCCGACCAGCAGCGCGACGTTCGCACCGGCGAACGCGACGTTCGGGTCGTCCGTGATGTCGATGCCGCGCAGCAGCGGGAAGGCACAGTCGTCGAGCTCCATGGCGGTGCCCTCGGCGGCCTTGAGGCCCTGCGGGATCTCCAGCAGACGGAGCTTGACCGGCACGTCCGCGCCGAGCAGCTGGCCGGAGGCGATGCGGAAGAGCAGCGCGTAGCCGATCTGACCGGCCGCGCCGGTGACGGTGACATTGACGGGAGTGCGGGTCATGGCGATCTCCTGCTGCGAACTGGGGTTGGGTGTCCCTGCCCATTTGTGGGGATCTCTCTCGGTGTCAAGAGATCCGGCGTCAGGCTATCCGACGCGACGGCGGGGGAACGCCGGGGTGGGTGTGGAACGCGACTCATTGCACCGGGTCCTGGAGCCGGACGGGCTGGGGGTGTCCCGGCTGCCGGGTGCGTCGGCTGACGCGGGTCCTCGGAGCCGGACGGGCTTGTGGGGTGTCCCGACTGCCGGGTGCGTCAGCTCACGCGCAGCCGATCCTGGAGCCGGACGGGCTGGGGGTGTCCCGACTGCCGGATACGTCGGCTGACGCGCAGCGCCTGCGGCGCAGGTCCTCAAACGCCGGACGGGCTGGAAGGGCGCGGACCGCCGGTCTGCAACCTGACCCGAGTGCTCGGCTGACGCCCAGCGGGTCCTGGAGCCGGAGGGGCTGGGGGGTGTCCGGACTGCCGGGTGCGTCGGCTCACGCGCAGCGCCTCCGGCGCTGTCCTCAAACGCCGGACGGGCTGGAAGGGCGCGGACCGTCAGTCTGCAACCTGACCCGGGTGCTTCGACTACGCGCAGCGGGTCCTCAGAGCCGGACGGGCTATGGGTATCCCGACTACCGGGTACGTCGGCTCACGCACAGCCGACCCTAGAGCCGGACGGCCTGCGGGTGCCCCGACTGCCGGATGCCTCGGCTGACGCGCAGCGCCTGCGGCGCTGTCCTCAAACGCCGGACGGGCTGAAGGGTGCGGGTAGCCGGGCCACGTCCAGGCTCTCAGGCTGCCACCCACGCGGAGTGGATCCTCGGAACCGGACGGGCTCGAAAGGATGCGGGCGGCCGACCGGCTGCGGCAGTGCGTCCACTGACGCGCGGCGCCTCCGGCCTCGGACGGGGTACGCGTAGGCGGCAGCCGCAGGGATCCAGCCACGAACGGCAGGCCCAGCGCGGGCCTCGCCCTCCCCCCTCTGCCAGGCGACATCTCACGCTCACCCCCTCCAGCCCGTCCGGCGTTTGAGGACCTGCGCCGCAGGCGCTGCGCGTCAGCCGACGCACCCGGCAGCGCCGGGACACCCACAGCCCGTCCGGCTCCGAGGACCCGCGTCAGCCGATGCATCCGGCAGTCAAAACACCCGCGTGAGCCGACGCTCGTGAACGGGAGCAGGGCGGAGCCCAGGAGGGAAGCCGGGGGACGGAGCCCCGCAGAGGGCGGAGCCCAAGGGCACACCACACCCGCGCGGCTAGCGCTGCGGCTTCGTGCACCCCTTCGAGCCCGTCAGAAGCGTCGCGCACGCCGTCGCCTGGTCCGGGGCCGAGACCGTCACCATGGGGGTGTAGCCGTCGGCCGTGTGGCCGGGCGTGGCGCCGACGCGGCCGGCCTCCGTGCGGGCCGGGGCCGAGGCCGTCGGGCGGGAGTTTATGCGGATGGCGTCACCGCTCGCGGCCTGGGTGATGCGGCCCCACGCCGCCCGGCAGACCTCGCTGTAGCGCACCTCGACGTACGACGTGCCGACCGTCGCCGAGCCGGCCGTCGTCGCGCGGGCGCCGCCGCAGCCCATCGCCTCGGGGTCCTTGCCCGCGCAGCTGTCACCGGCGCACTTCACCCCGGTCGGCAGGTCCGCGGAAGCGCCGGCGGCGGGCGAAGCGGCGGGCGGCGCCTCCGCACCCTTGTGTGTGCCGCCGCCCGTGCCGAGCAGCAGCGCGGCAGCGGCGACGACGAGGAGGGCGCCCACGACGCCGGTGACGAAGAGCGCGGCCCGGCGGCGCGGGCGCTGCCCGACGGGGATGGCCTTGGCGCGGTAGTCGGGCGGCCGGGGCGAGCGCGGCACGGACGGGGCGGACGTGCCGCGCGCCTCCGGGGCCTCACAGCAGAGCGGCGGCTGCGGCGGCTGCTGCTGCGCCGACCGCGCCGGCGGGCCGAACTCGCCCAGCGCGGCCCGCGCCTGGGCGACCCGGACGGCCTCCATCGTCACATCGTGCCGCAGCTCGGCGCGGCTCCAGGCCCGTTCGGCCAGCTCCCACATGGTGCTCAGATGCCCGACGTCGGCGCCCGTCACCTCGGCGAGGGCCTCGGCGGCGCCGAGCGGCGGCAGCAGCCGCCCGTTCAGATACCGCTCCCAGGACGTCTTGCTGTAGCCGGTGCGGTCGGCCACGGCACCTAGGCCCAGTCCGCTGCGTTCGACGAGTCTGCGCAGCTGTTCGGTGAATTCGCCGACCTGTGGGTCGAGTTCTTCCGGTAGCGCCCTCCAGCGAGGCATTGTCGTCCCCCTGTTCCCCCGATGCGTACGGTTGTCCCCCGCGGTCCCGGTGCCGGCTACCCAAGGGGATGCCACACACCAGCATGGCAGTTCCCAACCCGGGGGCGCACGGTGGCATTTGGGGTGATCAGCCGGACGATATGCACCCTTGCCGCGCCGGGGGCGCAACTGGTACGGAACAGGGACCTCGTCCCAGAACCGTCACTTCCCGGCCACAGCAGGCTTGAAGATCTTGCTCGGCTCCGTTCCGATCACGATTCTCATCTCGGGCGGTGTCCCGTTTTCCCACGGGGGTGGAAGAGGGGGCACCGTGGCCGCTCACCCGGCAGGAGGCGGTCCGCGGCACCCGGCCAGGGTGGTGCGGACCGCCTCCTCGCGCAAGGGGCGTTCAGCGGGCGGCCATCCGCTCCCCGAGCTTCTCGTCCAGCGCGTCCAGGAACTGCTCCGTGGTCAGCCAGGGGGTGTCCTTGGAGATCAGCATCGCCAGGTCCTTGGTCATCCGGCCGCTCTCGACGGTCTCGACACAGACCCGCTCCAGCTCCTCCGCGAAGGCGGTGACCTCGGGGGTGCCGTCGAGCCTGCCACGGTGGGCGAGGGCGCGGGTCCAGGCGAAGACCGAGGCGACCGGGTTGGTCGAGGTCGGCTTGCCCTGCTGGTGCCGGCGGTAGTGCCGGGTCACCGTGCCGTGCGCGGCCTCGGCCTCCAGGGTGCGGCCGTCGGGCGACATCAGGACCGAGGTCATCAGGCCCAGCGAGCCGAAGCCCTGCGCGACGATGTCGGACTGCACGTCGCCGTCGTAGTTCTTGCAGGCCCAGACGTAGCCGCCCGGCCACTTCAGCGCGGCGGCGACCATGTCGTCGATCAGCCGGTGCTCGTAGGTGAGCCCCGCCCGCTCGAACTCCGCCCGGAACTCCGCGTCGAAGACCTCCTGGAAGAGCTCCTTGAACCGCCCGTCGTACTTCTTCAGGATGGTGTTCTTCGTCGAGAGATAGACGGGGTAGCGGCGGGCCAGGCCGTAGCGGAACGAGGCGCGCGCGAAGTCGCGGATCGAGTCGTCGTGGTTGTACATCCCGAGCGCCACCCCCGGGCCCGGGAAGTCGTGCACCTCCACCTCGACCGGCTCGGAGCCGTCCTTCGGGGTGAAGGTCATGGTGAGGGTGCCGGGGCCGGGGATCTTCAGGTCGGTCGCGCGGTACTGGTCGCCGAAGGCGTGGCGGCCGACGACGATCGGCTCGGTCCAGCCCGGCACCAGCCGCGGCACGTTCGCCATGATGATCGGCTCGCGGAAGATCACCCCGCCGAGGATGTTGCGGATCGTGCCGTTGGGCGAGGGGTACATCGCCTTGAGGCCGAACTCCTCGACCCGTGCCTCGTCCGGCGTGATCGTCGCGCACTTCACGCCGACGCCGTGCTCCTGGATGGCCTTGGCGGCGTCGACGGTCACCTGGTCGCTGGTGGCGTCGCGGTGCTCGATCCCCAGGTCGAAGTGCTTCAGCTCGATGTCGAGGTAGGGAAGGATCAGCTTGTCCTTGATGAAGGACCAGATGATGCGGGTCATCTCGTCGCCGTCGAGCTCGACGACGGGGTTGGCAACCTTGATCTTGGCCATGGGGAGATCTTCGTCCCGCGCGGTCGGACAGTCACGTACCCCACGCGCGCGCTTTCCGCCGGGTGCGGCTCGTTCCATTCGGGCGCGGCATCGTCGCCGTCCGCGGTGGGAACGCCCTCCGGGCGGTGTCCTCAATCGCCGGACGGGCTCAGTGTGCGGCAGGCGGACGATCACGTGCGGCACACCGAGCCCGTCCGGCGATTGAGGACACCGCCGCGCGGCGTTGGCGCGGGAACAGAACGCCCCGCGGCCGGCCACGGACAGCCGCTCAGACCGTGAAGTGCAGGACGTCCTCCAGGAACGGGATCTTCACCCACGCGTGCGGCTGCGCCATCAGCGTGAGCAGGACGATCACCGCGCCCAGCCCGCCGTACGTGACGATGTCGGTGAACCGCGAGCGCACGGCCAGCATGCCCACCGACGGCAGCGTCCAGCGCAGCACCGCGCCGCCGATCATCGCCACGCCGATCAGCAGCGTCCCGACCCGGAAGACGTCGAACGCGACGAGCAGCAGGCCCAGGCCCGTCAGCCCCAGCACGGCGAGCAGCGGCCACTGGCGCGCGGGCGCGGGCGCGTCGCCGGGGGCCGCGCGCCCGCCCCCCTCGGGGCGGGCCGTGTCCCGGGTGAGCTGGAAGCGGCGCGACTTGCCGGGGGCGGCGCCCATCTCAGCCCGCATTGCCGATTCCGGCGGCGCGCTCGGCGGCCTCCACGACGTTGACCAGCAGCAGCGCGCGGGTCATCGGGCCGACGCCACCGGGGTTCGGGGAGATCCAGGCCGCGACCTCGGAGACACCCGGGTCCACATCGCCCATGATCTTGCCCTCGCCGTCCCGGCTGACGCCCACGTCGAGCACCGCGGCCCCCGGCTTGACGTCCTCCGGCTTGATCAGGTGTCCGACGCCGGCCGCGGCGACGATGATGTCCGCCTGGCGCAGCTGGGCCGACAGGTCACGGGTGCCGGTGTGGCAGAGGGTGACGGTGGCGTTCTCGGAGCGGCGGGTCAGCAGCAGCCCGATGGAGCGGCCCACGGTGATGCCACGGCCGACGACCACGACGTGCGCACCGTTGATCTCCACCTTGTGGTGGCGGAGCAGCTCGATGATGCCGTGGGGGGTGCAGGGCAGCGGGCCGGTCTCGCCCAGCACGAGGCGGCCGAGGCTCATCGGGTGCAGGCCGTCCGCGTCCTTGGCCGGGTCCATCAGCTCCAGCACGCGGTTGGTGTCGATGCCCTTGGGGAGCGGGAGTTGGACGATGTAGCCCGTGCACTCCGGGTTGTCGTTGAGCTCGCGTACGACCGCCTCGATCTCCTCCTGCGTGGCGGTGTCGGGCAGTTCGCGCTGGATCGACGCGATGCCGACCTGGGCGCAGTCGCGGTGCTTGCCGGCCACGTACCACTTGCTGCCGGGGTCGTCACCGACGAGGAGGGTGCCGAGACCGGGCGTGACGCCCCGGGCCTTCAGCGCTTCCACGCGAGTGGCGAGTTCGGACTTGATCGCGGCTGCGGTGGCCTTGCCATCGAGAATCTGGGCGGTCATGGCACCCATACTCCCGGATGGACCGGCGCTCGTTCCAATCAGGTCACGTCCGCAGGCGCGCCGTATATCACGCGTTCGCTGTGCCTACGATGATCCGCGCCGCGGCGGACACCGCGGCAGTCCCCATGCGACAAGCCCGGCACCACCGCTCGAAGGACCCCAGGTGACCCACCCGAACCCGCCCGGACCGTACCCGTCCTACCCCCAGCAGCAGCCGGGCCAGCCCTACGGGCAGATCCCGCAGCAGCCGTACCCGGGCCAGCCCTACCCCGGCCAGCCCTATCCGGGCCAGCAGCCCTACCCGGGGCAGCAGTACCCGGGCGGCGGCTACGGCTACCCCGGCCAGGACCCGTACGGCACGCAGCGCCCGCCGCTCGCCGGCTGGGGCTCGCGCGTGGGCGCCTCGCTGCTCGACGGCCTGATCAGCGGCGCGGTCCCGATGATCCTGTTCATCGTCGGCATGGTCATGACGGTCTCCTCGCAGGCCGACAGCAGCTGTTCGCAGTTCAGCGCCGACCAGGGGCTGTGCACGCGGAGCACGAGCTCGCCGATGGCGGGCGTGATCCTGGTGCTCCTGGGCGTCGTCATGGGCTTCGTGCTCGGCCTCTGGATGCTCTACCGCCAGGGCAAGACCGGCCAGTCGCTGGGCAAGAAGATCGTCGGCATCAGTGTCCTGCGCGAGCGCGACGGCATGCCGACCGGCTTCGGCATGGCCTTCGTCCGCAACCTCTGCCACATCGTCGACGGCTTCTTCTACCTCGGCTACCTGTGGCCGCTGTGGGACGAGAAGAAGCAGACCTTCGCCGACAAGATCGTCAGCACGGTGGTCGTCCGGGTCAAGTGACCGGCCGGTCACGGCAGCACGAGGCCGCGCCCCGGGGTTCCGGGGTGCGGCCTCGTCGTATCAGCGGTATCCAGTCGTATCAGCGGTATCAGTGGAAGAAGTGACGCGTGCCCGTGAGGTACATCGTCACGCCCGCCGCCTTCGCGGCCTGGACGACCTGCTCGTCACGGACCGAACCGCCCGGCTGGACCACGGCCTTGACGCCCGCCTCCAGGAGGACCTCCAGGCCGTCCGGGAAGGGGAAGAAGGCGTCGGAGGCGGCGTACGAACCCGCGGCGCGCTCCTCGCCCGCGCGCCGCACCGCGAGCTTCGCCGAGTCGACGCGGTTGACCTGGCCCATACCGACGCCGACCGTGGCACCGCCCTTGGCCAGCAGGATCGCGTTGGACTTCACCGCGCGGCACGCGCGCCAGGCGAAGGCCAGCTCGGCCAGCTCGTCGGCGGGGAGCGCCTCGCCCGTGGCGAGCGTCCAGTTGGCGGGGTCGTCGCCCTCCGCCTGGAGGCGGTCCTTGGCCTGGACGAGCGCGCCGCCCTCGATCGGCCGGTACTCGCCGACCGCGCCGGGGGCGTCGGGGCAGCTCAGCACGCGGATGTTCTTCTTGCGGGCCAGCACCTCGACCGCGCCGTCCTCGTAACCGGGCGCGACGATGACCTCGGTGAAGATCTCCGCGACCTGCTCCGCCAGCTCCACGGACACCGGGCGGTTGACGGCGATCACACCGCCGAACGCGGAGAGCGAGTCACAGGCGTGCGCCTTGCGGTGCGCCTCGGCGACGTCCGAACCGACCGCGATGCCGCAGGGGTTGGCGTGCTTGATGATCGCGACACAGGGCTCGTCATGGTCGTACGCCGCCCGGCGCGCGGCCTCGGTGTCGACGTAGTTGTTGTACGACATCTCCTTGCCGTGCAGCTGCTCGGCGACCGCGAGACCGGTGCCCGTGCCGTCGGTGTAGAGCGCGGCGGGCTGGTGCGGGTTCTCGCCGTAGCGCAGGACCTGCTTGCGGCTGAGGACGACACCGGCGAAGTCCGGCCAGGGGCCCTCGTCGGCCGCGTAACCGTCGGCGAACCAGCTGGCCACCGCCACGTCGTACGCGGCCGTGTGCTGGAACGCCTCGGCCGCGAGCCGCTTGCGGGCGGTCAGGTCGAACCCGCCCGCGCGCACGGCGTCGAGCACGCCGGCATAGCGGCCGGGGTTGACCACGACGGCGACGGAGGGGTGGTTCTTGGCGGCGGCGCGGACCATCGAGGGGCCGCCGATGTCGATCTGCTCCACGCACTCGTCGGGCGAGGCGCCGGAGGCGACCGTCTCCTTGAAGGGGTAGAGGTTGACGATCACGAGCTCGAAGGGCTCCACGCCCAGCTCGGCGAGCTGCTCGCGGTGCGAGGCGAGCCGCTGGTCGGCGAGGATGCCCGCGTGGACGCGGGGGTGGAGGGTCTTCACCCGGCCGTCCAGGCACTCGGGGAAGCCCGTCAGCTCCTCGACCTTGGTGACCGGGACGCCCGCGGCGGCGATCCGCGCGGCCGTCGAACCGGTCGAGACGAGCTGGACGCCGGCCGCGTGCAGCCCCTGGGCCAGCTCCTCGAGCCCCGTCTTGTCGTAGACGCTGACCAGCGCGCGGCGGATGGGCCGCCTCGCGCCGTTCGTACCGTTGGTGTCTTCGGCGGTCACGGGATTCTTACCTTTCGTCCCTCTATGCGGTAGCCGTTGTGGGCCAGACGCCCCACGACATCGACGAGCAGCGCTCGCTCGACTTCCTTGATGCGCTCGTGCAGCGCGGATTCGTCGTCCTCGTCCCGGACCTCGACCACACCCTGGGCGATGATCGGGCCGGTGTCGACGCCGTCGTCGACGAAGTGGACGGTGCACCCGGTCACCTTCGCGCCGTACGCGAGCGCGTCGCGCACGCCGTGGGCACCGGGGAAGCTGGGCAGCAGGGCGGGGTGCGTATTGACGATCCGCCCCCCGAAGCGGGCCAGGAACTCCTTGCCCACGATCTTCATGAAACCGGCGGAGACCACGAGGTCCGGCGCGTACGCCGCCGTCACCTCGGTCAGCGCCCGGTCCCAGGCGTCACGCGTCGGGTGGTCCTTCACCCGGCAGACGAAGGTCGGCAGCCCGGCGCGCTCGGCGCGCTCGAGGCCGGCGATGCCGTCCCGGTCGGCGCCCACGGCCACGATCCGCGCGCCGTAGCCCTCCGGGTCGGCGGCGATCGCGTCGAGCAGGGCCTGCAGATTGGTGCCCGAGCCGGAGACCAGCACGACGAGCCGGGCGGGAAGCGCGGGAGGCGGGGAGGCCACGGTGGGGCCCTTTCTCGCGGGTGGTGCGGTTTGTATGGTCGTACAAGCCGGAGGGGTCCCCGAATACGGGGGACTCTACGAAGCCGCCGACCGCCAGCAACGATACCGGCACGCGGAACGGCCCCCACGGGACGGGGGCACGCGCGGGAGGTAGCGTCTGGAAGCAGCGCACGGAAAGCGCGGGCCACGCGCATGGAATCCGAGCGCGACGCCGTACGTTCGGTGTGCAGTACGTCATGGCGTGCGGGGCACGCCTGCGACGTACAGGACGACGACACAAGGGGAAGACACACTCCACATGCCGGACCGACGCCTCCACGCGGCTCACCGCTTCCCGCTGTCCACCGAGCCCTCCGAAGCCTTCGGGGATTCCCGGGGGGCGGCGACAGGGAACGCCCGCATGGCGCACGAGCGCTCCTCGTCGCCGTCCCCGGACGGGCGGCCGTCCCTGGAGAAGCGGCCGCCGTCGTCTTCGTCCTCGCCTTCGCCTTCCTCGTCGTCAGGTGATCAGCCATCGGGTGATCAGCCATCGGGTGATCAGCAGGACAATCCGTTCGCGCCCCCGCCGGAGGACCGGCCGGACCGGCCCTGGGAGCCGCGCGAGCGGCCCGAGGGGCGCGGTGAGGACGGCGACGGCGCTGACGGCTCTGACGGTGAGAAGCCTCCGGCCTGGGGCAGCCAGTGGAGCAGCCGGCAGCCCGGCCCCCACGGCGGCGGCTTCGGAGGCCAGCGCCCTTCGAGCCCCCCGAGCGGTGGCGCCGGCGGCGGCCTCCGCTGGGACCCGACCGACCCGGCCCAGCGCCGCGCGCGCTACGCCCTGCTGGCCGGCCTGTGGGGCTTCTTCTTCGCCCTCTTCAGCATCCCGCAGGTGGCGCTGCTTCTCGGCGCGCTCTCCGTCTACTGGGCCATCAGCTCCCTGCGCGCGAAGCCGCAGCAGAAACAGCGCACGGACCCGGACATCCCACCCCCGCCACCGCCCGCGCCCGGCGCTGCCCGCCCCCAGACCACGGCGGCCGTGAGCGGCCTGGTCATGGGCGGCCTGTCCCTAGCGATCGTGGCGGCGACGTTCGCCTTCCAGATCGTTTACAAGGACTACTACACGTGCGTGGACGATGCGCTGACGCAGTCTTCGCGGCAGGCTTGTGAGTCGCATCTGCCGAAGGAGTTGCGGCCGTTGTTGGGGGCGCAGGACTGAGTTCCGGGCGCGGGTTGTGTGGGGTTGCGATTCGGGCGGCCTCAAGCGCCGACCGGCCTGGGGTTCGGCGGGCTCGGCGTCGCCTTGTGCGGGTTGTCTGCGCCTGCGGCGGGCCGCCTCAAGCGCCGGCCGGGCTGGGGTTGTGGTGGGTGCCGGGGGTGGGTCTTCCGGGCTGGGGACCTGGAACGCGGTGCGGGCACCCTGACTCGTATGGCGTGCCGTGATGTCGCACCGCGTTCCAGAACCCCACCCTCCAGCCCCACCCCCTCCCACCGGAGAGCGAGTGCGGGGTGGTGGGGTGTGCCCGCCTTTTCGGCCCGCCCGGGGTGCTCGTTGGTGTCAGGGCGCGCCTGTCTTTTTCTTTCAGCCCGTTGGGGGCACCTCTGGGGGCGCCCCCGGACGGAGTCTGGGGGGAGGTAGCTGGGGGAGTTCGAGGACAACGCGGCGAAGCCGTGTCGCGGGGTCTGGGGCGGCAGCCCCAGTTCCGGGGCGCGCCACGCTGCGGGGGTCTGGGGCGCGTGCCCCGGTTCGGGAAGGGGCGGGGTGGGGAACAAGAGATCACGGCCCTTCAGACGGCCGGCTCACATCCCGCGGCTCGAACTCCGGCACCAGCCCACCCCCCGATTCCCGCAACGCCGCCCACCGAACCCGCCGCGCCCCCGTCTCGTGCCAAGCCGCCACCCCCGCCGAGTCGCAGGCCCCCACGACCACCCCCTCCACCGGCACCCCCGCCTCCACTCCGCCGGGCACCCCGCCCGGTGCGGCGGCGGCCGCATGCCTCCCCCGCCCCCTTTTCGCCGTGGCCCGCCACCACCACCCGCGCGCCCGCGACCACTTCGGCTCGCGTACGGCGTCCAGGAGCGTGTCCCCCGCCCGCTGCCGGACGGCAGGACCGGGCAGCGGCAGGCCCAGAGGAGCGGGCGACAGCCCGGCCCGGACCGGCAGTTCCTCCACGGCCTGGCTCTCGTCGACGACGGGCTCGCACACGTCGGGCTCAGCCGCGGGCGCTCCGGACTCCCGCCCCTCATGAGCCCCAGGCTCCGGAACCTCCGTCTCGGCCTCACGGCCCTCGGCCTCGCGCACCCCGGGCTCGCACCCCCCGGGCTCACGAGCCTCCGCGCCCTCACGACGGCCCCGCCCCCCACGCCGCCGTTCGCGCCTCGCGGCCCCGCGGGCCGCTGACGCCTCCCGCCGCGCGGCCGCACGCTCCACCGGCTCCCGCGGGGGCTCGGGCCCCTCCAAGGCCCCACCGGCCGGCATCTCCGTGGCAGGGGCGAGAGCCTCGGTGACCGTCTCCTCCGGGGCGGGAACCTCCTCCGCAGGCGCCGCGAACCCCAGCCACGCCCCCGCCGCCCGTACCACCGCCCCGCCCGGGACCCGGCGCGACCGCGCGACCGGTCCGGCCACCGGCTCCGGTGACGGTGTCGGCTCGCCGGAACCCGGCGGGACGAGGCCGAGCGCCGCCACGGGTCCCTTGCACCACGTCGGTACGAGCTCCGGGCGGCGCGGGCGACGCGGTGCGGTCGTCGTCGCGACCACCGCGCGCGGCGCCGGCTTCGGACGGGCCCGGCGGCGGACCCAGCGCAGGATCAGCGCGCCCGGTACGCCGAGGGTCGTCGTCCAGACCAGCGCCGCGCCGCCCACGAGCCACCAGGGCGGGCCGAAGTCGGTGAGCGTGTCCTCGCCGAGCGGGCCGGACGCCACGTAGGACAGGACGGACATCAGCACCGCGCAGAGCACCCCGCCCAGCGCCGCGGTCGCGGCCGTGCGGCCGGCCTTCGAGCGGCGCAGGGCCTTCGGCTCCCGGGGGACGGTCGCGTACGCGATCGCCGCCCCCGCGCCGGCCGACAGCGCCGACGCGAACGCCAGCGCCGCCGGGCCGGAGGGGCCCGGCGGCGGCAGGGCCGCGAAGAGCGGGAAGCGGGGCAGCAGCGGATAGCCGGCCACCCCGAGCGGGCCGACGACGCCGTCCACGCCAACCATGAACCCCGGCCCCAGCCCGTACGCCGCCGCCCACACGACCGCGTTCGGCAGCAGCGCCACGCACAGCAGCAGCACGGCGACGCGGCCGGACCACGCGAAGGTCATCTGGAGGAGCGACTGCTGGGCCACGGTCACGTGCAGCACGAGCGAGCCCGCGAGCAGCAGCGCGCCGCCACCGAGCAGCGCGCCGGTGCCGACGGCCCCGGTCCGTACGACCTCCGTCAGCCGGGGGCGCGTGAACCAGCGCCGTACGCCCCTGGGGAGCCCCTCAAGCGCCCGGCGCGCGAAGGGCGGGGGTGTCATGCCGGGGAAGCCCGCCGCCGCCCACGCGCCCCCGCCCACGGCCACGCCCGCGAACAGCGGCAGGTGCAGCAGGGCGCTCAGGGGATCGACGGGGAGGGGGCCGGAGGAGGCGTAGAGCGCGGCGGCCGTGGCCACGGAGAAGTAGCCGCCGAGCAGGGCCGCGATCGCCTTGCGCGGGGTCGGGACGGCGTGTCCCGCGGCGGGCTCCCCCGCCGGGCCGTCCGGCGCGTCGTCCGACGGCTGGTCCTCCACCGGGTCGAGCGCGTGCCGGGTCGCCCGGTAGAGCAGCCAGCTGGGCAGCACGGTGAAGAGCAGGGGCGTCAGGCCGATCGGCGCCGGGGCGCCGGTGAGCGTCTCGGTGCGGACGAGGTGCGCGCCGTGCGCGAGGAGCCACAGGGCGGCGGCGACGCGCAGGGCCGTCGCGGGGCCGCTGTCCGGGTAGGGGGAGGAGATCCAGAGCGAGAGGACGACCACGGCGAGCGCGCCGAGCCCGAGACCCGCGGCGACCATCCCGCCGAGGAACACCGCGCCCGCCATCGGAGGTGGCCCCGCGGCGGTGGACCTGCTCCGCGAAGGCAACTGCGGGCTGTGATCGGCAAAAGGGGTCACGGCCCCATGCTGCCAACAAGATGGCTTTCGTACGGGTAGCGGGCAAATAGCCGTCGTGTCGCCCGCATTCACTTATGCACCTTTTAAGCCTGACGGGTGGACAGCTTCACCCGGACGGGCCCGCCGGAACGGGTGTGGGCCCGCGCCCCTTCCGGGACGCGGGCCCACACCGTGGAACCGTACGGCTCAGGCGGACAGCGCCTCGCGCGCCAGCAGAGCGGTCTCGGACGGCGTCTTGCCGACCTTCACGCCCGCGGCCTCGAGGGCCTCCTTCTTCGCCTGGGCGGTGCCGGACGAACCGGAGACGATCGCGCCGGCGTGGCCCATCGTCTTGCCCTCGGGCGCGGTGAAGCCGGCCACGTAGCCGACGACCGGCTTGGTGACGTTGGCCTTGATGAAGTCCGCGGCCCGCTCCTCCGCGTCGCCGCCGATCTCACCGATCATGACGATCAGGTCGGTGTCGGGGTCGGCCTCGAACGCGGCGAGCGCGTCGATGTGCGTGGTGCCGATGACCGGGTCGCCACCGATGCCGACGGCCGAGGAGAAGCCGATGTCACGGAGCTCGTACATCATCTGGTAGGTCAGCGTGCCCGACTTGGACACCAGACCGATGCGGCCGGGCTTGGTGATGTCGCCCGGGATGATGCCGGCGTTGGACTGGCCCGGGGTGATGAGACCGGGGCAGTTCGGGCCGATGATCCGGGTCTTGTTGCCCTTCGAGCCCGCGTACGCCCAGAAGGCGGCGGAGTCGTGGACGGCGATGCCCTCGGTGATCACGACGGCCAGCGGGATCTCGGCGTCGATCGCCTCGACCACGGCGGCCTTGGCGAACGCCGGCGGCACGAAGACGACGGTGACATTGGCACCGGTCTTCTCCATCGCCTCGGCGACAGAGCCGAAGACGGGCACCTCGGTGCCGTCGAAGTCGACGCTCGTGCCCGCCTTGCGCGGGTTCACGCCGCCGACGATGTTGGTGCCGTCGGCCAGCATGAGCTTGGTGTGCTTCATGCCCGTGGCGCCGGTCATCCCCTGGACGATGACCTTGCTGTCCTTGGTGAGGAAGATAGCCATGGTTGTGGAGTCCTCGTCCCTTACTTCGCAGCCAGCTCGGCGGCCTTGTCGGCCGCGCCGTCCATGGTGTCCACGCGCTGCACCAGCGGGTGGTTGGCGTCGGACAGGATCTTGCGACCCAGCTCCGCGTTGTTGCCGTCGAGGCGGACGACCAGCGGCTTGGAGACGTCCTCGCCCTTGGCCTTCAGCAGCTCCAGGGCCTGGACGATGCCCTTGGCGACCTCGTCGCACGCGGTGATGCCACCGAAGACGTTGACGAAGACGGACTTGACGTCCGAGTCGCCGAGGATGATCTCAAGACCGTTGGCCATGACCTCGGCGGAGGCGCCGCCACCGATGTCGAGGAAGTTGGCCGGCTTGACGTTGCCGTGCTTCTCACCGGCGTACGCGACGACGTCCAGGGTGCTCATGACGAGACCCGCGCCGTTGCCGATGATGCCGACCTCGCCGTCGAGCTTGACGTAGTTGAGGCCCTTGGCCTTGGCGGCGGCCTCGAGGGGGTTGGCCGCGGCCTTGTCCTCGAGCGCCTCGTGCTCCGGCTGGCGGAAGTCGGCGTTCTCGTCGAGCGAGACCTTGCCGTCCAGGGCCAGCACGTCGCCGTTCGCGACCTTGGCCAGCGGGTTGACCTCGACGAGGAGCGCGTCCTCGGCGACGAAGGTCTTCCACAGGGTCACCATGACCTCGGCGACCTTCTCGGCGACCTCGGCCGGGAACTTCGCCTGGGCGACGATCTCGCGGGCCTTCTCGATGGTCACACCCTCGTTGGAGTCGACCGGGACCTTCGCGAGGGCCTCGGGGGTCTTCTCCGCGACCTCCTCGATGTCCATGCCGCCCTGCACCGAGGCCATGGCCAGGAAGGTGCGGTTGGTGCGGTCGAGGAGGTACGAGACGTAGTACTCCTCGAGGATCTCGGGAGCGGTCTCGGCGATCATCACCTTGTGGACCGTGTGGCCCTTGATGTCCATGCCGAGGATGTCCGTCGCGCGGGCGACGGCCTCGTCCGGCGTGGCGGCCAGCTTCACGCCGCCGGCCTTGCCGCGGCCGCCGACCTTCACCTGAGCCTTGACGACCGACTTGCCGCCCAGCCGCTCAGTGGCCTCGCGCGCCGCCTCAGGCGTGTCGATGACTTCACCGGCCAGCACCGGTACACCGTGCTTGGCGAAGAGGTCCCTCGCCTGGTACTCGAACAGGTCCACGCGCGTCCGTCCCTTTTCCATGGATATCGCGGTTCAGTGTCTGCGCGGGCGTGCCGCAGGCCAGCGTGACGACGCGATCTTTTACGAGGGCGGCACACGTTCACCGTTGACGCGGCATGTCCGTCTCGCAGGTTATCCCCGAGGGACGGAGGTCCCTAAATCGCAGGTCACACTCCGGCCGTGATTACCCTCACAGATCGCACACGGATCGCTCACGGATCGCACCCGGCGGCCCCTCCGGTCAGGGCTCGGGGACGGGCAGCGGGCGCTTCTCCAGCGCGGCGGCCATCACCTCCGGGAAGAGGTCCGGGGTGCAGGCGAAAGCGGGCGTGCCCAGGGCCGCCAGCGCCGCCGCGTGCTCACGGTCGTACGCCGGGGCGCCCTCGTCGGACAGCGCGAGCAGCGTCACGAACGCCACTCCGGACGCCTTCATCGCCGCGACCCGCCGCAGCATCTCGTGGCGTATCCCACCCTCGTAGAGATCACTGATGAGGACGACGACGGTCTCCGCCGGGCGGGTGATCCGGGACTGGCAGTAGGCGAGTGCCCGGTTGATGTCGGTGCCGCCGCCGAGCTGGGTGCCGAAGAGCACGTCGACGGGGTCGGCCAGCCGGTCGGTGAGGTCGGCGACCGCGGTATCGAAGACGACGAGCCGGGTGTCGAGGGACCGCGTCGAGGCGAGGACGGCGCCGAACACGGCGGCGTGGACGACCGAGGCCGCCATCGAACCGGACTGGTCGACACAGAGGATCACCTCCTTGCGCACCGCCCGCGCCGCCCGCCCGTGGCCGACGAGCCGCTCGGGGACGACGGTGCGGTGAGCGGGCAGGTAGTTCTTGAGGTTGGCCCGGATGGTGCGGTCCCAGTCGATGTCCCGGTGCCGGGGGCGCGCCACGCGGGCCGACCGGTCCAGGGCGCCGCCGACCACCGCGCGGGTCCGCTGTGCCAGGCGCTCCTCCAGCTCCTGGACGACCTTGCGGACAACGACCCGCGCAGTCTCCTTCGTCGTCTCCGGCATGGCCTTGGCGAGAGACAGCAGAGTGCCGACGAGTCGTACGTCCGCCGCCACGGCCTCCAGCATCTCCGGCTCCAGCAGCAGCGCGGCCAGCCCGAGCCGGTCGATGGCATCACGCTGCATCACCTGAACGACGGACGCCGGGAAGTACGTACGGATGTCCCCCAGCCAGCGGGCGGCGTACGGCACGGAGGCCCCGAGCCCCGCGCTCCCGCCGGCGTCCCCGTAGAGAGCGTCGAGCGTGCGGTCCAGCGCGATGTCGGCGCCGCGGAGCGGGGGGCCGCTCCCGCGGCCGTCGTCCCCGAGCACGAGCCGCCAGCGGCGGAGCCGCTCGGGGGACGACGGCGGGGCCGGGGGCGGGGCATCGGCCTGCCGGGTGGCTGAGGGAAGGGGCCGGGCGGGGAGACCGGCGCGGACCGCGTCCGGGAGGAGAGGCCGGGCGGAGGCAACGGCCCGGCTGGCATCCGGGAACAGCGGCCGGGCAGTGGCCGAGGGGAGCGGCCGGGCAGCGGAATCCGCCCGTCCGGCATCCGGGAGGAGCGACCGGGCGACGTCCGACGGGAGAGGCCGGGCAGCGTCTGCGGCCTGGAGCCCCGCTTCCGGAAGGAGCGGGGCCACATCCAGAGCCTGGGAACCCGCTTCCGGAAAGAGCGGGGCCACATCCAGAGCCTGGGAACCCGCTTCCGGAAAGAGCGGGGCCACATCCAGAGCCTGGGAACCCGCTTCCGGAAAGAGCGGGTCGGCCGCCCCGCCGTCCACCCCCAGCAGCACGCGCAGCACCGGCACCACGGCCGCCGCCCGTTCCTCGTCCGCCCCCGCCCCGAATCCCGGCACGTCCCGCGAAGCGGCCACGGTGCCCCGCCGGATCAGCTCGCCCAGCGTCCGCCGCACTCCCGCCCCGTACGCGGAGAACGTGCGCCGCAGCAGGGGCAGCACCCCCGTGAACTCGCGGCCGGGCACCGCCACGAGCCACGAATCCACCAGTGCGCGCAGCCGCTCGTCGTGGACGAGCAGCATGCCGCCGGAGTCGCCCGCGCCCAGGAATCCCTCGATCCACGCCGCCGCCTCCAGCGGTGCGGCCGCGCCCGAGAGCGCGAGCCCCATGAGCCGGGCGGCCCGGTCCTCCGTCAGCTGGCCCTCGTCCAGGAGGAGTCGCGTGGCTCTCCCCCGGATCCCGCCGGGCAGGCCGTCCCGCCCGGCGAGCAGCCGCAGCACCGCGGACCAGCGCTCGCGTACGCCGCCGGGCGGGGCCTGGGCACCGGCGAGCAGGCCGACCGCGTGGTGCACCGCGTCCAGGTGGCCGCGCATGTCCGCCGCCGCGTCCGTGTCCAGGCCGTGGCAGGCGGCGGGCAGGCCGACGAAGACCCGCTCGGCGAGGCCCGCGGCCACCTCGCCGAGGGCAGCGGTGTCGGTGCGGCGCACGTCGCCGTACCGCAGCGAGCGGACCAGCGCGGGCAGGGCCGCGGCCAGGTGCGCGACGTCCGCGTCGAGCGCCGCGCGGTCGGCGAGGACGCGCATCACGGTGGGGAGGGCGTCGGGCAGCCCCGCGAGCAGGCACCGCTCGGCGAGGGACGTGAGCCCGGCGAGGGCCGGGGTGCCGGCCGCCTGGGACTCGGCCTTCGCCGTCGCGGCGGCCTCCACGGTCGTGCCCCACGCGCCCGCCTCGGCGATCCGGACGGAAAGCTCGGGGTCCCAGCGCAGCCGCCAGGTCTCCCGGAAGGTGCCCGTGCCACCGCGGGAGGGCACCGGCTCGCCCCAGTCGACGCCGAGGAGCCGCAGCCGGTGGAGAAGCCGGCTGCGGGCGGCGTCGGTGTCCTTGCGCAGGTCGAGCTCGCGGTCCCGGGCGGTGGCCTCCGGCTTGAGCCGCAGGGTGCGCTGAAGGCGGGTCAGGTCCCGCAGCAAGGGGGTGGCGGGCGCGGCGTCGGGCACCTCGCCGAGGTCGTCGCCGATGACGAGGCGCTCCCGCACCAGGGCGAGGGGCACGTCGGAGCCGTCGCACATGACGGCCCGGACCGCGTCGAGCGTCTCGGTGAGCCCGGCGAGCGGGCGGCCGCGCAGGGCGGCAAGGGTGTCGGCGAGCCGTACGGCCTCGATGACGTGGGCCGGGGAGACCGGGTGGTCCTCGGCGCGCAGCAGCCGGGCGACCTCGGTCATCCAGCGCTCGACGGGCCGGTCGGGGGAGTGGAAGAGGTGGCCGTACCAGCCGGGAGCGTCGATCCCCGCGCCGTAACCGCTGTGGCGGGAGAGGCGCCGGTGCGTCCAGGGCACCCAGCTGAGCCCGGCCTTGACCCTGGGCAGGCCCTTGAGCTCCGCGCGGTCCGCGGCGACGGTCCGCCTCTCCGCGAGCGCCGGTACGTGCCACGCGCCGCAGACCACGGCGAACGCGTCGCCGAACTCCCGCCGCGCTTCCCTGATCCGCAGCCGCATGTGCGCTTCGCGCGCGGCGTCGTGGCCGAGACCCTCCCCGTGGGCGGCCCGCAGCTCCGCCATCGCCTCGGCGAGGGCGTGGAACGGCGCGAGCGCGTCATCCGCGCGGGACCCGCTCCGGTGCTCGACCGCGTCCTCCCACCACCGCTCGGGGTCGTCGTGACCGGCGGCCGCGGCGAGCACGGCCAGCGGGTCGGCCTGCTCCGTCCGGCCTTCCCCGCCGGGTGGTCCGGCCTGCTCCCGCAGGGCGAGGGTGTGGGCCGCGGGCAGGTCGACGAAGCGGACGGGGACGCCGTGGGCGAGGGCCCAGCGGATCGCGGTCCACTCCGGGGAGAACGCCGCGAGCGGCCAGAACACGGACCGCCCGGGGTCGTCGACGGCGTGGGCGAGGAGGGCGACGGGCGGGCGCATGCCCTCGTCGGCGGCGAGGTGGACGATCGGCTCGGCCTCGGGCGGCCCCTCGATCAGCACGGCCCGCGGCCCGCACCGGTCGAGCGCGGCCCCGACGGCCCGCGCGGAGCCGGGGCCGTGGTGGCGGATGCCCAGCAGGGCCGGGCCGGGCCCGGTCATGCGGCGGCCTCCCGGCACGCGCGGTAGAAGTCCTTCCAGCCGTCCCGTTCGCGGACGACCGCCTCCAGATACTCCTGCCAGACCAGGCGGTCCGCCGCCGGGTCGCGGATCACGGCGGCCGTGATCCCGGCGGCCACGTCGCTCGCGCGCAGCACGCCGTCACCGAAGTGGGCGGCGAGCGCGAGCCCGCCGGTGACGACGGAGATCGCCTCGGCCGTCGAGAGCGTCCCCGAAGGGGATTTGAGCTTGGTGCGGCCGTCGGCGGTGACGCCGTCGCGCAGCTCGCGGAAGACGGTGACCACGCGCCGGATCTCGTCGGCGCCGTCGGGGACCGCGGGCAGGTCGAGGGAGCGCCCGATCTGGTCGACGCGCCGGGCGACGATGCCGGCCTCGGCCTCCGCGGTGGCGGGCAGGGGCAGGACGACGGTGTTGAAGCGGCGGCGCAGGGCGCTGGAGAGTTCGTTGACCCCGCGGTCGCGGTCGTTGGCGGTGGCGATCAGGTTGAACCCGCGCACCGCCTGCACCTCCTCCCCCAACTCGGGGATGGGAAGCGTCTTTTCGGACAGCGCGGTGATGAGCGTGTCCTGCACGTCGGCGGGGATGCGGGTGAGCTCCTCGACGCGGGCGATCGCGCCGGCGGCCATGGCGCGCATGACGGGGCTGGGGACGAGCGCGGCGCGGCTGGGGCCCTCGGCTAGGAGCCGGGCGTAGTTCCAGCCGTAGCGGATGGCCTCCTCCGGGGTGCCGGCCGTGCCCTGCACCAGCAGGGTGGAGTCGCCGCTGACCGCGGCGGCCAGGTGCTCGGACACCCAGGTCTTGGCGGTGCCGGGCACGCCGAGCAGGAGGAGCGCGCGGTCGGTGGCGAGGGTGGTCACGGCCACCTCGACGACGCGGCGCGGGCCCACGTACTTCGGGGTGATCACCGTGCCGTCGGGCAGGGTGCCGCCGAGCAGGTAGGTGGCGACGGCCCACGGCGACAGCCGCCAACGGGCGGGACGGGGCCTGTCGTCGGCGGCCGCGAGCGCCTTGAGCTCCCCCGCGAAGGCGTCCTCGGCGTGCGGGCGCAGCGCTTCGGTCTCGATTCCGGGCACGGTCACAAGTCCCCCTCGGTCGTGCGGTTCCGGGTCACGTGAACAACCCTGCACCACACCACTGACAATCGGCCCCGGTGCCGGGAATCCGCAGGTCAGGGCGATTGTCAGTGGGGGGTCGTAGCGTTTGCGGCATGAATCCGCAGGGGGAACGCTGGACGGAGGACCGGGTGCTCACGCTGACCCCTGACGCACCGTCACGCATGGCGGGCGGCAGGCTCGCGGTGCCGGGCCGGTGGTCGGGCGCGGGGGCGCGGGGCGCGGGCGCGGTGTGGGGGGAGTGCGAGGGCGGCGGCCCGCCATGCCGGACGGTCGTGGATCTCGACGGCCCCGGCGGCCCCGCGTTCCACTGCTCGTGCCCGAGCCGCGAGTTCCCGTGCGAGCACGCGCTCGGGCTGTTGCTGCTGTGGTCGGCGGACGGGGAGTCGGTCCCGGAAGGCCGGCCGCCGGACTGGGCCGGGCAGTGGCTGGACCGGCGGCGGCGAGCGGGGTCCGGAGCACCGCCTTCCGCACCGACGGACACCGACGCGGCACAGCGAAGAGCGGAGCGCCGGTCGCGGCGCATGGCCGCAGGCGCGAGGGAGTTGGAGCAGAGACTCGGCGACCTGCTGCGGGGCGGCCTCGCGGCCGACGGCTCGGAGTACGGGCAGTGGGACGAGACGGCGGCCCGTATGGTCGACGCGCAGGCACCCGGACTGGCCGCGCGGGTACGGGAGTTGGCGGCCACGCGCGCTTCCGGCGGCGACTGGGCGTCGCGGCTGCTGGCGGAGTGCGCGCTGCTGCACACGCTCAACCAGGGATTCTTGCGCCTCGACCGTCTCCCCGAGCCCTTGGCCGCCACGGTGCGCACGCGCGTCGGCATCGCCGCGGATTCCACGGCCCGGCTCGCTTCCGCCACGCCCGTCCGCGACCACTGGCTGGTCCTGGCGCAGTCGGACAGCGACGACGGCCACTTGATCACCCGCCGGATCTGGCTCCGCGGCCGGAACACGGGCCGGATGGCGCTGCTCCTCTCGTACGGAGCGGGCGGCCGGCCACCGGAGTTGTCGCTTCCCGCCGGCCTCTCGCTGGACGCGGACCTCGCCTACTACCCGGCGGCCCGACCGCTGCGCGCCGCCCTGGGCACCCGGTACGCGACCTCGGAGCCCAGCCCCGCTCCCCCGCCGGGCGGTGATGTCCGACGGGCGCTGGAGGCGTACGGCGAGGCCCTGCGCGACGACCCGTGGCTCGATGCCTGGCCGGTGCTCCTCGATGCCGTGGTCCCGATACCGGGCCCGGAGGCGGGCTGGCAACTGGCGGACGCCGACGGCGATTCGGCGCTCCCTGTCCACCCCCGTCACCGGGACCGCTCCGGCCTGTGGCGGCTCACCGCGCTGTCCGGCGGCCGGCCGGTCACGGTCTTCGGCGAGTGCGGCCACCAGGGCTTCACGCCGTTGTCCGCGTGGGCCCCTGAATGCGTACAGCTCTGAGACACCCGCCGAGGTCCGGGCGCAGCGGATCGAACGCCTCCGGTTGCGCGCTCTCACGACGAACCGCCGGCACCGCGCAGCGAAAGGGCAACCTGATGAACACCACCTGGGACGATCTGGTCTCCGCCGCCCTGCTCGGCACCGCCCGGCGCACTCCGCCCGTGCGGCCGCGGGACGGCCAGGACGCCGCCATGGCCCTGCTGGACGCCGCGGCCCTGCACACCGTCCGGCGGCGTGCGGGGCTCGTGCCCGCCGCCGCTCGGCCACGGCCGGAGCCCGCGCCCGAGGACCCCCGGCCCGCGCTGCCGCCCGCCGCGCGGCGCCGGCTGGCCCTGCTGCTCGCCGACCGTTCCGGGGGCGGGAGCGGCGCGGGGAGGCGGATCGGCGCGCCCGATCTCACGGAGCTGCTGCCGCAGTGGCTGACCGCCGCCAACCGGTACGGCTACCGAGCGCCCGCCGCCCTGCTGCCCGCACTGCTGGAAGCGGCCCGCGCCCGTACGGATCTCCGGCCCGCGGTGCTCACGTTCGGCGGCTCCCGGGCGCGGTGGCTGGCCGGGCTCAACCCGCAGTGGAAGTACGCGCTCCGTGCCGGACCCGCCACAGCGCCGAGCCACACCGTGGCCGACGCCGCCGAGGCCCGGAAGGTGTGGGAGGAGGGGCTCTTCGCCGAGCGGGTGGCGCTCCTGGCCTCCGCGCGGCGCCGCGACCCGGCGGCCGCCCGGGAGCTGCTGGCGGAGACCTGGCGGACGGAGCGGGCGGAGGACCGGCTGATGTTCCTGGACTCGCTGCGCGAGGGGCTCTCCCCGGACGACGAGCCGTTCCTGGAGCGCGCGCTGACCGACCGGAGCGGCAATGTCCGCGCCACGGCGGCGGAGCTGCTGGCGCATCTCCCCCACTCCGCGCTCGCGGGGCGGATGGCGGAGCGGGCGCGTACGTGCGTGGCCCTGGAGCGCACGGGCGGTGCCGCCCGGATAGCGGTCGAGGCGCCGCACGAGTGCGACAGGGACATGCAGCGGGACGGCGTCGTCGCCAAGCCGCCGCCCGGCCGCGGCGAGCGGTCGTGGTGGCTGAGCCAGGTGGTGGAGGCGGCCCCGCTGGCCATGTGGCGCGAGCGGTTCGGAGGCCGTGGGGCCGAGGCGATCGTGGCGCTGCCGGTCGCCGACGGCTGGCGGCCGGAACTGCACGCGGCCTGGTGCCGGGCCGCCGTCCGGCAGCGGGACGCGGAGTGGTCACGGGTCCTGCTCGGCCCGCCGACGGCGCCCCCGGAGGGCTCGTCCTGGCGGGACCCGGCGAAGCTGCTGTCCGCGCTGCCGCCGGAGGAGCGGGCCGAGTGGGTGGCGCGGTTCATCGCGGCGCACGGGCTGTCGGAGGCGTTCCGGCTGCTGGGCGTGTGCGAGGTGCCGTGGGCGCGGCCGCTGGGCACGGCCCTGGTCGACGCGCTCGACGCCGCACGCGACGCGGGCGGCTACCCCTGGAGCTTCAGCGGCGTGATGGGCCTGGCCGAGCGCTGTCTGGATCCGGCGCAGGCGGACCGCCTGGAGGAACTCACGGCACTGCCCGACGAGCCGCTCTCCATATCCGAATCCGACGGTGCGGCCGGCTATTGGGCGGAGGCGTTCCGGCGGCTCGTCGGTACGTTGCGCCTGCGCGCGGTGATGGCCGCGGAGTTGGCGGGATGAGGCGGCGGACCGGAATCGCGGGTGCGCGACGCGGCCCGCCGCCGTGCCCGGCCGGCTACGCCGCCCCCCGGACGTTCTCGTTGACCCACTCCACGATCGACGCCGTCGTCGCGCCCGGGGTGAAGATCGCGGCCACTCCCTGCTCCTTGAGCGGGGCGATGTCCGCCTCGGGGATGATGCCGCCACCGAAGACCTTGATGTCCTCCGCGTCGCGCTCCCGCAGCAGCTCGATGACCTTGGCGAAGAGCGTGTTGTGCGCGCCGGAGAGGATGGACAGGCCGATCGCGTCGGCGTCCTCCTGGATCGCGGTGTCCACGATCTGCTCCGGCGTCTGGTGCAGGCCGGTGTAGATGACCTCCATGCCCGCGTCGCGCAACGCCCGGGCGATGACCTTGGCCCCGCGGTCGTGACCGTCGAGCCCCGGCTTGGCCACCACTACACGGATCGGACCGGTCACTCCCATCACTGCCTCCAAGTACGACAAGTACGACGCCGACGACCGGCCGAGAGGATTCCCCGCGCCCTGGGGGCGGGATGTGAACGAACGTTATCCCCAGCATCCCGCACCCGGCCGTTTCGCGGTGGGGAGGGAGGGGGAAATCACACGTGGGACAACACGTTCGCTACGCACCGCCCTCCCGCTTCCGTATCCCAGGGCTCCTGGAGCCTCTCGTGTCACCGGAGCGGCGGGACCGCGGGCGGTCGCGAGGGGAGCCGCGGCGAGCTCGCCGCAACAGTGTGCCGACAGCCGCGCGGCACAGTGATGCGGCCTGTGGCGCACAGCTGCCCGTGAATGCGCACGGGGGGAGAGAGCCGCCTTCTGTGTGCCGTTCAGGAGGTCGGCCATGGCGGCCCTGCGCTTGATCACTCTCTTCTCCGCCCTGCTGCGCCCCTCGGCGCTGCTCGTCAGGTCCACGCTGCTGGAGCTGGCGATCCTCACGGGCCACGCGCTGCTCTATCCCACCGGCCTGACGCAGGAGCGCCGTCCGCCACCACTGCCCCCACCACCCACAGGGCGCAACGACACGCCCGAAGACGAATCGGAATCGGGAGCAAAAGGCAGAACAGAACAGGAAACAGAACACGCGCCCCACCCGCCCGTGCTTCTCCTCCACGGTTTCATCGACAACCGCTCCGTCTTCGTCCTGCTGCGCCGCTCCCTCCGCAGGAACGGCTGGCAGCAGATCGAATCCCTGAATTACTCCCCGCTGACCTGCGACGCCCGGCTCGCGGCCGAGTTACTGGCCCGGCACGTGGAGGAGTTCTGCGCGCGGACGGGCCGGGCGGAGATCGACGTCGTGGGCCACAGCCTCGGCGGACTGATCGCGCGCTATTACGTCCAACGCCTGGGCGGGGACGCCCGGGTGAGGACGCTGGTCACGCTCGGCACCCCGCACGGGGGCACCCGCGTCGCGCCTTTGATGTCCGCGCATCCCCTCGTCCGGCAGATGCGCCCGGGTTCGGATGTCATAGCCGAACTCGCCGCGCCCGCGCCCGATTGCCGGACGCATTTCATCAGCTTCTGGAGCGACTTGGACCAGATAATGGTGCCGGTCGAGACGGCGCGGATCGATCACCCGGATCTGATCACCCGCAATGTCCGCGTGACCGGCGTCGGCCATCTCGCGCTCCCGGTGCACTGGGCAGTGGCGGCGGGCATCCGTCAGGCCCTGATCGCGGAGGAAACCGCAGCTGAGGCGTCCGGTGCGGCGTCGGTCGCCTGATCCGCGACCGGTCCCGTAAGGCGCCGCGCACCCCCGTCCGTTCACCCTTGAGGGGACGGAACTCGATTCCACCCGCCAGAAAACCGAACAACCTTCGAACGTCAAATCGGTTTCCCGGGGTTCAGTCCACCGAAAGGCGGCCAAATGCCCGCCCCAGGACCGCCTGAAACGTGACGAAGATTGTCGCCATCCCGAACCGCCGGGTACAGTCGCCGCTAATTCTCCTGCTCCCGAGGCGAAAGAGAAGTGGTGGTGAACGACCGTCACCCGTCGGCGGGCTCCGGCCCGGCCGGTCCCGCTCAGGACATCTCCTACGGGCACTACACGTCGTACGAGCAGCAGGGCACCCCGCACGGCTACCCCGGCTACGAAGGCCAGGACTCCGGGCAGTGGGACACCTCCGGCTGGGGCCACTCCCCCGACGCCTCCTGGGGCGGCAACACGGCGGGCTGGAACCAGTTCACCGACGGCGGCTGGGACCAGGGCGTCACCGGACAGACCCAGACCTGGGAATTCACCGGCTACAACACCGGGCAGACCGGCCAGTGGGACACCTCGGCATGGGGCCACCCGGGCGGCGTCCCGGCCGCGGACACCGGCTCCTGGAACACGGCCGGACCGTACGACACCGCCACCGGCTCCGGCTGGGCACAGCCCGCCGACGGCGGCTGGAACCCCGACACCTCCGTCCACGCCCAGAGCTGGGACACCGCCGGAACGCAGACCACCGGCTGGGAACAGCAGCAAGACGCCGGCTGGGGCGACATCAGCACCCAGCAGACGCAGACCTGGGACACCAGCGCCTACGCGAACACCGAGGCGCCCGAGGCGCAGCACACCCCCACCCTCATGGTCGATCTCTCCGGCGCCGACCTGGGTCCCGCTCCCTCGCCCGGCGCTCATTACGTCGCCGACGCCGAGACCCGGACCATGTCGGTGCTCGACCAGCCGGAGCCCGACGACGCGCAGGACGCGCCGACGGCGGCGGGCGTCCCGGCGCAGAGCCGCAGCCGCCGCAAGGGAAGCTCCTCGCGCACCGGCTACCGGCCACGCCGCAAGGCCCTGTTGACGGTCGCCGTACCGTCGGTCGCGGTCATGGGCGTCGCGGGCATCGCCGCCGCCTCCGTCTCCGGCGGCAAGGGCGAGGCGAAACAGACCCAGGCCGCCGCCGCTCCGGACGCCGCGGCCGTCCCCTCGATCGCCAACAGCAAGCTGGACACCCAGCTCGCCGGCCTCAGCCGGGGCGCCGACGACTTCGCCACCCGCGCCACCCGCACCCAGGAACGCCTCGACCTCAAGGCGCGCCAGGAAGAGGAGAAGAAGCGCAAGGCGGAGGAAGCGGCGCGCAAGGAGGCCGAGCGCCCCAAATTCGCGCTCCCCGTCACCCAGCACGGCCTGAGCGCGTACTACGGGCAGGCGGGCGTCAACTGGATGTCCGTCCACACCGGCATCGACTTCCCCGTCAGTTACGGGACGCCGGTCATGGCCGCGACGGACGGCACGGTCCGTACGCAGTACAACGTCGCCTACGGCAACATGGCCATAGTGACGTCGCCCGACGGGACCGAGACCTGGTACTGCCACCTCAGCAGCACGAAGCTTCGTTCCGGGCAGGTCAAGGCCGGTGACGTCATCGCTTACTCGGGCAACTCCGGCAACTCCACGGGGCCGCACCTCCACTTCGAGGTCCGGCCGGGGGGTTCGGCGGTCGATCCCCTGCCGTGGCTGAGGTCGCACGACCTGGACCCGACGTAGGGCTCCGCCGCGTCTGGGCGCGGGCCCGTTGCGCCTGCGGCACTTTGTTCCCCACCCCGCCCCTTCCCGAACCGGGGCGCGTGCCCCGGACCCCCGGCTGCGGGCCGGCCGCGCCTGCGGCGGGAGCACCCTCCGGGCTGTTTGTTCCCCAGCCCCGCCCCTTCCCGAAACCGGGGAGACCCCGGGCCCCCAACACGCTTCGCGCGTTGTCCTCAAACGCCGGACGGGCTGAGTTGTTGCCCGGAACGGACCCTGAACGTCCCCACCCCCGGCACCCACCACAAACCAGCCCGGCCGGCGCTTGAGGCCACCCCACCGAAAGCACAACGGACCCGCACCGGACAAACAAGAACCCCCCAAGCCCCGCAGGGCTAAAGCTTCTCCACCGGCGCATATCGCAAAAGCAACCGCTTCGGCTTCTCCGAGCCGAAGTCGACCGTCGCCTCCGCGTTGTCGCCGCTGCCCTTGACCGCGACGACCGTGCCCAGGCCGAAGGAGTCGTGCGTGACGCGGTCGCCGACGGCGAGTGCCACGACCGGCTTCTCCTTGGCGCGCCGGGTCGCGAAGCCGCTCGGGCCCGCCTTCGTGCTGCCGCGCGAGGACGAGAAACCGGGCGTGAGCCCCGAGACCGCGCCCATCGACGCGGACGGCGTCGAGGGGCCCGTACGGCGCCACTGGAGATACTGCTCGGGGATCTCCTCGAGGAACCGCGACGGCGGGTTGTACGAGGGCTGGCCCCAGGCGCTGCGCATGCTCGCCCGGGTCAGATACAGGCGCTCACGCGCCCGGGTGATGCCCACATAGGCGAGCCGCCGCTCCTCCTCCAGCTCCTTCGTCTGGCCGAGGGCGCGCAGGTGCGGGAAGACGCCGTCCTCCAGGCCGGTGAGGAAGACGACGGGGAACTCCAGGCCCTTCGCGGTGTGCAGGGTCATCAGCGTGATCACGCCGGTGCCCTCGGTGTCCTCGTCGGGGATCTGGTCGGAGTCCGCGACCAGCGCGACCTTCTCCAGGAACTCCGCCAGCGTGCCCTGCCCCTCCTCGCCCTCCCGCTCCTGCTCGAATTCCAGGGCGACGGCCGCCAGTTCCTGGAGGTTCTCGATGCGGGTCTCGTCCTGCGGGTCGGTGGACGCCTGGAGCTCGGCGAGATAGCCCGTGCGCTCCAGCACCGCCTCCAGCACGGTCGCGGGCCCGGCCCCCGACTCGACGACGGTGCGCAGCTCCTCCATCAGGACGTTGAAGCGGTTGACCGCGTTCGCCGAGCGCGCGGCCATGCCGTACGCCTCGTCCACACGCCGCAGCGCCTGCGCGAAGCTGATCTTCTCGCGGAGGGACAGCGCGTCGATCATCGCTTCGGCGCGCTCGCCGATGCCGCGCTTGGGGACGTTGAGGATGCGCCGCAACGGCACGGTGTCCTCGGGGTTGGCGAGCACCCGCAGATACGCGAGGACGTCGCGGACCTCCTTGCGCTCGTAGAACCGCACGCCGCCGACGACCTTGTAGGGCAGGCCGACGCGGATGAAGATCTCTTCGAAGACACGCGACTGGGCGTTGGTGCGATAGAAGATCGCGACGTCGCCAGCCTTGGCGTCGCCCGCGTCCGTCAGCCGGTCGATCTCGTCGGCGACGAACTGCGCCTCGTCGTGCTCGGTGTCGGCCACATAGCCGGTGATGGACGCGCCCGCGCCGGCCTCGGTCCACAGGTTCTTCGGGCGGCGGTTCTGGTTCCGCTCGATCACGGCGTTGGCGGCGCTGAGGATCGTCTGCGTGGAGCGGTAGTTCTGCTCCAGCAGGATCGTGGTGGCGTCCGGATAGTCCTCCTCGAACTGGAGGATGTTGCGGATCGTGGCACCGCGGAAGGCGTAGATCGACTGGTCGGCGTCACCGACGACGCACAGCTCGGCGACGCCGTCCTCGGGGGCGTTCTCCGCGGTGCCGACCAGCTCGCGCACCAGGGTGTACTGCGCGTGGTTGGTGTCCTGGTACTCGTCGACCAGCACGTGCCGGAAGCGGCGGCGGTAGTGGTCGGCCACGTCCGGGAACGCCTGGAGCAGGTGGACCGTGGTCATGATGATGTCGTCGAAGTCGAGCGCGTTGGCCTCGCGTAGCCGCGACTGGTACATCGCGTACGCCTGGGCCAGCGTCTTCTCGAAACCGTCGGCCGCCTGACCGGCGAAGGTCTCCTCGTCGATCAGCTCGTTCTTGAGGTTGGAGATCTTCGCGCTGAACGACTTCGGCGGGAACTTCTTCGGGTCGAGGTCGAGGTCCCGGCAGACGAGCGCCATCAGCCGCTTGGAGTCGGCGGCGTCGTAGATCGAGAAGGAGGAGGTGAAGCCGAGCTTCTTGCTCTCACGGCGCAGGATCCGCACGCACGCGCTGTGGAAGGTCATCACCCACATCGCGTGGGCGCGCGGGCCGACGAGCTCCTCGACGCGCTCCTTCATCTCGCCCGCGGCCTTGTTGGTGAAGGTGATCGCGAGGATCTGGCCGGGGTGGACGTGGCGGGCGCCCAGCAGGTGGGCGATGCGGTGGGTGAGCACGCGCGTCTTGCCGGAGCCGGCGCCCGCGACGATCAGCAGCGGCGAGCCCGTGTGCACGACGGCGGCGCGCTGCTGGTCGTTCATCCCCTCCAGCAGTGCGGCGGGGTCGACGGCGGGCCGGGCCGCGCCGTCGCGGTAATACGCCTCGCGGGGCACGGGCGCGTCGAAAGCGCCCCCGAAGAGGTCGTGCGGCACCGGCTCCGGGGCCGCGTCCTCCGGGGGCGGCGGGGGCTCCTCGCCGCTGGGGCCGAGATCCGCCAGGAAGCTGTCGTCAAAGAGGCTGCTCATCGCCTCCCGAGTCTAGGCCGCCCCACTGACAGCCGGTCCCACTTCCCCGGGCACCCCGTGAATCGGCCATGATCCGTGCGGGGTCCGGGGCCCGAGGGGGCTTACGTCCAGAGCAGCGCGATGAAGATGTTGGCCACGGTCAGCGCGCCGACCGTGCCGAAGGCGGCCGCCTCGACCTTCTCCTCGTCGCGCTTCACATAGACCAGCCCGAGGATCACGATCAGGAACGCGAGCTTCACGCCGATCTTGAAGGTGTCCAGGGTGTAGCCCTGGGCCTGGTTGAGGCCGACCAGCGCCATGCCGGTGACCAGCATGGTCAGGGCCCCGTGCAGCATCGCCGGGACCATGCGCGCCTCGCCCTTGCCCATGGCCTTCATCTGGGTCATGAAGCCGCCGAGCAGGGCGGCGATGCCGATGATGTGGAGGCCGACGACGGCGTGAATGAGTACGTCCATGAGGCCGACCCTAGCCGGGGCCATAGCACCCCCCGGCAGTCAGGTAAGGCTCAATCGCCACTTCGATCACTCACGGCATATATCCATCCGTACCAACGCGTTCCGCTTGATCAACTCCAGTCGCGTCATGGCCGATTCACGCCAGTAGCGGTCATGTGCGTTCTCGGGCGTGACCCCTCGGTTTAGCGTCCTGCCCCAGACAGCGGCGGTCCGTGTTCTCTCCCTCCCTGCGGGCCGCCGCCGTCCGCGCCGCGGGGCCCGCACGGGCCGTACGGCAGGACCGGGACAAGCCAGCACCACCAGCGCGAACCGCACCACCAGCACCATCAGCCGGTGTGGAAGAAGGAAGTGACGGCCGACGTGGCATCGCACCGAAAGCCCAAGCAGCACCCGCTCGCCAGCAGCACCGTGCGGACCGCGGCCACCCTGGCCCTGGCGGGCGCGGCCACCGCCACCCTCCTCGACGGCACCGGCCATGCCGCGCCCCGCCCGACCACCGCCCAGCTGCGGGACCAGGTCGACCGCTTCTACCAGCAGGCCGAGGCCGCCACCGAGCGCTACAACGGCGCCAAGGAGAAGGCCCGCGCCGCGGAGACGGCCCTTGACGGCCTCCAGGACGAGGCAGCCCGCAAGACCCAGAGGCTCAACGCCGCCCGCGACGCGCTGGGGTCCGTGGCCACCGCGCAGTACCGCGACGGCAGCATCCCCACGAGCGTGCAGCTCCTGCTGTCCTCCACGCCCGGCCAGTATCTGGACCGGGCCGCCCTCGCCGACCAGGCGGGCAGCCGCGAGGCCGTCGCCGTCGACCGCTTCCGGCACGAGCTGCGGGACGTCCAGCAGGTGCGGACCACCGCCGACGGCCGGCTCGCCGAGCTCAAGCGCCAGCAGGCGTCGCTCGCCCGCGACAAGCAGACCATCGAGGCGAAGCTCAACGACGCCCAGCAGCTGCTGGACCAGATGCCCGCACCGGCCCGCGCGGCCGTCGAGCAGGGCGACATCACCTCCGCCCCCGCACACGGCGTGGCGGCCGTCGTGCCCGCCGCGGCCCGCACGGTCCACGCCGTCGCCCAGGGCGGCGAGGCCCAGGCCCCCACCGAGCGCGCGGCCAAGGCCGTGGCCTTCGCGTACGCCGCGCTCGGCAAGCCGTACGTCTGGGGGGCGACCGGTCCGTCGGCGTACGACTGCTCCGGTCTGACGCAGGCCGCGTGGCAGGCGGCGGGGGTGTCACTGCCGCGTACGACCTACACCCAGATCAACTCCGGGCGGCGCGTCGCCCGGGGGCAGCTGAAGCCTGGGGATCTGGTGTTCTTCTACTCCGGCGTCAGTCACGTCGGCATCTACGTGGGCGGCGGCCAGATGATCCATGCGCCGCATCCGGGGGCGCCGGTGCGGTTGGCTCCTGTCGATGAAATGCCGTTTGCCGGGGCGGCGCGGCCGGCTTGAGGGTGCGGGCGCGTTGCCGGGTGCGGGTGGGTGCCGCCTGCGGCGGGCTTTTCCCCTGTCCGCCCCGCCTACTGCACCCTCTTCGTCAGCCACCGGAAGACGTCCGGCACCTGCCGCTCCCATACCGCCGTGCCATGGCCGCCCGCCCCCGCCGGGACCTTCACCACGTCCACCGTCGTCGGCGCCTTGGCCGCCTGCTTGAGGGCCATGCCTCCCTGATAGCCGTCGTCCTCCGCGCCGGAGACGAAGAGGGCCACGCGCGGCGGCGTCTTCGCGCGCTGGAGCATCTTCCAGGGGTTGTTCTCGTCGCGCAGCTCGGGCGTCTTGGCGGTCAGGGAGGCCGACTCGCCGGCGGGGTCGTTGTAGCCGGAGAGGCTGACGCCGGCGCGGTAGCGGTCGGGGTGGGCGATGGCCAGCTTCGCGGCGCAGTGGGCGCCCGCCGAGTAGCCCGCGACGGCCCAGCCGTCCGGCTTCTCCTCCGCGCGGAAGTTGTCGACGACCATCTTGCGGACGTCGACGCTCAGCCAGGTGTCGGCGTTGACCTTGCCGGGGATGTTGGCGCAGCCGGTGTCCACGTCACCGAGCAGGGTGGTGCGCGGGGCCACGATGATGAAGGGCGCGACCTCGCCCTTCTCCATCATCGGCTTGAGCTGCGTGTTGACCTCCAGCGAGCCGAACCACGCCTTCGCCGACCCGGGGAAACCGGGCAGCACCTCGACGACGGGGAACTTCTTGTCCCGGTAAGCGGGGTCGTCGTACTGCGGCGGCAGCCAGACGTAGACCTCGCCCTCCACGCCCGATATGTGCCCCTTGAGCTCGGTCTGCCGCACACCGGCGCCCATGCGCTTGTCCGACACGGGCGTGAACTTCTGGAGCACCTTCGGCTCGTCCTGCACGGACTTGCCGCCGGTGCCGTCGGGCCCGAGGTCGGCCGCGGCCCGCACATGGTTGCCGGTGCCGAGGAGGTCGGCCCAGTTGTCGAAGAGCCCGTTGGCGTTGTTGACGATCACGAACACCAGCGTGATCGCGGTCGCCTGCGCGAACAGCAGCATGAAAAAGCGGGTGACGTGACGTACGGCCTTGGGCCCGCCGACCCTGCCCCACAGGGTCAGCGGCACGGCGAGGGCGACCACGACCAGCACGATCGTGGTGAGGAGGAAGGGCGTCCCCGTCAGGCTCATCGGGCTCTCGTTTCGGATCGTAGGGCCCGGTCCGGGCCCCGGCCCTACGGGAGTGAGAGCCTCTCGCCCGTTCTAGATGGCCTGGAGGCCGCGCGGGTTCCCGCCCGCCCGGCCGCCGGGCACAGCGGACGGGCGGGCGGCCGCCTCAGACCAGCCTGCGGGCGGTGGCCCAGCGGGTCAGCTCGTGGCGGTTGGACAGCTGGAGCTTGCGCAGCACCGCGGAGACATGGGACTCCACCGTCTTCACCGAGATGAAGAGCTGCTTGGCGATCTCCTTGTACGCGTAGCCGCGCGCGATCAGGCGCAGCACCTCGCGCTCGCGCTGGGTGAGGCGGTCCATGTCCTCGTCGACCGGCGGGGCGTCGGTGGAGGCGAAGGCGTCGAGGACGAAGCCCGCGAGCCGTGGGGAGAACACCGCGTCGCCGTCCTTGACCCGGAAGACGGCGTCGACGAGGTCCGTGCCGGTGATGGTCTTGGTGACGTAGCCGCGGGCACCGCCGCGGATGACGCCGATGACGTCCTCGGCGGCGTCCGAGACGGACAGCGCGAGGAAGCGCACCGGCCGCTCCGGGTCGGCCATCAGCGGGGCGCTGCGGCGCAGCACCTCGACACCGCCGCCGCCGGGGAGGTGGACGTCCAGAAGGACGACCTCGGGGCGGGTCGCGGTGATGACGGTGATCGCCTGGTCGACGTCGGCGGCCTCCCCGACCACCTCGACGCCCGTGCGGTCGGTGGCGCCGATCTCCGCCTGCACGCCGGTCCGGAACATCCGGTGGTCGTCCACGAGCACCACTCGCACATGGCGCTCCGCCGTCTCTTCGGTCGTCATGACGCCCTCTCCATTTCCAGCTCCACTTCGGTTCCCCCGCCGGGCACGGACCGCAGTCTCGCCGTGCCGCCGTTGCGCTGCATCCTGCCGATGATGGACTCGCGGACGCCCATCCGGTCGTCCGGTACCGCGTCCACGTCGAAGCCCGGGCCGCGGTCGCGCACGGAGACGAAGACCGTGCGCCCCTCGACCTCGGCGTAGACCTGGACGGCGCCGCCCTCGCCACCGTACTTGGCGGCGTTGACCATGGCTTCACGGGCGGCCTGCATCTGCGCGGCCAGCCGCTCGTCCAGCGGGCAGTCGCCGACCACGACGACCTCGATCGGGACGCCGTGGTGGTCCTCGACCTCGGCGGCGGCGGCCTTGACCGCGTCGGCGAGGGTGGTGGGCTCCTGCGCCTCGTCCTTGCCGCGGCCCTCGGGCCGGTAGAGCCAGGCGCGCAGCTCGCGCTCCTGCGCCCGGGCGAGGCGGGCGACCTCGCGGGGGTCCTCGGCGTTGCGCTGGATCAGGGTGAGGGTGTGCAGGACGGAGTCGTGGACGTGGGCGGCGACCTCGGCCCGCTCCTGGGCGCGGATGCGCATGGTGCGCTCGGCGGAGAGGTCCTGGGTCATCCGCACGACCGAGGGTCCGGCCAGCAGCGCTATGCCGACGAGGACGGCCAGTGACGCCTGGAGGACGGTGCCCAGGTGCTCGGCCGAGCCCTGGAGTACGACGATGCCGGTGACGCCGACGCCCGCGAGCACGACGCCGGCCGCGCCGCGCGCGAGCGGCAGGACGCGCTTGCGGCGGCTGACCTCCATCCAGTGCGCGCGCCGGGCGTTGTCGGCCTGCCGCCAGACGAGGGCCACGCCGGCGCCGACCAGGAGCATGGGCCAGATATAGGCGTTGGCGCGGCCGAGGTGGAGGTTGTCCACGAAGATCGCGCCGCCGATGACGAGCGCGATCAGCGCGAAGACCTGCCCGCGGTCGGGCTTGCGGGCGAAGAGGCGCCGCGGCCCGTCGGGGTAGGTCTCCACGGGCGCGGGACGGGGGGCGTCGACCCCGCCGACGCCGAGCGGGACGACGAACCAGAAGACGGCGTAGAGCACCGCGCCCATGCCCTGGGCGAGCAGCAGCGCGAGGAAGACGATGCGCACCCACGAGACCGGCACGCCGAGGTGCCCGGCGAGACCGCGCGCCACGCCGCCCAGCATCCGCCCCTCCGCGCTGCGGTAGAGCTTGCGCAGGGGGCGGTCTTCGGTATGGGGGGTGGCGGTGGTCATGGTCCGATCGTCACACGGGGAGGCGGGCGGGAGCATCAGGGTCGACCCTGACAAGACCCGGGGGCGGGCTACCGCTTGGGGCGGAATCCGTCGCTCACCACGTCGAACACGGGCCGGTAGCGGTCCCAGTCGGCCGAGGGGGCCGAGAGGTAGATCGCGTACTCGCTGCCGCCCTCCTTCCCGAAGCCGAGGTCGATCGCGCGGTACTCGCGCGCCCGGCCCTGGAAGGTGAACTCCCAGACCGCGGCGGGCTCCCCCCGGAAGGACGTCTCCTGCATCCGTCCCCGTTTGTAGCCGTTGACCTCGGTCTTGAGCTGGTCCTCGACGTCCTTCCAGTGCTGGAGGTGGTCGGGTCCGGCGAAGTCCAGCACGTTGATCTTGAGGCCGACGCGGGTGGTGCGGTCGAGGTAGTCGACCTCCACCGCCGACTTCTCCTGCCGGGTCCACCCGTCGGGCACGGGGAAGGACACGCCGAGCCTCTTCTCCTCCACGAGGTGATAGCCCGCCGGCACGGGCGGCGGTGAGTAAGAGGAGGCGGACGGGGAGGGTTTCGGCCCCGGCCGGGGCCCGCCGGACGCGGCCTCCTTGCCGGGCTCGTCACGGGCCACGGCCTCGTCGGAGGTCCCGCCGTCCTCGAAGTGGACGTACAGGCCGCCGGCGACCCCCGCGAGGGCGACCACGGCCACCGCGCTCCACAGGAGCGCGCGTCCCTTGCGGGCCCTGCCGCCAGGGGGCGCGGGCGGTCCGGCGGGCGCGGCCTCCGTCCTGGCCTCCGTCGCCGCCTCACCCGCGGTACGGACGGCGTCCGCGCGGGGCCCGGCCTGCGTGCGTGCGGTGTCGTCCGTACGGGTCCCGGGCCCGGCGGCGTCCGCGGGCGCCGGCTTCTCCTCGGCGGCGGACGGAACCACCGGCTCCGAGAGTGCCGGGTGCACCGCCGTCTCCGATTCGGCGGCCGGCTCCCGCAGGATCTGCTCGGCCAGCTCAGCCGGGGGCCGCAGCGCCGGGTCCTTGGCCAGCAGCGTCTCGACCAGCCTGGTGAGCGGCCCCGCGTGGCGCGGCGGCGGCAGCGGGTCCATGGCGATCGCGTAGGCCGTCTCGACGGCGGTGTCCTTGCGGAACGGCGGCCGGCCCTCCAGCGCCTGGTAGAGCGTGGCGCCCAGCGCCCACAGGTCGGCGGCGGGGCCCGGCTTGGCGCCCTTGACCCGCTCGGGCGCGATGTAGTCGATGGAGCCGACCATCTCGCCGGTCTTGGTCAGCGTCGAGGTGCCGGTGGACTGCGCGATGCCGAAGTCGGTGAGCACGACCCGCCCGCCCTCGCCGAGCAGGACGTTGCCGGGCTTGACGTCGCGGTGCAGCACGCCGGCCGCGTGGGCGGCGCGCAGGGCGGCGATCATGCCGCGGCCGATCCGGGCGGCCTCGTCAGGGGTGATCGTGCCGCTCTTGAGGACGTCGCCGAGCGTCGTCGACGGCACATACTCCATGACGATGCAGGGCAGGCCCCGGTCCTCGACCACGTCGTGGACGACGACCACATTGGGGTGGTTGATCCGGGCGGCGCTGCGGGCCTCGCGGCGGGTGCGCTCGTAGAGGGTGGCGAGCTCGTCCTCGTCCAGATAGTGCGCGACGTGCAGTTGTTTGAGGGCGACCTGACGGTCCAGCAGCGAGTCCTCGGCGCGCCAGACGGTGCCCATGCCGCCCCGGCCTATCCGCTCGAGCAGCCGGTACCGGCCGGCGACCAGCCGCCCCCGGTCCTCCCCCGGCCCGGCCGCCGCGGACCCGGACGCTGACTCAGACACCGTGCTCCCCTCCGCTTCCCCCATAAGTGTTCGATGCGCCACGATATCCGGCGCCGTCTCAGGGGCGATCTCAGGGAACGGCCAGGGTTGAGAGGTGTGCCGAAAGCGCGTTCCGGTTGACACCATGTTCTGTATGACCGACACACCCACCACCGAGGACGCCCGGCAGGGCGGCGCGGTTCACGGCTCCCCGCCGGAAGTCCGGCCACCGCTGCGGCGCAGCCGTGAGCACAAGGTGGTCGCCGGCGTGTGCGGCGGCCTCGGCCGCTGCTTCGACCTCGACCCCGTGATCTTCCGGGTGGTGCTGGGCGTACTCGCGGTCACCGGTGGCCTCGGCCTGATCGTCTACGGCTTCGCGTGGCTGCTCATCCCGCAGGAGGGCGAGGAGGAGAACGAGGCCAAGCGGCTGCTGTCCGGGCGCGTCGAAGGCCCGGCCCTGACCGCCGTGCTGTGCGCCCTGGTGGGCTGCGGCCTCTTCCTCTCCATGCTCAACAACAGCGCGGTGATGTCCTTCGCGCTGATGCTGACCGTCGCCCTGGCCGGCGCGGCCTACTGGTCGAGCCACCGCCACCGCCCGGAGGCCCCCGAGGAGGCGGCCGCTACCGCGCAGAAGCCGCAGAAGACGGTGGAGGCTCCCCCGGAGACCAAGGCGCCGCCCGCCCCGGGCACGCCGTCCTGGTGGCGCGACCCGATCGTCAAGGACGGCACCACGGGCCCCATGGGCACGCGGACCGGCTATCTGTGGGGCCCGGACGACGGTCCGTACGACAAGGAGACCGCCGAGCGCACCCGCTCCCGCCCGGTCCGCCGCCCCCACCCGCTCGGCGGCTGGATCTTTCTGCTGGCCCTCCTCCTCTTCGCCCTGGGCACCGGTCTGACCTGGCACCACAAGCCGCTGGGCACCAGTCTGGAGACCGGCCTGGCCCTCGCCCTCGGGGCTTACGGCCTCGGTATCGTGATCAGCTCGCTGTACGGCCGCACGGGCGGCGGCACGGTCGTCATGGCCGTGCTGACGGCGCTGCTGCTGAGCGGCGCGGCCGCGCTGCCCAAGTCGGTCACCACCGACTGGACGCGGTCCACCTGGCACCCGGCGAGCGCGGCCTCCGTGCAGGACTCCTACCGGGTGGGCAGCGGCGTGGGCGTGCTCGACCTGACCGGCCTCCAGTGGCCGAAGGACGCCCCGGTCCGCACGGCCGCCGAGGTCGGCGCGGGACAGCTCAAGCTGGTGGTCCCGGAGGACGTGACGACGAAGCTGACCGTCGACGTGGGCGTCGGCGACGTCCGGATGCCCGGCGGGGGCCACGACAACGTCGACATCAGGCCGAACCAGAAGCAGCACCTGACATTGGAGCCCCGCGTCGGGCAGTCCTCGCGCGGCACCTTGGAGATCCGGTTGAAGGTCGGCATCGGCCAGGTGGAGGTGGACCGTGCGACGGCATGAATTCGAGCCGGGCAAGGTCGTCGTCGGACTGGTGCTGCTGGGCGGCTGCTTCGCCTATCTGGCCCTGGCCCACGGCACGTGGCACTTCCCCTCCTACGCTCTGCTGCCCGCCCTGGGCATCGGCTTCTGCGCGGCCGGTCTGGTCTCCTCCCTCACCTTCGCGCTGCGCCGCCACCGGGCCCGCGGCGGCGACTCGCCCGACCCGCTGGACCGGGACCCGCGCTGAATCCGCCCCCGCGCGGGAGCGGCTTGACCTTGACCTCACGGACGTCCTCGACGGCCGCTGAATCCGCCCGCGGGCGGGAAGGGCGCCGACACCGATGTCCGTGAGGGCACACCGTCGCCGCATCCACGCGGAAGGGGCACACGGGACACCACGCGGCCCGACGAGCAGCGGGAGAGTCGCCGCATCCACCCGCACGCGGGAGGGGTGCAAGGCTCACGCCCCGTCAGCTGAAGAGCCTCCCCCGTCGCGCGTGGTCCCGGTGGCCGCGGGACCATATGGCGTCGACGGACAGATAGGGCGCGCCCGCGAGCACCAGGGGCAGCCAGGCCATCAGATAGGCGAGGTCGTTGCCGTAGTAATACGGCGTGGACGACCAGCTCACCGTCATCCACAGGCTCAGCGAGATCAGGGCGCCGCCCGCCGCCGCGACCCGGGCGAGCAGGCCGAGGAGGGTGCCTATGCCCACCGCCAGCTCGCCGAGGGCTATGGCGTACCCGAAGCCGACCGGGCTCTTCAGCGCGAGGTCGGCCAGGGCCGGGATCGCGCTCGAATCCCGCACCGAGTGGAGCAGTTCACCGAGGGAGCCCGGCCCGCTGCTCGCGAGGAAGGCCGAGTCGGTGAGCTTGTCGAGCCCCGCGTAGATGAAGGTGACGCCGAGGAAGATCCTCAGCGGCAGCAGGGCATACCGCGAGAGCGTGGACCGCCGCTCACCGCTGCCGCCCACCGCCTCCCCGCGACCCAGGAATGACATACCGTCCGCCGCCTCTCCGTCTTTGTCGTCATCCGACCATACGTACGGAAGGCGGTGCCTGTTCAGCCCTGTGGATAACCCGCCTGTGGACAACGCATCGTCGTCACCCGAAGGGCTGGCGGATTTCTCAGCCGGTCTTCCCGGCCTGTCTTCCCGGCCTCCTCTCAGCTGCCTTCTCAGCCCGTGCGGACGCCCAGCGCGCTGCCCTCCAGCCACTCCTGCCAGCTGAGGTTCCAGTCGCCGTAGCCGTTGCCGAAGTGGTCCATCGGCTTCGGCTTGGAGCTGCCGGTGACCTGCACGACGTCGCCCTTGAGGCTCAGCCCGTACAGCCACTTGGCGTCGGCGGTCGACATGCCGATGCAGCCGTGGCTGACGTTCTCCTTGCCGAAGGACTCGGCGTTGTCGGGGGCCGCGTGCACGTACTCGCCGCTGATCGTCTCGCGCATGCTGAAGTCGTACGAGCCGTAGAACCCGTCGGGGTGGTTGCGCGGGATGCCGATGGACAGCGAGTCCATGACGACCCGGCCCTCCTTGGCCAGGATGGTCTTGATGCCGTCGCGGGTCTGGAAGTTCTTCGACTCGTCGCCGCCGCTGATGGGGATGGTCCGCAGCGTCTCGCCGTTGCGGACGACCGTCAGCTTGTGGGCCTTGAGGTCCACGGTGTTGATCATCGAGTCACCGACGGTGAAGGAGACCGTGCGGTCGCCGCCGCCCGCGGCCGTCCCTTCGGCGAGCTTGACGCCCGCGAGGCGCGCGTCGAGCGTGACCTTGGTCCCCGCCGGCCAGTACTTCTCGGGACGGAAGTGGACGCGGGTGTCACCCTTGGTCTCGTTCCAGTGCCAGGCGCCCAGGACCTTCGGCGAGGTGGAGACCTTCAGCCGGCCCTCGATGCCCGCGCGCAGTTCCTTGGAGACCTTCTGCTGCTTGAAGACCAGGGCGATGGGCTGGCCGACGCCGACCTTCTCACCGTTCGCGGGGGCTGTCTCCGGGCGTACGACCTTCGCCGCGTTGGTCAGCGTCTGAGCGGCCGGGGCGGGCTTCTCCGTGACGGGCGTGGCGGAAGGGGACGGCGATGCCGGCGCGGACGAGGAGGACTTCGCGGCGGGCCGCTCCTCGGCCTCGGCGCCACCGCCGCAGCCGGTGACGGCCAGCCCTGCCAGGGCCAGGGCGACGGGCAGCCCGACGGAACGGGAGAGGCGCATGGTTCTCCAACCGGTTCATTGCTTCCAGGCATGGCGGAGCCGAGGCGGCGAAGCCCCGGCTCCCGACCATCGTAAGCAGGGCGAATGCCCCGAAAAGGCGCCCGGAAGAACGAGTGACCCCCGCCTGTCGGCGGGGGTCCGGCCACCGGCCGTCGACGCCGCCGGCCTCAGCTCAGCAGCTCGGGCTCGCTCCGCGTGATCTGCTCGTAGAGCGGCTGGTAGTTGATCCACGCGGCCAGGTCGTTGCCCAGCTTCTCCCGGGTCTCCTCGGCGTGCGCGGCGTCGATGTGCACCGGCTTCCCGGCGGCCTTGGCCAGCAGCTGCACCTGGCACGAGCGCTCCATGGTGATGAACCACCAGGCCGCGGCGTCCACGGAGTCCCCGACCGTGAGCAGCCCGTGGTTCCGCAGGATCACGGCCTTGTGCGGCCCCAGGGTGGTCGCGATGCGGCGGCCTTCCTCCAGGTCCACGACGACCCCCGTGTAGTCGTCGAACAGCACGTGGTCCTGGTAGAAGGGGCAGACGTCCTGCGTGATCGGTTCCAGCAGCTCCCCGAGGGCGGACAGCGCCCGCCCGTACGTGGAGTGGCTGTGCGCGGCGGCCACGACGTCCGGGCGAGCCTGGTGGATCTGCGAATGGATCGCGAACGCCGCCTCGTTGACGTGGTGGTGCCCCTCCACGACCCGCCCGTCGTGGTCGACCATGATCAGATCGCTGACGGTGATGTGCTTGAAGGACATCCCGAAGGGGTTCACCCAGAAGCAGTCCGTGAACTCCGGGTCCCGCGCGGTGATGTGGCCCGCGACGCCCTCCTCGAAGCCGAACCGCCCGAAGATCCGCAGCGCGGCGGCCAGCCGTTCCTTGCAGTGCCGCCGCTCGTCCTCGACATTCTCGTGCTTCGGCGGCAGCGCGAACCGGAGCTGATCCGCGGGTACGGGCTCGGGCCTTGGCGACATGAGCTTCTCCTTACGATGCGCGCGGTTCCGTACGCCTCGGAAGCTACCTCCGGGTAGGCGAGGAGGACAGGGGCGCGGCACCACGGATCACACACGCGCCGTGTGCGCCAGGATCGCGTCGGCGAGCGGCCCGAGGCACTCGCGTGGCAGCGCGTGCCCCATGCCCGGCATCCGCACCAGGCGGGCGGCGCCGATGGCCTGCTGGAGGTGGCTCGGGTGCGGCGGCGGGAAGACGGGTTCGGCCGGGGCCTCGACGATGAGCGTGGGAACGGTGTTACGCGCCAGCTCGTCCGTGCGCAGCATGTCGGAGTGGTCGGCGCGCCCATGGGCGGTGGAGACGTCGTAGCGCCCCGCGTGTTCGATGATCCGGCGTTCGCGCTCGCGCATCTCGTCCGCGTGGAAGGGGAGGTCGGTGCCGCTGAGCACCTGCCAGTGCTCCACACGCCGGTCGAGCTCGGCCTCCAGGCCGTGGTCCTCGACGGGCCGCGCCCACATCTCCAGCACGCGCGGGTCGATGGCCGGCAGGTCGGCGGCGGCGGTCTCCGTGCCGTCGGGAGCGGTCAGCGGCTTCTCGCTGAGCGCGCAGGTGCTGAAAAGGGTGGCACTGAGGATGCGCTCCGGATGGTCGGCCAGCAGCAGCTGGGCCAGCATGCCGCCGAGTGACATCCCGACGACATGGGCGCGTTCGACGCCGTACGCGTCCAGGACGGCGAGCGCGTCCTCGGCGAGGTCGTTGATGCGGTAGGGGTGCGCGTCGTACGACCAGGTCGAGCGGCCCGCGTCGCGGTGGTCGTAGCGGATCACCTGATGCCGGACCGCCAGCGCGTCGACCAACTCCTCGGGCCAGCCCAGGCCGGACGCCTGCGCGCCCATGATCAGCAGCAGCGCGGGCGCGTCGGCGGGCCCACGCGCTTCGCTCCACAGGTGCACGTCGGGGGCGACGTCGACGGTTTGCTGCATGGCGGTTCCTCCTGCGAGGGTTCGACGACTCACATTCGAAACGATACGTTTCGTCTCGCCATGCGCGCAAGAGAAAAGCGGCGCCCTGGGGCGGACGCCGCCAGGTGGACGAGGCCACGACGTTGGTGACGCCGTCACGCAGTCGGGCAGCTGGTGGTTGCCCTCCCGCGCCGCTGTGGGGCCGGTGGTAGGTGTAGTGGATGTTCCACATGTTGAGCGCCTGGCTTCGTTGGCCTTCGGATTGCCAGGTCCTGGCATAGAGGAACTCCTCGGCAAGGATCCGGTTGTATCGCTCTACCTTGCCGTTGTGGCGGGGCGTGTATGGAGCGATCCGCTGGTGCCGTGACCCGAGGAGAGCCCGAGCGAAGGCGTCGGCTCGGTAGCAGGAGCCGTTGTCGGTGACGATCCGCTCGATGCGGGTAATGCCGTGTGCCGCAAACCAGGCTCGCGCTCTGTGCAGGAACGCGATGGCGGTGCCGGCCTTCTCACCGCTCAGCGATTCGGTGCAGGCGAGTCGGCTGTACCCATCGACGGCCGAGTGCAGGCAGGCATATCCGGCGCGCCGGCCATTCCGCTTCCGACGCTCGGCAGCCTTGGCCTGATCGCTCCCTCGGCCATGGGCTCGCCAACCGCCGCCGTCGGGGATCCGCCCGACCTTCTTCACGTCGATGTGGACCATGTGTCCGGGCCGGCGGGCTGTGATCCGCCGTGGCTCGCGGTTGGATTCTCCGTTCGGGTCGAGGAACCGGCGATGGTTCAATCCGAGTGTGCGCAGGTGCCGTGAGACGGTACGGCGGCTGATCGTCCAGCCGTCTTCTTGCAGCTCAAAGGCGATTCGGGAGGCGGACCACTTGTTCCTGCGCCGCAGGTCCTCGATCTGCGCGACGACGTCTGCGCTGGTCGCGGTCGGCTGGCGGGACGGAGTCGAGGACCGGTCGGGCAGTCCGAGGTCCCCGTGTTGCCGACAGCGGTTAGGTAACCCACTTCGAGGCGCACGCCCGAGAGATACCCATCTCGGCGGGCGGCGACGTGCGCGATCGGTCGGGTGCGGCAGCGTTCGATCAGGCGACGGCGGCCTTCGATGGACAGCGGCGCATTGCGGTGAACCATCCGTGTCAGCTGGCGTCGGGGCGCATCGCGGCCGCGGCGTCCGTGGCGACGGTGAGCGGGTCGGTGAGCGGTCGGCCGAGTAGTTGGGCGAGGTCGGGGCTGGTGGTGCTGAGGAACCCGTGGCGGACGCTGGTCGCGATCGAGGCGAGCATCGCCGGCTGGAACGGCAGTAGCGCCTCGTCGGCGAGGAGTTGGGCCCGGTACTCCCCGAGCCCGATGGTCCGGTGCGCGACCCCGAGGGATTCGGCGATGCCGGCGGCGCTGATCGGTTCGCCGACCAGGTCGTAGGTCTTGCCGGCGTGCGGAGTCGGATTGCTGGCCACGACGGCTGCGGCCGCGGCCAGGTCCGCCCGCGCCACAGCGGCGAGCGCGCCGTCGGCGAACGCTGATTCCACGCCGTCAGCAGTCCAGGTCAGGAGCGCCCCGAAGAGTTCGGCGTACAGCCCGTTGCGCAGGACCGTCCACCCAAGTCCACTGACCTTGATCAGCTGCTCGGTGGCCCGATGGGCGAGCGCGAAGCCGAGGTGGTTACCGTCGCCGGTGAGGCTGGTGTAGACCACGTGGCTCACGCCATCGCGCACCGCAGCGTCCAGAGCTGCCTGGTGCCGGGCGATGACCTGGTCGTCCTCGGCGTACCCCGCCGAGACGAGGACCAGCGTAGAAACGCCGGTGAGGTCGAGGCTCGTGGGGTCGTCGAAGTCGAGTCGCCGCTGCCCTTCCGCGGGCGATCGAGTGCCGCCCAGGGCGGGCACGTGGCGCTCCGCCAACTCCCGGAGCGTGAGAGAGGCGAGCTGTCCGTTCGCGCCGGTCACCATGATCATTGCGGTTCTGTCTCCTACCGTGGTTCTCTTCAGTAACTACGGTGAGATCTTCAACCGGCCCAGGTCGACCCACAAGGAGGCAGTTCAGTGTCAGTGACGCACACCGAGGTAACCGCCGGACCCGCTGAACTCGAACCCTGCGGACAGCAGGACCACCCCGACTGCGGGATCCGCGACGTCCTCGACCGGGTCGGTGACAAGTGGTCGGTCCTCGTCATCGTCGAGCTCGCCAGCGGCCCGCAGCGCTTCCGGCAACTTCAGCGCGCCATTCACGGGATCTCTCAGCGCATGCTGACCCTTACGGTGCGCCGGCTGGAGCGAGACGGTCTGGTCCTTCGGACCGTGTATCCGACCGTGCCGGCCCAGGTCGACTACAGGCTCACCGAGACGGGCGCGAGCCTGACCCACCTCGTCAAGGCACTCGCCGACTGGTCACTCGAACACCGGGCCCACATCGCTCGCTCCCGCGAGTCCTACGACAGCGAGCACCCCGACAACGAGATCCGCTGATCAGCGAAACGTCATCAACCTCCTGACCCGCAACAGCCAGGCGATCACAGCTGGTCGATCTCCGTGAGGCCGATGTCGATGTCGAAGGGGACGGAGAGCTTGAGTGTGTCGCGGTACGTACCGGTCGGGGTGTAGCCGCGCGACTCCTTGTCGAGCTCAAAGACATGAACGACGGGCTGACAGTCCGCACCGACCATCTCGACGCGCCAGAAGTACGGGATGCCCGCAGCGGCGTACTTGTGCGGCTTGGTGTCACGATCCCGGGCTTCCGAGTCCGGGGAGACCACCTCGACCGCGAGCAGCACATCCCTGACCTGGAAGTACGTCTGCTCTCTACTCCGCACCGCCCCGGCACGGATGACGGAGATGTCCGGCTCCGGGCCGTTCCGCCTAGCGGCACCGCCATCTCCCGGACAGCCCGCGGCTCGGGTGGCGCAGTACGCCGGAGTCCGTTCAGCAGCAGGTCGATCAGATGCTAGGGAAATATCGCTGCGGACCCACGAGAACCAGGCTCCCGTCGATCAGCTCCGTGTGCGGCGGGAGGTCGGGCAGCGTCAGCAGGTCGTCCACGGTGTAACCGGCCTGCGGCGGCACCGGCCGGGGGGACGCGATCTCAGCGGTCATAAGTCCTCCCATGGACGGGATTCCGGGCCGTACAGTCAGCGTACCCATCCCACATGACAGTGCCGCCACCCAAACGAATGAGCGACGGCACTGGCGTTTGACCCCGGCGGGCCTCAGGGGAGGACTACTCCCACTCGATGGTGCCCGGCGGCTTGCTGGTGATGTCGAGGACGACGCGGTTCACGTCGTCGACCTCGTTGGTGATGCGGGTCGAGATCTTCGACAGGACGTCGTACGGCAGGCGCGACCAGTCGGCCGTCATGGCGTCCTCGGAGGAGACCGGGCGCAGCACGATCGGGTGGCCGTAGGTGCGGCCGTCGCCCTGGACGCCGACGCTGCGGACGTCCGCGAGCAGGACGACCGGGCACTGCCAGATCTCGCGGTCGAGACCGGCGAGGGTCAGCTCCTCGCGGGCGATGGCATCGGCCTCGCGCAGCAGGTCCAGGCGCTCCTTGGTGACCTCGCCGACGATGCGGATGCCGAGGCCCGGGCCCGGGAAGGGCTGGCGCTGGACGATCTCGTCCGGCAGGCCCAGCTCCGAGCCGACCATGCGGACCTCGTCCTTGAAGAGCTGGCGGAGCGGCTCGACGAGCTCGAACTCCAGGTCCTCGGGGAGGCCGCCCACGTTGTGGTGGGACTTGATGTTGGCGGTGCCGGTGCCGCCACCGGACTCGACCACGTCGGGGTAGAGCGTGCCCTGGACGAGGAACGCGACGTCCTCGCCCTCGGCGCCCGCCTCGGCCACGATCTCGGCCTGGGCCTGCTCGAAGACGCGGATGAACTCCCGGCCGATGATCTTGCGCTTGGCCTCCGGCTCGGAGACGCCGGCGAGGGCGGTCAGGAAGCGCTCCTGGGCGTCGACGACCTTCAGCTGGACGCCCGTCGCGGCGACGAAGTCCTTCTCGACCTGCTCGGTCTCACCCTTGCGCATCAGGCCGTGGTCGACGTAGACGCAGGTGAGCTGGTCGCCGATGGCCTTCTGGACCAGGGCGGCGGCGACGGCGGAGTCCACGCCGCCGGAGAGACCACAGATCGCGCGCTTGGTGCCGACCTGGGCGCGGATCGCGGCGACCTGCTCCTCGATGACATTGCCGGTGGTCCAGCTGGGCTCGATGCCGGCGCCGCGGTAGAGGAAGTGCTCCAGCACCTGCTGGCCGTGCGTGGAGTGCATGACCTCGGGGTGGTACTGGACGCCGTAGAGCTTCTTCTCGTCGTTCTCGAAGGCGGCGACGGGCACGACGTCCGTGGACGCGGTGACGGTGAAGCCCTCGGGGGCGGCCGAGCAGGCGTCGCCGTGCGACATCCACACCGACTGCTCGGCGGGGGTGCCCTCGAAGAGCGTCGAGCCGGGGCGGGAGACGGTCAGCGCCGTACGGCCGTACTCGCGCGCGCCGGTGTTGTCGACGGTGCCGCCGAGGGTGGTGGCCATCAGCTGGAAGCCGTAGCACATGCCGAAGACCGGGACGCCGGCCTCGAAGAGGGAGCGGTCGACGGTCGGCGCGCCCTCCTCGTAGACGGACGACGGGCCGCCGGAGAGGATGATCGCCTTGGGGTTCCTGGCGAGCATCTCGGCCACCGGCATGGTGGACGGGACGATCTCGCTGTAGACCCGCGCCTCACGGACTCGACGGGCGATGAGCTGGGCGTACTGCGCACCGAAGTCGACAACGAGCACCGGTTCCGCGGTGTTGTCGTGGGCGGCGGCGGGGGGTGCTGCTGACACGGGAGCGGCCTTCCGGCGGTCGGTGAGGGGGTCTCTATTTGTCGATTCTACCGGGGCGTGGGGGCTTGCTTTTGTCTCACCATCCGAATCCGCGTTGTCCCCGGGGCCTCGCCCGGGCCATACTGTCCGCCATGCGCAAGCACCTGACCTACGTCTTTACCTATGGCAACCGGCCCGTCCGGCTGCCATGGTCGTGCTGCTTGAGCCACTGACAAGCGACTTCGACAGGCGCCCCGGGCCGACAAGGCCCGGGGCGCCTGTCGTTTTCCCGGGCCTTGCCGCTCCGGGGGGCCGCGCCCCTTTGGAGGAACACACATGAGCACTCGGACCGTCGCGGAGACCGGCGCCCGCACCGACGAGGCCGCGGGCGTCATCACCGACGAGCGCAAGCGGATCGACGATCTCGACGGCCGGATCATCGGTCTCGTGCAGGAACGGATGGCCGTCTCGGCGGTGATCCAGCGCGAACGCATCGCCTCCGGCGGGCGGCGCGTGAACCTGGCGCGCGAGATGGAGATCCTCGGCCACTACAGCGGCCGGCTGGGCAAGCCGGGCACGGCTCTCGCCATGACGCTGCTGGAGCTCTGCAGGGGGCGCGTCTGAGCCGGTGGTCCGCTCCCGCACCACCCCCTCGTCACCCGAAAGGCGCGTGACCGCCCTCCGCACCCTTCGTTGGACCCGGTGCCGCGCCGGCCAGGAGCGGCCCACCGAAATGCACGCGTGGCTTCCGCCCCTGCTCGCCCGGTCGCCCGGCGCGACAGGGCGGATCCGCCGGAGCGCGAGACGTGCGCGTACGCACGTCGTGGGACCGCGTTCCGGTGGCGAGGCGACCGGTCAGCAGGGGACAGCAGCCCGGCCGCCACCCGAAGGACGGTCGGTTCCGGGGACGCCTGGAACCGACCGTATCCGGTCGAAACGGTTGCGCTCGGAGCGGCGCATCCCGCACGATGCCAAGAGAGCGCCGAAGCCCCGGCTCCGTACCGCCATTGGTTGAACCACTGTCCTCGGCGAGGCGCCCGCACGAATCGCGCGGCGAGCGCGAACGCACCACCCAGATGCCAGCGGCGCTCCCCCCGGCGCCGCTCCGCGGCACCGGCCCTGCCCGACCCCCGGTGCCGGCAGTCAAGGGCCCCGGACCGCCCGCACGCCCCCGCGGAAGCGGCCCGGGGCCCTTCGCCGTGCGCGGTGATCCCGGTCAGCGGTCAGCGGTCAGCGGTCAGCGGTCAGCGGTCAGCGGTCAATCTGACCGTCGCCCGGAGGCGCCGCGGCCAGGGCAACAGCAGCTCCGCGAACGCGCCCTTCGGGACCGCCGGGTGGTGCGGTGCCACCGCCGGTACGCGCTCGTATGTGCCGCCCTGCGGCGGGCGCGCGTCCCGCTCGCCCTTGTTGGGCCAGAAGGACATCGCGCGTTCCGCCTGCGCCGTGATCGTCAGTGACGGGTTGACGCCGAGGTTCGCCGAGACCGCGGCGCCGTCGACGACCGAGATCCCCGGGTGGCCGTACAGCCGGTGGTACGGGTCGATGACGCCCTGCGTGGCGTCCGCGCCGATCGGGCAGCCGCCCAGGAAGTGCGCGGTGAGCGGGGTGCCCATCAGCTCACCGACGTTGCTGCCCGCGAAGCCGTTGATCTCCCGCGCGATCAGCGTCGCCGCCTCGGCCGCCTCGGGGATCTGCTTCGGGTTGGGCGTGCCGTGCCCCTGCCGCGCGGTGAGCAGTCCCCTGCCGATGCCCTTCTCCTTCCGGTACGTCGTCAGGGAGTTGTCGAGCGACTGCATGACGAGCCCGATGATCGTGCGCTCGGACCAGCGGTGGAGGGACAGCGAACGCAGCAGCTGCACCGGGTGCCGCGCGCAGTGTGCCGCGAACGCCACGGCGCGCGGGGCGCGCGTGCCCACCGGCACCTGGGGGATCGACAGCACACCCATCGCGTTGGAGCCCTTGCCGTAACGGACGGGCTCGATATGCGTGTTGGCGTTCGGATGGATCGACGACGTGATCGCGACGCCCCGGGTGAAGTCGGCCTCCGGCGCGCCATGGGCCGCGCGGTAGCGGCGGTCGTCGGTCTGCGCGCCGACCAGTGCCTCCGAGTTCGTCCGGGTCAGCCGTCCGAGCCCGTCGGGGATGCGGGGCAGCAGCCCCTTGTCCTTCATGGTGTGCAGCAGCGTCTGCGTGCCGTACGTGCCGGCCGCGATCACCACGTGCCGCGCGCGCAGCACCCGGGGGCGGGCCTTGCGCCGCTTGTCGGTGGGGACGGTGACGACGCGGTGGCCGCCCTCCCGGTGTTCCGTGACGGCGACGACCGTCGTCATCGGGTGAACAACGGCCCCGGCCCGTTCGGCGAGGTGGAGGTAGTTCTCGTTGAGGGTGTTCTTCGCGCCGCGACGGCAGCCGGTCATGCACTCACCGCACTCGACGCACGCCTTGCGCGCCGGTCCCGCGCCCCCGAAGTACGGGTCGGCGGCCTCCTCGCCGGGCCGCGCGCGGGACGCGCCGTCCGCGTCCTGCCCGTCCCCGAAGAAAACGCCCACCGGCGCGCGGTGGAAGGTCTCCCCCACGCCCATCTTCTCGGCCGCCGCCCGCAGATGGACGTCCGAGGGCGTCATGGTCGGGTTGAGCCGCACGCCGAGCATGCGCTGCGCCTGCGCGTAGTACGGCTTGAGCTCCTCCTGCCAGTCGGTGATGCCGGCCCACTGCGGGTCGTCGAAGAACGCCTTCGGCGGGACGTACAGCGTGTTGGCGTAGTTGAGGGACCCGCCGCCGACGCCGGCGCCCGCCAGGACCATCACATGGCCGAGCAGGTGGATGCGCTGGATGCCGTAGAGGCCGAGGGCGGGCGCCCACAGGTAGTTGCGTACGTCCCAGGAGCTCCTGGGCAGAGTGTCGCGGGTGAAGCGGCGGCCCGCCTCCAGCACGCCCACCCGGTAGCCCTTCTCGGTCAGGCGGAGGGCGGACACCGCTCCGCCGAAGCCCGAGCCGACGACGATCACGTCGTAGTCGTAAGGGTTTTCACCGCCGGGGTCTTGCCCGCCGGGGTCTTTCCCGCCGGGGTCTTTCCCGGCGCGGGCCTTCTCCTCGCGGTCCTTCTTGTCGTCGGCAGACGCGGGCACCTGTACCTCCGTAAGAGCGTCCGGTCAGCGCAGGCGCAGTGCCTTCAGCGCGCGCAGGCTGCGGGTCATGAACTCCGCGTACTTCTCGTCCGTCATCCCGAAGGACGGTGCGAGCGGCATGAGCCGCTGCTGGGCGACGGTCTGGGGTTCGGTGTACTTCAGGATGCCCTCGGAGCCGTGCCGGCGGCCGAGGCCGGAGTCGCCCATGCCTCCCATGGGTGACTGCGCGCTGCCGTAGGCCGCCGCGTACGCCTCGTTGACGTTGACGGTGCCCGCCCGCAGCCGGGCGGCGACCGCGCGGCCGCGCCGCCCGTCCTCGGTCCAGACGGACGCGTTCAGCCCGTACGGAGTGGCGTTGGCCGTCGCGACGGCCTCGTCCTCGTCACGGAAGCGGTAGACGGAGACCACCGGCCCGAACGTCTCCTCCGTGCAGACCGCCATCGGCGCCTCGACGCCTTCGAGGACGGTCGGTTCGTAGAAGAGCGGGCCGACGTCCGGCCGGGGGCGGCCGCCGGTGCGGACGGTGGCGCCCTTGGCCACGGCTTCCTCGACGTGCCGGGTGACGGTCTCCAGTTGCCTGGCGGAGACCAGCGACCCCATGTCGGCGCCGTAGGCGAGGCCCGTGCCGAGCCGCATCGCGCGCGTCCGGGCGACGAAGCGCTCGATGAAGGCCTCGGCGACCGACTCGTGGACGTACAGCCGCTCGATGGAGACGCACAGTTGCCCCGCGGACGAGAAGCAGCCGCGGACCGCGCCCGCCGCCGCCTTCTCGATGTCGGCGTCGCGCAGGACCAGCATGGCGTTCTTGCCGCCGAGTTCGAGCGAGCAGCCGACCAGCCGGGCGGCCGCTCCCCGCGCGACCTCGCGGCCGGTGGCGGTGGAGCCGGTGAAGGAGACGTAGTCGGCGTGCGCCACGACGGCGGGTCCGACCACCGGCCCCTCCCCCAGCACGATCTGCCAGACCGCCGGGGGCAGCCCCGCCTCGATCAGCAGCTCCCGGGCCCACAGGGCGGTCAGAGCGGTCTCGGTGTCGGGCTTGGTGACAAGGGCGTTGCCCGCGACGAGGGCGGGCAGCGCGTCGCCGGCGGACAGCTCGAAGGGGTAGTTCCACGGCGAGATCTGGCCCACGACACCACGCGGCAGGCGCAGTTCGGTGACCTTGGTGAGTGCCGGCACGACGCCGGTGTGCCTCTTGGGACGCAGATACGCGGGAGCCTTGCGCCCGTAATGGCGGGCGGAGACGGCCACCGCCTGCACCTCCTCGTGCGCGTGCAGCCGGGCTTTGCCGGTCTCCACCTGGATCAGGTCGAGCACCTCCGCCTGGCGGGCCAGCACGAGGTCGTGGAAGCGCAACAGGACGGCGGCGCGCTCCCGTACGGGCACGGCCGCCCACGCGCGCTGCGCCTCGCGTGCCCGCCCGAACGCTGCGGCCACGTCCTCCGGGCCGGACTCCGGCAGGTCGGCCAGCTTCCGCCCGGTGAAGGGCGTATGGCTGACGGTCGTCCCGGATCCGGTGAGCCCCCGGGTGAGCCGGGCGACGAGCGCGGGCGTGACGACGTCCGCGGCGGTACGGGCTCCGGGCGGGGCGACCGGGTTCCCGCCCTCCACCGGTGCCGCCGCTTCCGCTGCCGGTCCCTCTGCTGCTGCGCTGTGCCGCGAGTCGGTCATGGGGGCGAGCGTAGGCGGGCTCGCACACTTTGGGTACCCGGCAGTAACCACTTTCCGCCGGGCCGCCGCCCCGTGCCGCTTCCGTGACGGCCGCCGAGGAAATCCGGGGGACTGCCGGGGACGGCGTTGCCTGGCGGCCGTCGTGGCGAGGTTCTCCGACGGCCGTCAGGGAACCGACACGGGCCGGACGCGTACGAAGGTGTCGAGCGCCGTCTGCGCGTAGCGGCGGCCCTCAGCGGCCTGGCCGTCGGGGGAGGCCACCCACACGTCGTACCTCTTGTCGCCCTCGTCCCAGCAGACGTCGTACATGCGCCGGGCGCTCCCGTCGCCCGTGTCCTCGTCCCAGGTGAACTCCCAGAGGGCGGCGAAGTCATCCTTGTGCGTGACGGGGGTGACCGTGGCGTCGCGATAGCCCGGATAGCGGTCGGGGGCCGCCTCGGCGGCGGTGCGCAGCGCGCCCATCGGACCGTCCTCCTGCCGGTCCTGGATCGTGACGCCGATGACGAACTTCCCGCCGGGCGAGCGGTAGAGGACGCGCGGCGGCTCGAAGGAGCGGGTGAAGCCGTCCGGGACCGCCAGGGCGAAGCCCGCGGGGTCCTGGACCGCGTGATAGCCGTCCGGGGCGTCGACGGCGGCGGTGGCGGGCGGCACGGAGGGCGAGCGGGCTGAGGGCGAGTGCGACAGCGGGCCGCTCGCCACGTGGCTCGGCTTGTCGTCCACCCCTCCGGTGTCCGAGCCCGTCAGCAGAGCGGCGAGCCCGGCGCCCATCCCGGCCAGCGTCATCACGGCGACACCGGTCATCAGGGCGAGCCGGGCGCGGCCTTGCGGAGCGGGCCCGAAGGGCGGTGGCGGGGGCAGCGGCGAGGTGGCGGACCGCGGAGTGAGCGGGCCGGTGCCGTGGGCGCGCCTTCGCGCGCGCGGCCTGCCCCTGCGGCGGGGGCGCCGGAGCGCGCGGGGACCGGAGCGGCCCACCGCCTCGGGCATCCGGCCCGAGGCGAGGTAGGTCAGCAGCAGCCATTCCGCCTCGTCCGCGCCCATCCGGCGCCCGGGGTCGCGTTCCAGCAGCCCCCGGATGACCGGCAGCAGGGGTTCGGCCGCCGCGGGTGGCCGGATCTCGTCCTGGACGACGGCTTGCAGGATGCCGCCCAACGAGTCGCGGCGGAAGGGCGATTCACCGCTGAGCACCACACAGAGCAGCACGCCCAGGGACCACAGGTCGGACGCCGGTCCGGTGCTGCGCCCGGCGATGCGCTCCGGCGCGGTGTATTCGGGTGAGCCGACGAACGCGCCGGATTCGGTGATCGTCGTGGCTCCGGAGACGCGCGCGATGCCGAAGTCCGTCAGCACGACACGCCCCGTACCGGCCTCCAGCAGGACGTTCGGCGGCTTGATGTCACGGTGCAGGACACCCCGGGCGTGCGCGGCCCGCAGCGCGCCCAGCAGCGCGGCCCCGATGCGGGCCGCCTCCCGTGCCCCGGCGGGCCCGTCCGCCGCCAGGACCTCGGACAGCGCGCGCCCCTCGATCAGCTCCATCACGATCCAGGGGCGCCCCTCCTGGATCACTATGTCGTGGAGGGCGACCACATTCGGATGGTTGATCAGCGCGGCGGCGCGCGCCTCTCTGAGCGTGCGGTCGACGCTGGATGTCGGGAGAGTGGTGGCTCCGGAGAGCGAACGGTCGTCATCCATGTGCAGCTCTTTGACCGCGACTTCGCGGGCGAGCAGCTCATCGGTGGCACGCCAGACGGTGCCCATGCCACCGCGCCCGATCTTCTCCCTCAGGCGGTAGCGGCCGACGATCAGACCATCGTGCGCGGCGAAGGTCCCCATGAACACATCTTGCCCCTCCTCCCCCCACCTCACCGCGCCCGTACCGGCCGGTTGTGCGCGTACGGGGGACACGCTCCACAGGTGCGCCTCCGGAGCCTCTCCGCGGGCGTCCCCGGCCGACGGGACGCCCCGGCGGCCGGGCGGGAAGGATCACGGAAATGTTCGGGTAATATTGCTCCCGCAACGCCGACCCGGCAGCCCCCCGAGGGCCACCGGAGACGACGGGCACTCGTAGCTCAACGGATAGAGCACTTGACTACGGATCAAGAGGTTGCAGGTTCGAATCCTGCCGAGTGCACAGCCACCGCCCCGGACGATGATGTCGTCCGGGGCGGTTCCGCGTTTCCGGGCGGCGGCCGCCACCACGACTCCCGGACCTCACTTGCGCGCGGCCACCGACTGCGCCATTCCCGGCAGGAAATCCGTGAAGAGCTCGTGCACTTCGTGCACCAGGGGGCGCAGGACCCGGAAGCGGGCCAGGGTGACACCGCGGGTGGTCAGGCGGGCGCCGCGGTCGGCCAGGCGGCGGCTGCGCGCGCGGTCGGGCGAGCGGTCGAAGATCCAGTACAGGACGAGCCCCATCTGTGACAGCCACATCAGCTCGGGCAGCACATCGGCGAGCTCGGCCGGGACCTTCGCCTTGGAGCCCGCCAGCACCTCGCGGTGCACGGCGATGGCCGCCTCGCGCGCGTGCTCGGACTCGGACGAGAAGGGGCTGAGGGGGCTCTCCGGGTCGGCGGCGTTCTTGAAGAACTGCGCCGCGAACTCGTGGTACGGCGCGGCGATGTCCAGCCACACCTGGAGGACCCCGGCGAGCCGCGCCTCCAGGCCGGTCTCCCGGTCGAGCACCTCCCGGACGGCCACCTGGTGCTCGGCGGCGATCCGGTCGTAGAAGCCCTGGATCAGGTGCTCCTTGCCGGCGAAGTAGTAGTACGCGTTGCCGACGGAGACCCCGGCCTCCTTGGCGATGGCCCGCATCGTGGTCTTGTCGTAGCCCCGCTCCTGGAACAGCCGCATCGCGGTTTCCAGGATCAGAGCGCGGGTCTGCTCGCTCTTGGCCGGTCGGGGCTCGTTGTCTGCTGGCACGGTCAGAGCCTAATCGGGCGTGGCACAACCGCTGTCACAGGCCGCGGGGGCCGCGGGAACGGCGGTGGAGGCGGGAGCGACGTAAGCCCACCCGGCCGCCGGGGAGTACACCCAGCCGTCCCGCCCGTCGTGCGCGCCGCCGCCGGCCCGCCCGGTGCGCTGCCGCCACTGCGCCCCGCGGTACTTGGCGGCGGTCAGCACCGCGCCGCGCGCCAGGCGCATCCCGGAGGGCGTGCTGAGCCGGTGCGAGAGCGGACGGTACTCGGCGAGCGCCCACAGGCACACCACCCAGGCGGCGGGCCCTCGGTAGACCTGCCCGCCGTCCCCGACGACGGTGATCTCCTCGAAGGCCGCCGCGTGGTCGAGGTGCGGGAAGCGGCTCCGGGCCTCCGGGGAGCCGACCGGCACGAGGTCGAGCGGCACGAGCTGCCGCTGCCTCACGAGCCAGTCGCGCAGGAAGGAGCAGAGCGGGCACCGGTCGTCGTACAGCACGGTGAGCCGGCGGACCGGGGCGCGCTCGGCGCCCCGGTCGGCGGTGGTGGCGGGGGTGTTCAACGGACTCAGGCCCCGCCGGCCGGCGCGGCCCACGGTCCGGCCGGGCCGGTGTACGCCTGCGGCGGGACCGGCGGGACCTGCTCCCGGTCCATCATTCCGCGCCGGCGGAACTTGTTCAGCGCGTAGACATTGCCGAGGTGCATGACACCGAGCACGAGCAGCACGACGCCGAGCTTCCTCGACAGCGCCTCGAACACGCCGCGGGCGTCGGCGATCGTGCTGTCGTCCTGGAGGTACAGGGCGATGAAGCCCAGGTTCACCAGATAGAAGCCGACCACCAGCAGGTGGTTCACGGCGTCCGCGAGCTTCTCGTTCCCGTGCAGCACGTCGGCGAGGAAGACCCGGCCGTTCCGGCTGAGCGTGCGCGCGACCCAGACCGTGAGACCCAGGCTGATCACCAGGTAGATGACGTACGCGACAACAGTGAGGTCCACGTCCCCAACCCCTTCTTGAACGTGTTCAAAACTCTCTTGGCGGTGACTGTAGACCTGTTTTTGAACGCGTTCAAGTGAGGTGTCGGCGGTGTCCGCCGGACGGCATCCCCGGCCATACGTAGCGGATGTCCGGCTCCCCCTCCTCGTTCGCGCCGCCGTCCGTCCGGTCCGCCTCGGTGAAGCCGTGGCGTTCGTAGAAGCGGTGAGCCGGGGTGTTGACCTGGAACGTCCAGAGGTCGAGGCCGGTGGGGTGGCGCCGTTTCGCCAGGGCGACGAAGCGGTCACCGAGGCCCTGTCCGCGTCGGTCCGGCGCGAGGTAGAGCTGGTCGATGCGCCCCTCCCCGAGAACCATCACACCGACGAGGGGACCGTCCGGCGACTGCGCCACCCAGACCTCCCGGCCGGGGATCACCACCTCCCGGAAGTAATCGCGGACCTCGTCGTCGGAGTGCGCGCGCCGGACCGTGGGCAGCGCCGCGTCGTACGAACGGAGCCAGACCTCGGCGGCCTCCCGCGCGTCGAGCCCTCCGGCACGCCGAATGACCGCCTCATGGGCGGTGATGTCATCCATGCCGCGTACGGTCCCATCGCCACCGGGTCACCGCATGCGAATTACCCGCCCAGGGGCGGGAGAAGGCGGGACTCTACGCCGCGTCCAGCACATCCGATTCGGCGTACGCCCGGGCCAGCCGGCCGGCGGCACGGTCGAGCGTGTCGCGCACCGCCGCGCGGATGCGGGCGGGCGGCTCGCCCTCCGCGAGCTTCGCGTGCAGTACGTCGAACACCAGTTGCCGGACGGCGACCGCGAGGGCGGCGAAGATCTCCAGTTCCGCGCGGAGCCCCGGCACGGCGCGCACGCGGGGGCCCGCGCGCTCGACGAGCAGCTCCAGGAGGCGCTCCTGGCGGCGCCGCATGAAGTGCGTGTAGCTGCGGCCGAGGGCCGGACTGCCCAGCAGGACGCGGGAGAAGACGCGTCCCTGGGCGACGGCGTCCTCGTCACCGAGGATCAGTTCGCAGGCGTCCGCGAGCGAGCCGCGCAAGGCGTCGAGGAGCTCGGCGCCGCTCGCGCCTGAACGCACCGCTTCCCACAACTGCGCGTCGAACTCCTCGCGGCGGCCGAAGAAGATGTCCTCCTTCGAGGCGAAGTGCGTGAAGACGGTGGCCGGCGCCACGTCCGCCTCGGCCGCGATCCGGGTGAGGGTGACGGCGTCGAACCCCTCCCCGGCGAAGAGCCGGAAGGCCGCGTCGGAGATCACGCGGCGGGTGCGCTCGCGCTTGCGGCCGCGCAGCCCGGCCACGGGCACAGAAGCGGTCGGCGCGGCGTCGGCGGGCGGGGTCATGAGCCCAGGATACGTCCCCGGAGGACCGGAAATAGAGGTGCTACATTTTTAGACAGCCTCTAATTTAGAGGGGTGTCCAGCGCTCGTGAGGATGTCTCCGCCATGCCCGACCCAGCAGCACCGACGACCCGGACACCGGCCCCGCGGGAGGCGCGCCACCCGGCCGCGGCGCTCGCCGGTCCCGCGCCCGCCCGGAGCCCCCGGCCCACCGCGGCGATCCTCTTCATCGCCTGCGCGGCCCAGTTCATGGTCATCCTCGATGTGTCGATCGTGAACGTGGCCCTGCCGTCCATACGCGCCGAACTCCACCTCGGCGGCGCCGGTCAGCAGTGGATCGTCAACGCCTACACCCTCGGCTTCGCCGGGCTCCTGCTGCTCGGCGGCCGCGCGGCCGACCTCGTGGGCACCAAGCGCGCCTTCCTCACCGGCCTCACGGCCTTCACCGCCGCCTCCCTGGCGGGCGGACTCGCCACCGACGGCGCGCTGTTGATCACCGCCCGCGCCGTGCAGGGCATCGGCGGCGCGGTGCTCGCCCCGGCCACCCTCACCCTGATCATGACGACGTTCACCGAGCCCGCGGCCCGGACCCGCGCGATGTGCGCCTGGAGCGCCGTCATGGCCGCGGGCGGCGCGGCGGGCGCGGTCATCGGCGGGGTGCTCACGGAGTACGCGGGCTGGCGCTGGGTACTGTTCGTCAATGTGCCCATAGGCGTCGCCCTGTTGGCCGCGGCCCTGGTGTACGTCCCGGCCACCACCTCCGGACGGGGCGGGCTGCGCCGCCTCGACCTCCCCGGCGCCGCGTCCGTCACCGCCGGCCTGACCGCGCTCGTCTACGGGATCATCTCCACCGAGACGCACGGCTGGGACTCCCCCACCGTGTGGGCGCCGCTCACCGCCGGGGTGCTGCTGCTCCTGGCCTTCCTCGCCGTGGAGTCGCGGGTCGCGCATCCGCTCGTACCACTCGCCGTCCTGCGCCGCCGCGGCCTGGCCACCGCCAACCTCGTCGTGCTCGGGATGGGCGCGGCCTCCTTCGCGATGTGGTTCCTGCTGTCGCTCTACTTCCAGCAGATCCTCGGCTACAGCGCGGTCAAGGCGGGCCTGTGCTTCCTGCCCGGCTCGCTCGCCATCATCGTCGGCGCGCAGCTCGCCACCCGGATCATCGCCCGCACGGGGCCGCGCCCGCTGCTCGTCGCCGGCATGGCACTGAGCACGGTCGGCTTCGTCTGGCTCTCCTGGATCCGGGCCGACGGGAATTATGCAACTGATGTGGCAGCACCGTTCGTCCTCGCCACCTTCGGTACGGGACTCGCGATGATGCCCGCCACCGTGGCCGCGACCAGTGGCACCGACCGCGCCGAGGCGGGGCTCGCCTCGGGCCTCGTCAACACCTCCCGCCAGGTCGGCGGCGCGCTCGGACTCGCTCTCCTGGCGACCGTCGCCTCGCACGTCACGACCGGGCGCCTGGCCACCCACCCCCAGGACATCCAGCAGGCACTGACCGCTGGATACGGCAGGGCCCTGCTGATCGCCGCCGCGTTCACGGCATGCGCCGCGCTCGGCGCGCTCGCCGTGCCCGGGAAAGCGCGCAGGGTCACCTCATGAAGGAAGGATCCGTCATGGCCAACGAGTTGAACCACATCATCGTCCACGTCAGGGACCGCCGTGAGACCGCCGCGTTCATCGCCGAGCTGATGGACACCGAAGCGCCCCTCGACTGGGGCCCCTTCACCCAGATCACCAGCTCCAACGGCGTCGGCATCGACTTCGCCGACGACCACGTGGCGCCGGACGCGATCAACATCAGCCACCTCGCGTACCTCGTGACGGACGCGGAGTTCGACGCGATCTTCGGCCGCATCGAGAAGAAGGGCGTGCGCTACTGGGCGGACCCGGCGATGAAGCGCGAGGGGCAGATCAACCGCGAGTACGGCGGGCGCGGCGTCTACATCAAGGACCCGGGCGGCACGTGCGCGATCGAGTTCATCACCAAGCCGTACGGCGCGACGCCGTCCCCGAACGTCGAACGGCCCGAGCCCGCCTGACACCCGGGGGCCCGCCGAGTGGCACCCCCGGCGCACTGAACCGCACACCCGCATCAGCCGCGTCCGGCCCGTCCGGCGCTTGAGGACACCGCCGCGCAGCGGTGGTGCGGAACCAGACCACCCGCAGCCGACCCGCAAGGTTCGCCGGACCCCGCTCAGCGCGTGAGTGAAAGCTCCCGTTCCAACGGCGTCCGGAAGCGCGGCGTGACCCGCACGGCGCCCAGCCACGCCGACAACCGGGCGGCCTCCGCTGCGATGGCGGAGGCCGCACCGCCGCCGGCGTCCGACAGCAGCCGCCAGACGACCTCGCCGTCCGGGCGCTGGGCCCAGCCGCCGACGACGCGGCCGTTCCACCACACGGTGGGGCCGATGTTGCCCGCGCGGTCGAAGAGGGCGGGCACGTGGTCCGGGTCCAGATACCAGTCCCGGCCTCGCCAGCCCATGGCGGTGGGGTCGAGGCCCGGGAGGAACGCCGCCCACGGTTCGGCCGCTTCGACGTCCTCCAGGTCGTCCGGCAGGGCGAATCCCGGGCCGTGGGCCAACTCCACGTCCTGGACGCCCACATCGGCCAGCGCCCGGCGCGTGTCCCCGAGCGTCCAGCCCGTCCACCACTTCAGATCCGCTTCCGTCGCCGGACCGAAGGACGCGAGCCACCGCCGGGCCACTTCCGCCTTGGACTCCCGCACGGGGAGTTCCGGCAGTCGGTGCACGGGCGCCCATGCATACATGCTGCTGGTCCACGATCCTCTTGGACGGGCGCGGCGTACGTGTCCGTCCGAGGCGAGCAGGCGCAGCATCCGGCTGCCGACGCTCTGCCGGGCCGCGTACGGCTTGCCCGCCGAGACCAGGATCGTCTCCCGCAGGGCGGGCACGTCCTCGGCGAGCTGGGCCGTGGTCGCCTCCCCGCGGGCGGCGAGGGCGGCGAGCACCTCCCCCTCCGTCCGGGCGAGCCGCTGTTCGTCCCAGCTGCTCTCGGCGCCCTTCCGGAGGAACTTCATGAACGCGGCCCGCTCCCGCGCCGCGATCGCCCGCGCGGTGGAGGCTTCGACGTACGGGGCGAGCCCGGAGCTCACGGCGAAGATCGTGTGGCGCATGGACAGCAGCTTCCACAGCGTGACGTCCTCGTACAGCGCGCGCTCCACCTCCGCCACCGACGGCTCCGCCAGCCGTGCGCACGCGGACAGATACACGGTCGCGGCGTCGGTGGCGTGCAGCCCCACGAGGGCATCCGCCACGTCCTCGACGGACGCGGCGCGGTGCGCGGGCGCGAGGAGGTGCCGGCGGCCGAGGCGGGCGCGGCGCTGTTCATCGGTGAGGCGAGGGCGGAAACTGCTCATGGGGTGAGCCTAGGAGCGATGTAGGCCGGGTCCTGTCCTATTCCGCGCCGGTCCGGTCAGGCACCGGCTCAGCGCGCTGTCGTCCAGGTCAGCGCGCCCCGCATCCGTTCCCGCAGCAGGGGGTCGCGCACCGCGTCCGTGCCGTCCGCCGCCCGCGCCGACACCGTGTGCGCCCCGTGGTCGTCGGGGACGCCGAGCGCCCGGGGAGTCACCGACAGCCGTCCGCGCGCGCCGGTGATCTCGCGCCCGTCGACGTACCACCGGACCGCCACGCTGCTCGCGGACAGCCGCACGGTGAGGCGCTCGCCCCGGCCGACGGCGGTGTCCGTGCGGCGGTCGCTCGTCAGCGCGCTCGCGTGCCGGTAGAACCCGGCGATCATGGCCTCCCGGCCGGGCAGGTTGAACTCGTGCCCCAGGGTGCGCATGATCGAGTTCTCGGTGGGCCGGAAGAGGCCCTTGGGGTAGTAGCCGCCGCCTTCGTACGCGCCGACCGTGCCGCCGTCCGGTGAGGTCCGGCCGATCCAGCGGTACCACTTCTGCCGCTGCGCGGTCATCTCGGCGGCGCTCAGCCTTGTGATGTTCGCCTGGGCCGGTTCGGCGCCCGTGTAGGTGCCGTACTCGTCGTACTGGTACTCGTCCGCGAGCTTCCCCAGGGAGTGGCCGGTCTCGTGGACGGCGATCTGGTCGGACTTGGCGTTGTCCGAGGAGGCCGTGGCGATCCCGTCGTAACCCACCTTGGAGACGACGTCGTTGTAGCCCGCGCCGCCGTATTTGGTGGAGTTGGACAGGACCACCACGAGGTCGGCGGCGGGCGCCTTCGCGGCGTACGACTCGACCCTGCCGGTGTCGACGCACAGCAGCCGCTCGATGCCGTCGCAGAAGAAGGCGGAGCGGAGCGCGGTGTCCTTGACGACGTCCTTGCCCGGGTCGCCGGAGACGCCGGAGTCGTGGGAGACGGCGTCCACGGCCCAGACGTTGAACAGGTTCTTGTACGAGGCGTACGGCTCGACGGCCGACATCTTGGCCCACTTGGCGCGCACGGCGGTGTGGAAGTCGCCCTGCTGTGCCGCGGTGTAGCCGTCGCCGACGAAGACGACGTCGAGCTTGCTGCCGACCGGGCCGTTCCGGACGACCGAGATGACGTCGCCGTCGCCGCGGACCGAGGACCGCAGGGACCGGGGCGGGGTGGGGGACGCGGGCACCGTGGTGTGGCGGGGGTGGCCGTCGGGGCCGGTGAAGTATTCGACGGACTGGGAGCGTCCGGGCTGCGGCGTGGCGGCGGAGACCGCCGGCGCGGCCGTGGCGGCCAGGGCGGCCGTCAGGGCGGCCGCGCCGGCCGCGAGGGATATTCGTCTGCGCATGGGGGGTTCCTCCCGAGTTCCCGCCACGGTGTAAGCGGCGGGTTAAGTCGAGTTAAGGTGCAGCTCAACGTAGGGGCTCGGGAGGACCGGGGCAATGGCCGTGACGCGAGTGATGGCTCAAAGAGATGCGGGAACTTCCGCGGGGTCACGGGGAGTTATCACTCCGGTACGGCCACCCGCCGGTCCGTATCAGCCTGAAGCGCCATGGTCACCCGTCGTCCCGCACGAGCGTCAGCAGCCGGTCCAGCACCACGCGACCGCTCGCCCGCACGCCGTCGTGCTCGAACTCGTCGGTGACCCAGGTGCGCAGGCCGCCGATGGCGCGGGCGGTGCGCAGTGAGTGTCCGGTGTCGACGTAGAGGTCGTCGTGGTAGATCGCGGCGGCCACGGGAACGGTGTTGCGGGCGAGGCGTTCGGGGTCGTAGAGGGGCGTCCAGCCCTTGCGTTCGGCGAGGAGTTCCGCGGTGTGCCGCAGGGGGCGCAGCGCGGGGTGGGTGCGCAGCATCCAGGGGTGGACGGTCTCGCCGGTGAAGAGGAAGCGCGCGCCGGGCTCGAAGTGCTGGTCGAACTGCGGGAATTCGGCGCGCACGCGCTCGGCGGACCAGTGCGTCGCACGCCCGTCCTGGGCATAGATGGCCTCATGGAGGATCGCGTAGAGCGGGCAGTGGGCGCGGGAGAGCACCGCGGCGACCGCTTCGGCGAACGCGTCGGACAGCCGCGGCCCGGCGACCGTGTCCACGAAGGCGTCCTCCAGGAGATAGTGCAGCCGGTGGGAGCCGTCGCCGGTGCCGAGCAGGATGCCGAGCTGCTGGAACGCCTCGACGGTCAGGAGGGTGCCGTCGGGCAGCACCTCCTCGCGCCCGGCGAGGTGGGCCGCTATGCGCCGGGCGGCCGCCTCGTCGCCGGGGTAACGCGCGTAGTGCGCGAGGTTCTTGCGCTCCATGCGCGGATAGGCGGCACGGTAGACGGCGTCCGGGTCGGCGTCGAGCGAGGGCAGGCCGCCGGTGATGATCACCTCGGCGAGCCCCTCGGGGGCGTACGAGAGATAGCTGACCGCGCAGAAGCCACCGAAGCTCTGGCCGAGCACGGTCCAGGGCCGCCCGCCGGTCAGCCGGGGGCGGATGAGCTCGCAGTCGCGGACGATGGAGTCGGCCCGGAAGTGGGCCAGGTAGTCGGCCTGTTCGGCGGGCGTGCCGCGCAGCGGCAGCGTCTGGCGGTCGGCGGGTGTGGAGCGTCCGGTTCCGCGCTGGTCGAGCAGGAGGACGCGGTAGTCCTCCAGCGCGCGGTCGAGCCAGTTCTCCCTGCCGAGCGGGCGGCCCGCCGCGAAGCCGGGCCCGCCCTGGAGGTAGACCAGCCAGGGCAGGTCGTCGTGCTCGTGGCGGGTGGCGACGACCTCGCGGGCGTAGAGGCGGATGGTCTCGCCACCGGGGTCCGCGTGGTCGAGGGGCACCTCGAAGTGGTGGTCGGTGAGGACGAGTCCGGGCTGCCGGAAGGTCGTACCAGCTCTTCCCGTCGTGACAGCCGCCCCGCGGACGGTCTCCGGCATGCTTTCCACCCTCATGTGAACGGGCCCGCCGGATGTCGGCCGGACATCGGACAGGCATCAGTAGGACATCGGACAGCCATGAGCGGGCCCGGAAGGGTTTGACTCACCGCGTGCATCACACGGCGTAACTTATCGAGGGGCACCAGTGGCCGAGAACAGCACCCAGGGCATGCGGGCGGACGGGCCCTTGGACATAGGGCGGCGTGTGCTGCGGCTGCGCACGGAGAAGGGCCTCACGCAGCGCCAGCTGGCCGAGCCCGCCTATACGGCCGCGTACGTCTCCACCTTGGAAGCCGGGCGGGTGCGCCCGTCGGAGAACGCGCTGCGCCACCTCGCCGAGCGGCTCGGCACCACGGTCGAGGAGCTCGCCACCGGACGCCCGGCGCACCTGGCGACCGCGCTGCGGATGCGGCTCACGGACGCCCGCCGGGCGCTGGCCACGGGCGCCGCGCGGGACGCCGCGGAGCTGTTCGGCGCGCTGCGCGAGGAGGCGGCCGGGCTGGCGCTCGTCCCCGAGCAGAGCGCCGCGCTGCTCGGCCTCGGGGACTGCGCCCTGGAGACGGGCGATCTCGCCGAGGCGCGCGGCCACTTCACGGCCGCCGAACAGCTCCTCGCGGACGAGCCGCTGCCGCGCCGCGTCCCGGCCCTCCGGGGGCGCGCCACCGCGCACCTGCTCGCCGGCGAACTGCGCTACGCCTGCTATCTGCTGGAGTCCGCCGTCGACGAACTGAACGCCTCGGGGCTGCACGACCCGGACGCGCTGCTGCTCCTCTACACGGCGTCCATCGCGCCCTATATGGACATGGGGGCGCACGCCCGGGCCGCGCACGCCGCCGAGCTCGCGCTGGCCCTCGCGCCCAAGGTGGAGGACCCGGCGCTCGTCGCGGGGATGCACCGGGGGGTGGCCCGTACGCTGATCGCCGAGGGGCGCATCGCCGAGGCCGACGCGTCCCTGGCCAAGGCGCAGGAGCTCTATCTCCAGCTGCACATCCGTACGGAACTCGCCCACTGCCACTGGATGCGCGGTTACGTCCGCGCGCAGGACGGCGACCTGAAGGGGGCCGAGAGCGAGCTGCGCACGGCCCGGGACATGCTGGCGTCCAAGCGGGCCGCGCTGTTCACCGTGCAGGTCGAGGTGGAGCTGGCGGACGTGCTGCGGCGGCGTGGCAAGACGGACGAGGCGGAGCGGCTGCTGCGGCCCCTCCTGTCGCCCTCGGCGCTGGGTGCCGAGCGGGGCGCCGTCCACGCGGGCGGCGCGCACCGGCTGCTGGGCCTCATCGCGGACGAGCGCGGGGAGCACGAGACGGCGGAGGAGCACTACTGCTCCGCCCTGTCCCTCCTGGAGCGCACGGGAGCCGCTGGCGACCTCGCCGACCTGTGCCGTCTGCTGGGTGATCTGCTGCGGCGTACGGGCCGTACGGAGGCCGCGCTGGACGCGTACCGCACGGGGCTGGGGCACCGCGCGGCGCCGGGGACGACGACGCTGGGGCCCGCGCCCACCGAGCCGCCCTTCAGGAGCGGGGTGCTGTAGCGGCCACCGGTGGCGGCAGCACGCGGTGCACAGGCCGCCGCTTGTGGGGGACGCGGCGGTCCGTGACCGCGTGCTGCCGCGTCGCTCCGCGCGCGTGGCGCGCCACGGGCGGCCGGGCGCACGGTCGCGGCCCCCGGCATGGTGCAGCATGGAGGTCATGCTGCCCGGTGGTGTGCCCGGACGGCATCCGTCCCGGGTCCCGGTGGACCCCCTCCGGTCGGCGGGGGTGCCGCACGGAGCGGACAAACCGACGACTGGAGCCTTACGCTCCGTTTCTGGCCGTCCTCGCGGGCGGTGCGGCGGGCCGGAGACCGGCCCGCCCGCCGGAGGCCCCCGGGCGGTCCGGCCGGACAGAGCTGACAGGAAGAGGTAGCGGTCGGTGATCCGTGTTGCGGTGGTGGACGACGAGCAGCTCGTCCGGTCCGGGCTGCGGATGATCCTGGGCACGGCCCCGGACATCGAGGTCGTCGCGGACTGCGGCGGGGGCGAGGCCGTGGACACCGTGCTCGGCTGCGCCCCGGACGTCGTCCTGCTCGACATCCGGATGCCGGACGTCGACGGCCTGACCGTGCTGCGCGCCCTGCGCGGCCTCCCGCGGCCGCCCGCCGTGGCCATGCTCACCACCTTCGACGCCAACGAGTACCTCGCCGCGGCGCTGCGCGGCGGGGCCACCGGCTTCCTGCTCAAGGACACCGACCCGGAGCAGCTCGTCCAGTCCGTACGCACCCTCGCGGCCGGCGGCAGCGTCCTCGACCCGGGCGTGACGCGCGCGGTCATCGGCGGCTACCTCGCCGCGGAGGCCGAGTCGACGGCCGCGCGGGCGGTGGCCACGCTGACCCCGCGCGAGCGCGAGGTCCTCACCCACGTCGGCGCGGGCCTGGCCAACCCGCAGATCGCCGAACGCATGGGCCTGGCCCCCAGCACCGTCAAGGACCATGTGCGGGCCGTCCTGGGCAAGCTGGGCGGCCTCAACCGCGTCCAGGCCGCGATCGTCGCCGACCGCGCGGGCCTGGTGGCGACCCCGCACCGCACGCCCGCCCGCGGCCCGCGCCCGGCAGGCGGCTCGCGCCCGGCGCCGGGGAGCCCGCGGTGAGGCGCGCCGCGATCCGCGCCGCCGAGGCGATGACGGCCGGGCGGGGCACGCGGTGACCGTGAGAGCGGGGCACCGGATGCCCGCCGCGGTGCACAAGGCCGCGCCCGTCCTCGTGCCCGCGCTGCTGGCGACGGTGGACGCGCTGCTCGTCAACGGCGCCGGTTTCGGCCGGGGCATGGGCGTCTCGCTGCTCGCCGCGGTGGCACTGCTGTGGCGGCGGCGGTTCCCCGTCACCGTCTTCCTGGCCACGCTGCCGGGCATCTACATCGGCTACATCTGGTTCGCCCCGATGATCGCCCTCTACACCGTGGCCGTACGCCGCACCGACCGCCGGCTGCTCGCCGTCACCGGGCTGCTGCTGGCCGTCGCGCACTTCCTGCCGTTCCCGGCCTCCGAACTCTCCTTCTCCGACCGCCGCCAGACCGCTCTGCTGCTCGTCGACGCGCTGGTCACCGCCGCGACCCCCATCGCGCTCGGCCTGCTCACCCGCACCCGCCGCGAACTCGCCGCCCGGCTCGACGAACTGACCCGCAGCCGCGCCCGCGAGGACCGGCTCCTCGCCGACCAGGTGCTGGCCACCGAACGCGCCCGGCTGGCACGGGAGATGCACGACGTCGTCGCCCACCAGGTCAGCCTGATCAGCCTGCAGGCGGGTGCCGTGCAGATCAGCACGCGGGACGCGCAGGCGCGCGACGGCGCCACGAAGATCCGCGAACTGTCCGTGCGCACGCTGGAGGAGCTCCGCCACATGGTCGGCATCCTGCGCGCCGCGGGCGCGGACACCGAGGAGCTCACCCCGCAGCCGAGCCTCGCCGATCTGCCGCGGCTGATCGAACTGAGCGCGCTGGACGTCGCGTACGACAGCGGGTGCGACCCGGCGGCGGAGCGCTCGGAGGCCGTGGAGCGCGCGGCCTTCCGCACGGTGCAGGAGGCGCTGACCAACGCCCGTAAGCACGCGCCCGGCGCGCGCGTACGCGTGCGTGTGGCCGAGACAGGCACGGGGGCGGCGGCGCCCCGGCTGCTGGTCGAGGTCCGCAACGGCCCGCCGGACGCGGCCGCGCCCGCGCCGGACCTGCCGGGCGGCGGCCACGGGCTGGTGGGCCTGCGCGAGCGCGCGCAGAGCCTCGGCGGAACACTCCTGGCGCACCGGACGGAGGACGGGGGATTCGTCGTACGGGCGGAACTCCCCCTGGAAGGGTAGGGACCGGGGGCATCAGGCGTCGGGCAGCCGGACAACCGTTATGCGGAAAGCGGCTCTTCGTGCGTCGCGGCCGCCAGGTCGGGGTAGATGTCGAAGAGGCGGCGCACCCCGAGCGCCGCGAGGACCCTGTTGATGTGTGATCCGTCCGCGCCGCCCTGCTCGGGCAGGATGAGTCTCAGCCGGCCCTGACAGGAGCGCATCAGACGACGCGCGGCGATCAGCACCCCGACGCCGCTGGAGTCGCAGAAGCGCACGTCGGCCAGGTCGAGCACCAGACTGCGGCGGCCGTCGGCGACCGCGTCGTGCACGCGTTGCCGGACCACCGGCGACGTCACCAGGTCCATCTCACCGGAGACCAGGAGGACTGCCCAGTCCCCCTGGTCGGCGTCCTTCACCTTCAGCGTCACGCGCTCGAAGCCCCTTCGCTCGGTCTCTCGTTCCCCGGAACGGACCCTTCCTCGGGTGCGGCTGCCCGACCGCTCCCTCGTGAAACACCACAACGCCGATCGGCCCTCAACGAGCCTATGCCCAGCTCGAACCCTCAATTCTCCTAGATCCGGTCACACACGCATAACACATCGGCACATTCGCGCACGTACGATCTATAACGATCGGACAATGGTGCGGAAAGTGACCGTGGCAATACCATCCGCAGCCGTCGCGAGGCCCCCTTTGCCGCAAACGCGTCTGCGGTGTCACACCCGCCGACTACATTCGTAAAGCATGTGACGCCGCGCACAAGCGCGAGCGATCATCAGTACGAGAGCCACGCGGGACGGCCGGGCGCACGTAAGGAGGGGCGGCATGACGACCGACGCACCACCCAGGTGGGACCGCAAGATGCAGCAGCGGCTCGCGCACGGTGAGGCGGCGGCGCTCGGCGAGCTCTACGACCGCTTCGCCACGCTCGTCCACACCCAGGCCCACCGGGTGCTCGGCGACGAGAGCGGCGCCGACCGCGTCACGCGCGAGGTCTTCGGCTACGTCTGGGAGCACCCCGGCGCCTACGACCCGAAGCAGGGCTCCCTGCGCTCCTGGCTCGCCTCCCTCACCCACCAGCAGGCCGTCGAGCGGCTCCGGCGGGCCCAGAGCGACGGCCGGAGCAGCCCGGAGGAGATCGAGGAGAAGGTCCGCGCGGCCTCCGCCGCCGCCCGCGCCGACTACATCGTCACCTCCATGCCCGCCCCGCTGCGCGCCGCCCTGGACCTCGCCTACTTACGCCGCCTCGACTACCGCCAGGCCGCCGCCCAGCTCGGCGTCACCGAGGACGAGGCCCGCCGCCGGCTGCGGCTCGGGCTGCAACTGCTCTCCACCGCGCACCACGGGCCCCGCGTGACCGCGCCCCGCACACACGGAGGAGTGCGATGAGCGACGCCGCGGCCGATGCCCGGACGACCCACAAGGTGCTCAAGTCACTGCTCGGCGCCTGGGCGCTGGCCGCCTGCTCCTGCGAGGAGACGGCCGCCGTCGAGGAGCACCTGACCGACTGCGCCACCTGTGCGGACGAAGCCGTGCGGCTGCGGGACGCGGTCGCCCTGCTGCACCCCGAGGACAGCCTCGACCTCGACCCGAGGCTGCGCTCCCGGGTGCTCGACTCCTGCCTGGGGCGGCGCCCGGCCCGCGTCCCGGTGCCGGAGTGGGCCGCGCCGTACGACGCGGAGACGGCCCGGCTCGACGCGCTGCTGCGTGACATCGGCGAGGCGGAGTGGCGGGCTCCGGTGCGGCTGAAGTGGTTCGACGGCGAGCGGTCCATGGCCCGCGACCTCACCGCGGCCGCCGTGATCGGCCACCTCATGGCCGTGGACGGCCTCGTCTCCACCGCGCTCGGCCTCCCGGACCCGCTGGGTCCCGGCGCCACCCGCTCGCCCACGGAGCGCACCGAGGCGCTCTGGGCACAGCAGGCGGCAGCGGGCGCTCCCGGCCGGCACAGCCCCGGCACGGCGCGCGGAGCCTGGCGCGACCAGAGCACGGCGCTGATCCGCGGCGTGTCCTTCGCCGCCGAGGAGGTGGCCGGCCTGCCGGTGTCCTACGGCGCGTTCGGCCTGCCCCTGCGCGACTCCCTCGTCGACCGGGCCTTCGAGTGCTGGGTGCACGCCTCGGACATCGCCGAGGCCGTCGACTATCCCTACGACCCGCCCGCGCCCGGCCACCTCAGGCACATGGTGGGCCTGGCGGCCCGGATGCTGCCCGGCGCCCTGGCCGGCCGCCGCCGCGCCGGGCTCGCCCCGCCGGCCCGCACCCTGGTCGCGGCGGGCGCCCCGGGCCGCACGCTCCACCTGGAGGTCGAGGGCAGCGGCGGCGGGCATTGGTACGTCCCGCTGGACTCCCCCGGCGCCCTCGGTTCACCCGAAGGGACGGTCGCCCACGTCGCCCTGGACGGGATCGAGTTCTGCCGGCTGGCCGCGGGCCACATACCCCCGAAGGACGCGGCCGTGGGCCGCACCGGTGACAGCGAGGCGATCGACGACGTCCTTCTGGCCACGGCTTCCCTCTCCCGGCTGTGACGGGAGAGGGGGCCGCGGGCTCGGGGCTCAGGCGAAGACGACCGTCCGCCGGCCGTTGAGGAGGACGCGGTGCTCGCTGTGCCACTTCACCGCGCGGGCCAGCGCCTGGCACTCCACGTCGCGGCCGATCGCGACCAGTTGGTCGGGCGTGACCTCGTGGCCGACGCGCTCGACCTCCTGCTCGATGATCGGGCCCTCGTCGAGGTCGGCGGTCACGTAGTGCGCGGTGGCACCGATCAGCTTCACACCACGCGCGTGCGCCTGGTGGTACGGGCGGGCGCCCTTGAAGCTCGGCAGGAAGGAGTGGTGAATGTTGATGATCTTCCCGGAGAGCACCTTGCACAGGTCGTCCGAGAGCACCTGCATATAGCGCGCCAGCACGACCAGTTCGACGTTCTCCGCCTGCACGAGCTCCAGCAGGCGGGCCTCGGCCTCCGCCTTGTTGTCCTTCGTCACCGGGATGTGGTGGAAGGGGATGCCGTACGAACCGACGAGCTCGGCGAAGTCGGTGTGATTGGAGACGACCGCGGCGATCTCGACCGGCAGCGCGCCGATCCTCGAGCGGAACAGCAGGTCGTTGAGGCAGTGCCCGAACTTGGACACCATCAGGACGATGCGCATCTTCTCGTCGGCCCGGTGGATCTGCCAGTCCATCGCGAAGGAGTCACCGATGGCGGCGAAGCTGGCCCGCAGCTTCTCCAGCGTCACCGGCGCGTCCGCACCGAAGTGCACGCGCATGAAGAAGAGCCCGGTGTCTCTGTCGCCGAACTGCTGGCTGTCCTCGATGTTGCAGCCGGTCATGAAGAGATAGCTGGACACCGCGTGCACGATGCCCTTCTTGTCCGGGCAGGAGAGCGTGAGGACGTACTGTTCCGGGGCCCCTTCGGTGACAGGGGACTGCGAGGCGTTCATAGCCCAATAGCGTCGCACACCCGGCGGCCCCTCCTGACCGCGCCGGGCGCCGGGCCCGCTCAGCGGGCGCCGGTGGCCAGGGCCAGGACGTCCAGCGAACGGGGCGGGACGTCCGGGTCGTCCCCGTCGTTCGCCGCCAGCCGGACGTGCGCCTCACGGGCGGCCCGGACGGCGTCCGGCCAGCCGTGGTGCTCCAGATACGCCGAGACCGGGGCGTCGGCCCCCACCTGGTGCATGATCCGCAGCACCCGCAGCACGGCGACGTCGACGACGGCCACCTCGGCGGAGTCCCGGAAGATCGTCCCGAGGTACTTCTCGGCCGACCAGTTGTCCAGCCAGGTGTCCTCGACCAGCCGGTAGACGGCGTCGGTGACGTCCCCGAAACCCGCGCGCCCGGCCAGCCAGCACTCCTGCTGGAACACCGGGTCGGAGAGCATGTGCAGCGCGGAGCGTACGTTCACGCGCCAGCGCCACCATGGCATGTCATTGAGCGGCATGCCGTCCATGGTGGTCGAGCGGCGGCCGCGGCGGGGAGACTTCTCCGAAGCTGTCACACGCTCGATCGTACGTTCCCCCTCCGCACCCCCGGCCGGGGGCCCGTGCCCGGAGGCGGCCCGCCGCTGCTACAGCTGCGTCCACTGGTGCTGGGACAGGTGGTATTTCTTCGCGATCGGGTTCCACAGGTCGGCCGCCTTCTTCTTGGCCGCCGTCGCGTCGCCGCTCGCCTTGTCACCCGCCGCGCTGTCACCCGTCGGCTTGGCGTGGCCCTTGACGCAGCCGCCCTTGCCGGCCGCCTGACCCGCCCACGCCGCGTAGTGGCTGTCCGCCGCCGAGGAGGACTGCCACGCCTTCGTCAGCTGCGCCGACAGCTCCGCGTTGTCCGGAAGCTTGTCGATCGAGGTCTGCTGGAGCCGGGTCACCAGGCCGTCACGCTGCTTCGCCGCGTCCCGGAGATCGCTCCCCGACTTGTCGAGGTCCTTGCAGCCGCGGGTCGCGTCGACCGCCCTGATGACAGCGTCACGGCTGTTGTTGCTGTCCTTCAGGAGCGCGTCGAGCGCCTTCGCCTGGGCGAGCGCCGGATCGTCGGCCTTGGCCTCCGGGTCCTTCTTGCCGTCGTCGGCCGCCGGAGACGAGCCGGGCGCGGACGAACTCGACGCCGCGTTCTGCTGATCGCTCTTGTCGTCGCCGCCACCGCTGAGCAGCGCGCCGGCACCGAGCCCGGCCGCGGCACAGGCCGCGACGACGATCCCGACGATCGCGGGGGTCGGCAGCTTCTTCCTGCGCGGCGGCTGCTGAGGCTGCGGCTGGGGCGGCGGACCCGCCTGGGGACCGCGCGGCGGCGGCACCTGCCGGTGCGCCTGGGGCGCCTCCGTGGCACCGCTCTCCCGGAACAGCCCGTCGAACTCGGCAGGCGGCGGCCGCTCCCCCGCCTGCGCGAAGGCCGCCCCACCGGCCGGGGGTATGTGCGGGCCGGGCGGAACGGGAGGGCCGGGCGACACCGGCGGCAGATACTGCGTGGCGCCCTCGTCGGCCACCGGCGGCAGATACTGCGTCGCGCCCGCCTCCTGCACCGGCGGGAGGTACTGCGTGGCCGCGCCGTTGTCGACCGGCGGCAGATATTGCGGAAGCTCCGGCCCGCCCGGCTGCGGCGAAAGGAACTGCGTCGCCTCACCCTGCGGGCTCGCGGGCACGGGCGGCAGGTACTGGGTCGCCGCGGCCGCGGCGTCGGGCAGCGGCCCGCCGCCCACGGGCGGTATGTACCGCGTCGCCTCATTCGCCGAGGCCGAGTCCTGGACCGGCGGGAGGTACCGCGTGGCCTCCGAGGCGCCCGGCGCCTGGGCGGGCGGCAGCGGCGCGCCCGGCGGCATCTCCGGCGGCAGCGGCGCACGCTGCGCGTCCGGCCCCCAGGGCTGCCCCCACGGCTGCCCCGGCGCCGGAGCCGGGAGCCGATCGGCGCCGCGCCGCTCGGCGGATTCCTGCTGAGCGGGCAGCACAACACCCTCGCGCGGGGCCTGCGCGGGAGGCTGCGGCACGTTTCCCTGTCCGCTCTGCGTCACCGGAACTCCTATTTGTACGGGACTTGGCGTCGCCTCACGCTACCGGGTCGCCGGGCGGCGGTGCCATGTCCGCTGGGTGCGGGGGCCGTGGACCGGGTGCGGCTCGCCTTTTCCGGTACGGGCCGGTTCACGCCTGCGGCGGGCGGCCTCCGATCTCCCCCGGCCACCTCCACCGGACTCCGTCCGGGGCGCCGCGGAGCGCGGCCGAGCCGCACGGTGACCTCGCTCCTCACGCCCAGGGGGACTGCGCGGGTACGCGTTGTCAAGCCGGAGTGCGTGGGGTTGCGGGGTGCCCTACGGTGCTCCCAAGTAGCCAGGAATCATGCGCAGAAGGAGGGGAAGAGTGGACGAGGAGGAGGACCGGCGGCTGCGGGCGATCGCACCGGAGATCTCCCACACCACGATCGGCCTGATGCGAAAGGTCGTCGGGCTCGAACCGGCCGAGCGGGTGCCCGAGGAGGCCATGCGGGTCGCCGACGAGGTGCTCGCCAAACACGGCACGGACGGTCTGCGCGTACTCATCATGAGCCTGTCGGGTTGGATGGCGGTCGGTATCGAGAACGTCGCCCACCTCACCCATCAGACGAACGAGGCCGTGATCGACAGCATCGAACTGACTTGCCTGGAAGCGAATCCTGACGGCTGACGGGGTGCGCCGACGACGGCGGGGCGGGTGGGGCGGCGGGCTTGTTCCCCACCCCGCTCCTCCCGGCGCCGGGCACACGCCCCAGGCCCCGGCTGCGGGTGGGTGGGCGCCCGCGGCGGGCTTGTTCCCCGATCCCGCCTCTTCCTGAAACCGGGGGCAAGCCCCCAGACCCCCACAACTCTGCGCGCCCCGGAACTGGAGCGCTGCCCCGGGCCCCGACCTGCGGGCCGGTTCGCCGCCTGCGGCGGGAGCGCCCTGCGGGCACGTCCTCAAACGCCGGACGGGCTGAAAGAAACGCGTGCGCCCCGGGCTGAAAAGAAACGTCGGGCCCACCCGGACAGCAACGAGCACCCCAGGCGGACCGAAAAGGCGGGCACACCCCACCACCCCGCACGCGCCCTCCGGTGGGAGGGGGTGGGGCTGGAGGGTGGGGTTCTGGAACGCGGTGCGAATTCGGGGCACTCCATACGCGAAACGGCAACCGCACCGCGTTCCAGGTCCCCAGCCCGGAAGATCCACCCCCGGCACCCACCACAAACCAGCCCGGCCGGCGCTTGAGGCCGCCCGCCGCAGGCGCAACGGACCCGCAGAAGACAACGGCGAACCCCACCAACCAAAGCCCGGCCGGCGCTTGAGGCCACCCCACCCAAACCACAAACACACCGCACCGGACAACAAACAAGAACCCAGAAGCAGGGGCAGCAGCCTGCCCCTACGCCGCCGCCACCTCCAACCGCGCCCCGAACTCCCGAACCACCGGCTCCTCCCGGTAAGGAGCCAGCCGCTGCTGGAAGTCGTCCAGATACTCCGCCCCCCGGTTGGACCGCAGCGTGCCGAGCAGTTCCAGGGCGCGCGTGCCCGTCGCGCACGCCTCGTCCACGTCGCGCTGCTGCACCTGCGCCGTGGCCAGGAGCAGCATCCCGATGGCGCGGCGCCGCACCCGCCCCTCGGGGTGGCCCGCGATGGCGTCCTCCGCCTGGCGCCGCGCCTGGTCGGCCTGGCCGAGGTCGCGGTGGCAGTGGGCGAGTTCGTCGGCGAGGTAGGCGTGGTCGAAGTGCCGGATCCAGGGCGGATCGTCGCCGGTGCCCTTGCCCGCTTCGGCCCCGGCCTGTTCGAGGTGGTTCAGGGCGCGCCCGGCGGCCGTCTGGAAGGCACGCGCGTCCCCCATCAGCGCGTGCCCCCGGGCCTCCGCCGCGCAGAACATCGCTTCGGCGCGCGGGGTGACCTGCCCCCGCGCCCCTTCCTGCGCGGCCTTGGCGAGTTGGGCGATCTCCCGTGGGTTGCCGAGGGACGCGGCGAGGTGGCTCATGCCGGCGGCGAGCACATAGCCGCCGTAACCACGGTCCCCGGCGGCCTGGGCGAGCCGCAGAGCCTGGATGTAGTAGCGCTGTGCGAGCCCAGGCTGGCCGGTGTCGACGGCCATGTAACCGGCGAGCTCGGTCAACCGGGCGACGGCGGCGAAGAGTTCCCGTCCGACGGATTCCCGGTACGAGCCGGCGAGCAGCCCGGAGACGACGCTGTTGAGGTAGTGGACGACGACGGGCCGGACGTGTCCGCTGCCGTAGCGGTGGTCGAGCTCGACGAGGGCGTCCGTGGTCGCGCGTACGGCCTCGACGTCCGAGGCGCCCACGCGGGCCCCGGCGTTGCGCGCGACCTGTGGGTCGGCGCCGGTGATCAGCCAGTCACGGCTGGGCTCGACGAGGGCGGAGGACGCCACGGACGTGCCGCTGAGGAAGTCCCGCCGTCCGACGTCGCTGCGCCACAGCTCGCAGACCTGCTCGATGGCTCCCAGTACGGTCGGGGAGAACTGGAGGCCGACGCCGGACGCGAGGTTCTTGCCGTTGGCCATGCCGATCTCGTCGATCGTGACCGTGCGGCCGAGCTTGCGGCCGAGCGCCTCGGCGATGATGCCGGGAGCGCGGCCGCGGGGTTGCTGGCCACGGAGCCAGCGGGCTACGGATGTTTTGTCGTACCGCAGGTCGAGGCCGTGCTCGGCCCCGCACATGTTGACGCGGCGCGCCAACCCGGCGTTGGAGCAGGCTGCTTCCTGGATGAGTGCTTGCAGCCGTTCGTTCGGCTGCCGCGCCACGAGTGGCCGTGCGGCCATGCTGTACCCCCTGAGACTGCTAAGCGTTCGCGGCTCGCGCCGCGAGGTGCGGAGAAGCTGAGACAGCTGCTGAGAGCGTCTTCCCCTGTGATCTTTGCCCCCTGAATGTCCGGAGAATGCGGACTTAACGGTAATGACAGCAAAGGTGGCAATGGCCAAACAATGACTGCATCGCCCTTTCGCCTCGCAGGTGGCTACCCACCTGCGGCGGGGAACCCGCGCCTGCGCCCCCGTACATGCATCCGTGCGCCCCATGTGCATATCCGACCGCGACCGACAAGCATGACCCTGAGCCGTAACCCCTCGTGACAAGGGGAGTTGTGAAGGACGTGGAAGAGACCATCGGAGTAGTAGGAGCACCGCTCGTCCCCCAACAGCGCGGCGAGCGGCTGCTGGACGCGGCCGTCCGGTACGCGGAAGAACGGCACTGGGACGTCTTCGCCGGCACCTGGCTGGAGGCCGAGGAGGGGCGGGAGCGCTGCTCGTGCGGCGAGCTGGGCTGCCCCGCCCCGGGTGCGCACCCCGCCCGCCCCGACTGGGCGACCCAGGCCACCGGGAGCGCCGTCGCCGCCCGCCGGATGTGGGCGCGGCAGCCCGGCTCCTCGGTCCTGCTGCCGACGGGGCGCACGTTCGACGCGCTGGACGTGCCGGACACCGCCGGGTGTCTGGCGCTCGCCCGCATGGAGCGCATGGGCACCCCGCTCGGCCCCGTCACCTGCACGCCGTACGGGCGGATGCTGTTCTTCGTGCTGCCCGGTGGGGCGTTGAAGGTCGGCGATCTCGCGCGCAAGCTCGGCTGGCACCCCTCCACGCTCGATCTGGTCGCGCGGGGTGAAGGGGATTACGTCGTCGCCCCGCCGACTCGCATGGGGTCGCGCGGCTCGGTGCTCTGGGCGCGCGAACCCACCGCCGCCAACCGCTGGCTCCCCGACGCCGAGGAGCTGGTCAGCTCGCTGGCGTACGCGTGCGGGCGGGACGCCGCGGACGCCCGGCGCAGGTGAGGTCCCCCGCTCCGCAACCGTGCCGGGCGGCGGTCAGGAAGCCTCCGCCACATGCCCGTCCGGCCGCACGAGCAGGGTCACCGGGAGCGCGTCGGCCCGGGTGACCGTGGTGACGTCCGGCTCGGTGCCGGCCTTCGCGCCGCGCGGCAGGACGCGTACGTGCCGTCCGGCGCGCAGTGCTTCATAGAGCCTGGACGGGCCGTCGGCGCTCTCGGCCAGCGGCAGGTCGGGGGCGCGGCGGCCGGTCAGCGGGTGGGCCCCGGGCGGGGCGGGGTAGTCGATGCCGATGCCGGACACCAGGCGCGCGCCGCGGTCGAGGGCGAAGGGCAGGACTCCGACGGCACCGGCCGCCACGTCGCGCAGGGCGCGGGCGGCCGGTGAGCCGAGGAGCGCGGCGTGCAGGATGGCGCCGCTCAGGCGGAGGGTCAGCTTGCCGACCGGGTGGCGTTCGTCGTGATAGCTGTCGAGCAGCGCGCTCTCCGCCCGGCCCTGGAGCACGGCGGCGAGCTTCCAGCCGAGGTTGGCGGCGTCCTGGATGCCCGCGTTCATCCCCATGCCCCCGGCGGGCGAGTGGACGTGCGCGGCGTCGCCCGCGAGGAGGACCCGGCCGTCGCGGTAGCGCGGCACCTGCCGCTCGTCGCTGTGGAATCGCGAGGTCCAACGGACGTCGTGCATCCCGAAGTCGGTGCCGAACGCGTCCCGGGTGACGGCCCGCAGATCCTCCATGTCGACGGGGGCGTCGGAGGGAAGATCGCTGCCGCGCTCCCAGGCGATGGCGCGGTACCACCCGTCACCGAACGGCACCAGGAACGCGAAGCCACCGGCCCCGGCCTCGAAGGCGGGCAGCCCGGCGGGCTCGGTGTCGACGCGGACGTCCGCGAGCATCACGGACCGCAGGATGCCCTTCCCCGGGAAGGGCATCCCCAGCGCCTTCCGCACGGCGCTGCGCACCCCGTCGGCCCCCACCGCATACGCCGCGCGCAGTCGGCTTCCGGCCTCCCCCTCGCGTACGTCCGCCTCCACGCCGTCGGCGTCCTGGCGGAGGCCGGTCACCTCGGCGCCGCGCCTGATCACCGCGCCGAGGGCGAGGGCACGCTCCTCCAGGACGCGCTCCGTCTCGTACTGCGGGGTCAGCAGCACGCCCGGGAAGCGGGTGGGCAGCCGGGAGAGGTCGACCCGGGCCCGGCCGAAGAAGCGCAGGGAGGAGGTGAACACCCCGGTCTCCAGGAGCCGTTCGGCGATGCCCCGGGCGTCGAACTGCTCCAGGGTGCGCGCGTGCACCGCGAACGCCCTGGTCAGATTGGACTCCTCGGCCCGCCGCTCCAGCAGCGTGACCCGCACTCCGGCGGCGGCGAGATCCCCCGCGAGCAGCAGGCCGGTGGGACCGGCGCCGACGACGAGCACGTCGGCGGACAGGGACGCGGACGACAGCTGGGAGGACATGGCATCTCCTCGGTGTGCACGGTCAGTGCTCGGTGAGCCGTACCTCCAGTGGACACCTCGCACCCGAATTATGTCAACGCTTGTTGAATTTTCCGCGCGAGGACCGGCCGGTGTGAGGACCGGCCAAGAGGACGCCCGGCTACGCCGGGAGCGCCGTCTCCAGGAAGCGCTCGACCTCGCGCCGCCAGGCGTCCGGCTGGTCGTAGTGCACGAAGTGGCCCGCGTCGTGGACCTCCGCGTAGACCCCGCGCGGGAGCACCCGCACCATCTCGTGGGCCTCGGCCCGGCCCAGCTCGCCGTCGAGCCCGCGGACGACCAGCGTCGGGCACTGCACCAGCGCGAGGTCCTCCCAGTGCGCGTCGCGTGCGTACGTCTCGCGGGCGAGCAGCATCTGGCGGCGGGAGAAGACCGGGCGCCAGCCGTCCGAGCGCTCCGCCATCACCTCGGCGTAGAAATCGCCGCGGGCCGGCTTGGGGCGCTCCAGGGCCGGGTCGTCCTCCCCGAACCACTTGCGGACGTCCGCGAGCGTGGCGAAGGGCACGGGCCAGGACTTGAACCACTCGCCCCACTCGCGCCGCCCGGCGACCCCCAGCGCGGAGGCCCGCATCTCGCAGATCACCAGGGCCCGCACCAGATCGGGGCGGCGGGCGGCGAGCTGCCAGGCGACGAGGGCGCCCATGGCGTGGCCGACGAGGGTGACGGGCGCGAGCCCGAGCTGCTCGACGGCGGCCTGGGCGTCCGCGACATACGCCTCGCGGGTGAAGGGGCCGTCGACGGGGCGCTCGCTGCGGCCGTGGCCCCGCAGGTCGAGGGCGACCGCGCGATGGCGGGTGGAGAGCCAGCGGGCGGTCTCCGCCCAGTGCGCGGCGCGGCCCATCAGACCGTGGAGCAGCAGCACCGCGCCCTCCGGGCCGCCCTCCGCCTTCGGCGGGTCCGCGAACTCCCAGGCGGCGAGCCGAACTCCGCCGCCTCCACTCACGTCGATACGCCGCGCCATGAGCCTGGCACCCCCTTTTCTCCCCCGATCAGCTCCACTGTATAGAACTGGTATTCGAACACTCGGCTGTCGCGTGCAACACCCCTCGTTCGAGTGACCTTGCTGAAGGGTTGACCGGCGGCGCCCAGGGGAGTAATCGACCTGGGCGTGGACCGCTCGGGGAAGAAGGTCCACGGGGCGGACCCTGGGAGCTCGGGGCTCCGGGTCGCCACGGGGGTGCATGGGGAGGCAGGGCCCCGGCTGCTCGTGAGAGCGCCGGGGCCCTCGTCATCCCCGGCCACCGACCTCATCGCAGCCCCCTCCCCGGGACGACGGCGCACCGCGCATATGCGTCAGCGCCAGCGTGGCATGAGGCGGGGGGCTTTGCGCCCCATACCGGGAGTCCGGGCCGGAGTTGACCGCGCCACCCGCGGCGGGCCGGGGGGGCGCGGGCTCGGCGTCGCGGAGTGGAGCAGAGCGCCCTTGGGGGTCCCCGACGGGCCGGAAGTACGGACCCTCAGGGCACGAACCCACGATCCGCGCACTCCAGCGTCCCCCGTCCCGCGGGCGACGAACCCGCGGTCCGCGCACTCCGGCCCGTCCGGCCTTCGAGGACACCGCGCGGAGCGCGGTCGACGGGGCCTGGGGCGCGACCCCGGAAAGGACTCGGGGCACGACCCCGGAAAGGACCTCGGGCGCGGCCCCGGAAAAGAGGGGGCGCAGGCAGCGCCCCGACCGCCACCGCCGCCGGAACTACCGCTTCGCCACGAACACGTGCGTGGCGATGTCCGCCTCCAGCTCCGCCGCCTCGCCGCCGCTGCCGACGAGCACGCCGCCCGCGGACTCCGTCACGCTGACGACCGCGCCCGGCTGCACGCCCGCCCGGCGCAGCGTGTACATCAGCTGGGGGTCCGTCTGGATGGGCTCGCCGATGCGGCGGACGACGACGGTCTTGCCCTCGCTGCCCGGCTCCAGGTCCATCAGGCTGACCATGCCGTCGTTGAGGAAGGGATCCGGCTCGGGCCTCTCGCCCAGCTCCTCCAGGCCCGGGATGGGGTTGCCGTACGGCGACTCCGTGGGGTGGCGCAGCAGCTCCAGCACGCGCCGCTCCACCGCCTCGCTCATCACGTGCTCCCAGCGGCACGCCTCGGCGTGCACCTGCTCCCACTCCAGGCCGATCACGTCGACGAGCAGGCACTCCGCGAGGCGGTGCTTGCGCATGACGCGCGTGGCCAGCCGGCGGCCCTCCTCGGTGAGCTCCAGGTGCCGGTCGCCCGCGACCGAGACCAGGCCGTCACGCTCCATGCGGGCCACCGTCTGGCTCACCGTCGGGCCGCTCTGGTCGAGCCGCTCGGCGATGCGGGCACGCATGGGGACCACACCCTCCTCCTCGAGCTCGAGAATGGTGCGGAGATACATCTCCGTGGTGTCGATCAAACCGGACATGCGTGCCCCTTGATAAGTCGTGCGCTGGCCCCGGACTCAATTCTGACGCATATCGCTGACAACGGTGCCGCGGACGGCGACGCCCGCCGTCGTCGTATTGACAGGGCCCAGGTCCAGACCGCAACGTGATCCGCGCCACGAGCGTACGCCCAGACCGTACGCGCCACCGGATCCCTAGCTAAGGAGCCCCGCAGCGATGAGCGAGAACAAGCTGGCCGGGCAGTTCTTCGACGCCGCGATCGGGCTCCTGCGGCGGGTGCGCGACGAGGAGGCGGAGCACATCGCCACGGCGGGGTCGATGCTGGCCGACGCCGTGGCGGCCGGGGGCCGGATCTTCGTCTTCGGTGCCGGGCACTCCTCGCTGCCCGCCCAGGACGTCGTCTACCGCGCGGGCGGCCTCGCCCTGGTCAACCTGCTCGCCGTGCCCGGTGTCATCGGCCTCGACGTCATGCCCGCCACCCTCGGCAGCGCGCTGGAGCGGGTCGACGGCCTCGCCGGCGCGGTGCTGGACACGAGCCCCGCGCGGGCCGGTGACGTGCTGGTCATCATCTCGCTGTCGGGCCGCAACTCGCTGCCCGTGGAAATGGCCATGAACGCCCGCGCGCTCGGGCTCCGCGTCGTCGGCGTCACGTCGCTCTCCTACGCCGAGCACACCCGGTCGCGGCACACGTCGGGGACGTTCCTCAAGGACCACTGCGACCTCGTCATCGACAGCAAGATCGGTATCGGGGACGCGGAGCTGACCGCCGACGGCATCGCCGCGCCCTTCGGCCCGGCGTCCACCGTGGTCACGAGCGCGCTGATGCAAGCCGTCGTCGCCTGTGCCGCGGGGGCGCTCGCCGAGCGGGGGATCGACCCGCCGATGCTCCGCTCCGGGAACGTCGACGGGGGCCACGAGTGGAACGGCCGCGTCATGGACGAGTACGGCGACCGCATCTTCTTCCGGCACTGACCGCTCCGCTCCCCCGCTCCAGCCCCCCGGTTCTAACCGCCCGCCGCCACCGCGAGGTCGACCGAGGCCGCCACCCGTGAGGCGATGTCCTCCGCGTACGTCGCGTCCGCCCTGTCGAACGGCCGCCGGGACGGGCCGCGGAGGAAGGTGACCACGCCCACCGTCCGGCCCCGGCTGCGCAGGGGCGTCGCCAGGGCGTGCAGCGTGCCGTCCGGCCACTTGCGCGCCGCCGCCCACCCTTCCGAGCAGTCCGAGACCGCCCGTACGGAACCGCAGCGTTCGACCGCCTGGAGCGCCGGGTGGCCCTCCGCGTACGGCACCGGGATGCCGCCCCGGACGGTCGCCGGGGAGGCGGCCGGGCCGGGCGTACCGGACGGCGTGGCCGCGGCCCGTACGACTCTGACCGGCTCGCTCGGGGTCGCCTCCGGCTCCGGCAGCAGGTCGACCAGGGCGTGGTCGGCGAAGCCGGCGAGCGCGAAGTCCAGATAGAGGGTGGCGGCCTCCATCGGGTCCTCGCACTCGGCGACCGCCCGGCCCGCGCGGTGCAACTGGCTGCCGCGGAAGCGCAGTCGCGCGCTGTCCTGCTCGGTGAGCCGGGTCGCCGTCACGTCCAGGAAGAGCCACGCCACCCCCAGCGGCACCGGCTCCTCCGCCAGCGGCGAGGCCAGCCGCAGGAAGCCGCTGCGCCAGCAGCGCCGCTCGGGCGGGGCCCCGCCCTGGTCGCGCAGAGTGACCCAGAGGTCGGTGGGGGCGGGCGGGGCGCCGGCGGCCAGTACGTGCTGGAGGGCGCCCTCGATCTCCTCCACACCCTGGTCGAGCAGCTCACCGAGGGGGCGCCCCAGCAGCGCCGTCCGCCCCGAGCGCAAGGCGCGCGCCGCATGCGCGTTGGCGAGCGCCGGGCGCAGATCGGCGTCCACGAGGACCACGCCCCACGACGCGTCCCCGAACAGCGCCTCGCTCAGCGCGATCGACCGCTCCAGGTCGATCTGCGTGTGCACCTCGCTGAAGGCGCAGTACGCGCCCGCGGGCCTGCCGTCCGCACCGGGTACCGCCGACAGCTGCGTACGCACGAGGACCCGCCCGCCGTCCTTGGTCAGCAGCGCGAACTCGTGCACCTGGCGGCCGTGCGCCCGCATCGCGGCCATCAGCCGCGCGGTGACCTCCTCGGCGTCCGCCGTGCGCACCGCCCAGCCGGCCAGCCCGTGCCGCCCGACGGCCTCGGCCGCGGTCCAGCCCAGTATCCGCTCGGCCTCGCGGTTCCAGTGGGTGACCGTGCCGTCGGCGTCGAACGCGCACAGGGCCGCGTCCATCCCGTCGAGGAGCGCGGCGAGAAGGTCCGAGTCGTCGCAGTCGGCGCCGGGGGCGGAACCGGACCCGGGCCCGGCGAGTGCTTCCGGGCGGACCGGCCCGGACTGGTGTGGTGCGGTCACGAGGTACCCCCAGCTGGACGCGTCTGCATGTCCTGCACGACGGGCCATTCAACTCGACCGTGCTGTGCACCACACCGTCTTCGGGGAAATCGTTGCCCACAGGAAATTGGGTTGTGGCTCTCCGGCACGCTTCCTAGGGTGGTGCGCACACGAGAAGGGAGGTGGTTCGGGACATGATTTCAGTCCGGACGCGTGAGGTGACTGCGGGCTAGCGCCCGTCGTCGCGCACAGCGCAACGCCGGCTCCGCCGGCCAATCCCGAGCAGTCACCCGATCCGTGGGCTGCCGAGTCGTCCGCTCGGCGCTCGTCGTCATGACGAGCAGTGGCCCACGGATCGCTGCGTTTTCCGGGTCCCTCCGGCCGCGCCCTCACGGGCAGAGCCGCTCCACTCGCCAGAGGCCGTCCGCCAGGACATACCGCAGGCGGTCGTGCAGCCTGTTCTCGCGGCCCTGCCAGAATTCCACCGATTCCGCGACCACCCGGAATCCGCCCCACCCGGTGGGCACCGGCACCGGTTCGCCCTCCGGATAGCGTGCGGCCAGCCGCTCGTACGCCGCGTCGATCTCCGCGCGCGAGCCGACGACCGCCGACTGGGAACTCGCCCACGCGCCGAGCTGCGAGCCGTGCGGCCGGGAGTGGAAATACGCGGCGGTCTCCGCCGGGTCCACCCGCCGCGCGGTGCCCGTCACGATGACCTGCCGGGCGAGCGGGTGCCAGGGGAAGAGCAGACAGACGTGCGGATTGCCGTCGATCTCACCGGCCTTGCGCGAGCCGTAGTTGGTGTAGAAGACGAAACCGCGCTCGTCATAGCCCTTGAGGAGCACGGTCCGCGCGCTGGGCCGTCCTTCGGCATCCGCGGTCGACAGGACCATGGCGTTGGGTTCCTGGAGCCCGCTCGCGAACGCCTCGGCGAACCAGACGGCGAACTGCTCGTACGGGCCGGTGGCCAGGTCCGTCTCCAGCAGGCCCCGGGAGCCGTACTGCTCGCGCATGCCGGCGGGGTCGAGGGCGCCCGCGTGGAACTCCGGCGGGCGGGACTCCGGTGTGAGGAACTCATCGGGATGGGTCACGCGCTCATCTTGCAACACCGGCCCTCTTCGCCCACTCGGGCGTAGCCGATCAGTCTGCCCTTCGCGTTCCCCCCGGACCCGGCGATCGCGGAATTCCGCGGTGTGCCGGACATCACCCTTCCCCGCGTCTGTCCGGACACCTCAAAATCGCAGGGCGGGAGGCTGTGGGGCCCGCACATCACCAGCTATCGTGTCCGGCCTGAATCCGGTACCCGGCGCCCGCGAAGGGCCGGGCGCGGAACCGGGTGAAAGACAGCCGCACGGGGCATGACCGGGTTGACCGATCCGGACCGCGAGCCGCGCCGAGCGGCCGCGTAACCGGCCCGGACCCGCTCGTCGCACACATCATGAGGAGCCGCCTGATGTCCGACTTCGTACCCGGACTCGAAGGAGTCGTCGCGTTCGAGACGGAGATCGCAGAACCCGACAAGGAAGGCGGCTCACTCCGCTACCGCGGTGTGGACATCGAGGACCTGGTCGGTCAGGTGTCCTTCGGGAACGTCTGGGGTCTGCTGGTCGACGGTTCGTTCAACCCCGGTCTGCCGCCCGCCGAGCCGTTCCCGATCCCCGTGCACTCCGGTGACATCCGGGTCGACGTGCAGTCGGCGCTGGCGATGCTCGCCCCCGTCTGGGGCCTCAAGCCGCTCCTCGACATCGACGAGGCGACCGCCCGCGACAACCTCGCCCGCGCCGCCGTCATGGCGCTCTCCTACGTCGCCCAGTCGGCGCGCGGGCAGGGCCTGCCGATGGTCCCGCAGCGGGAGATCGACAAGGCGGAGACCATCGTCGAGCGCTTCATGAAGCGCTGGCGCGGCGAGCCCGACCCGCGGCACGTCAAGGCCGTCGACGCGTACTGGACCTCCGCGGCCGAACACGGCATGAACGCCTCGACGTTCACCGCCCGCGTCATCGCGTCGACCGGCGCGGACGTCGCCGCCGCCCTGTCCGGCGCGGTCGGCGCGATGTCCGGCCCGCTGCACGGCGGGGCGCCGTCCCGGGTGCTCGGCATGATCGAGGAGATCGAGCGCACGGGCGACGCGACGGCGTACGTCAAACAGGCCCTGGACCGCGGTGAGCGCCTCATGGGCTTCGGCCACCGCGTCTACCGCGCCGAGGACCCCCGCGCGCGCGTCCTGCGGCGCACGGCCAAGGAGTTGGCCGCGCCCCGCTTCGAGGTCGCCGAGGCGCTGGAGAAGGCGGCCCTGGAGGAGCTCCACAACCGCCGCCCGGACCGGGTGCTGGCCACGAACGTCGAGTTCTGGGCCGCGATCGTGCTGGACTTCGCGGAGGTCCCGGCGCACATGTTCACGTCGATGTTCACCTGCGCCCGCACGGCGGGCTGGAGCGCGCACATCCTCGAACAGAAGCGGACGGGCCGCCTGGTCCGCCCGTCGGCCCGCTACGTGGGCCCCGGCCCCCGCAACCCCCGCGAGATCTCGGGCTACGCCGACATCCCGGCGGTACGGAGCTGAATCCCGCCCCCCGGGCCCGCGCGGCGGGTCCGGGGGGCTTCATGGGTGCCGGGCTCAGCGGACGGCGACGGCCACGGTCAGTGCCGCGAGCAGATAACCCTGTAGCGCGACACGGAGGTTGATGACCCTGTCCCAGCCCCGCTGCAGCGCACGGGCGTCCTCGGGCTGCCGGTCCGCGAGGACGGCTTCGACGAACGCCCGGTTGATCGGCGCGCTGACCTTGGCGTAGACGACCAGCCAGACGCCCGCGGCCACGGCCGCGGTGCCCGCCAGCACGGCCGAGGCGTACGAGCCGGCCAGCGCCGTCGTGACGATGCCGAGCACGATCGCGACGACGCTGACGGCACCCGCGACGGGCATGCGGCGGTCACCGTAGAGATGGACGTAACCCATGGCGCGGGCCAGCGTGACATCGTCGGCCCGCGCCATGGCGGACCGCTGGACGAGCGCGCAGAAGGCGTCGGTGCCGTAAACGATGGCATTCGACATGACGGCGATCAACAAGAAGACCAGACCGGCGGTTTGCATGTTTCTTCCTTATCTTCGGATGACAGGCATGCGCACCATGACAACGCCGCGGCGCCCTCGGCCGAGCCCGCTCATCCCTCTCCGCCGCCCCCTTCCCGCTCGGGAGCCGGTGTCCGCAGCATCGCGTCCAGGACGTCCGACCAGTGGGCCACCACGCGTTCGCGGCGGGCGCTGTCGTCCGTCAGGAGGTTGGCCAGGCCCATGCCGCGGGCCATGTCGAGCACGCCCTGCACCGCTTCCCGTACGCCCTCGCGGCTCTCGTCCGCGCCCAGGAGTTCCACGGTCATCCGGTGCACTTCCCGGCCCACCCGTGTCTCCAGGTCCGTCACGCGGGCGCGGAGCGGCTCCTCGTTCGCGGCGACGACCCAGAGCTGGAGGGCCGCGCTGAAGAGGGGGCCGGTGAAGACGCCGACGAGTTCGCGGACGACCACGTAGGTGCGGGCCGGGCCGGAGATCAGGCCGGCCGGGGTGAGTGCGGCGCGCAGGGCGGCCGAGCGCTGTTCGGCGACGTACTCGACGGCCGCGGTGAACAGGTCCTCCCGCGTACGGAAATGGTGCTGCGCGGCGCCCCGCGACACCCCGGCCCGCTCGGCCACCACGGAGACCGTCGAACCGGCCCAGCCGTACTCCGCGAGGCACTCCACGGCCGCCTCCAGCAGCCGCTGCCGGGTGGCGCGGCTGCGGTCCTGCTTGGGCGCGCTCACCGGACCCATGCGGGATCCCTCCGCTCCAGGAACGCCGTCATGCCCTCGCGCGCCTCCTCCGAGGCGAACAGCCGGGCGGACCGCCCGGCCAGCGCGTCCGTGTCGCGGTCGAGGACGCGCCGCACCTCAGCCGTCACCAGCCGCTTGGACTCGGCGAGCCCCTGCGGCGAGCCGCGCCGCAGCCCGTCCAGCACCGGCGCGAGGACCTCGTCCGGCTCGCCGGCCAGCGTCACCAGCCCGGTGCGGGCGGCCTCCGCCGCGCCGAAGCGCTCGCCGGTCAGGAAGTAGCGCGCGGCCGCGCGGGCGTCCAGCCGCGGCAGCAGCACCATGGAGATCACTGCGGGCGCCAGCCCCAGCCGGGCCTCCGTGAAGGCGAACGAGGACCGCTCCCCCGCCACGGAGATGTCGCAGGCCCCCAACAGCCCCAGCCCGCCGGCCCGGACGTGCCCGTCGACGACGGCGACGACGGGCTTGGGCAGCTCCACGACCGCGCGCATCAGCCGGACGAGCCCCAGCGGAGCCGACGCGTCCGAGCCCGCCTCGCTCAGGTCGGCACCGGCGCAGAACGTGTTGCCGGTGTGCGTCAGAACGACGGCCCGGACACCGGAATCCTCCGCCGCCCCGGCGAGAGCGTCGTGCAGCTCACCGACGAGCTGTGCGGACAGGGCGTTGCGATGATGCGGGGAATCGAGCGTCAGGGTGGCTATCCCCTGCTCATGGGAACGGCGGACGAGCATCGGGCAACTCGATTCTGGTCAGTAGGACTTGGGGAGTCCCAGCGTTCGGTGCGACACGTAATTGAGGATCATCTCCCGGCTGATCGGCGCGACCCGCGCCACCCGGGACGCCGTGATCAGCTGGGCGAGCCCGTACTCGGTGGAGAGGCCGTTGCCGCCGAGGGTGTGCACGGCCCGGTCGACGGCGCGCACGGCGGCGTCGGCGGCCGCGAACTTCGCCATGTTCGCGGCTTCCCCCGCGTCGGCGTCGTCACCGGAATCGTAGAGATGAGCGGCCTTTCGCATCATGAGCCGGGCGAGTTCGATCTCGATGTGCGACTGCGCGAGGGGGTGCGCGATGGCCTGATGGGCGCCTATGGGTTCTTTCCACACCTGTCGCGTGCGGGCGTATTCCACGGCCCGGCCCAAGGCATAGCGAGCCATGCCGATGGCGAACGCCGCGGTCATGACGCGCTCGGGGTTGAGTCCGGCGAAGAGCTGGAGCAGACCGGCGTCCTCGTCGCCCACCAGGGCGTCGCCCGGTAACCGGACGTCGTCCATGACCAGCTCGAACTGCGCTTCGGGCGAGGCGAGTTCCATAGGGATCCGCCGGAACGAGAAACCGGGTGTTTCCCTCCCGACGATGAAGAGGCAGGGCTTGAGCTTGCCGGTCCGCGCGTCCTCCGTGCGCCCGACGATCAGTGTGGCGTCGGCGGCGTCGACTCCCGAGATGAAGACCTTGCGCCCGTTGAGCACCCATCCGTCGCCGTCCCGGCGGGCGGTCGTGGTGATGCGGTGCGCGTTGGAACCGGCCTCGGGCTCGGTGATGCCGAAGGCCATGCGGAGCGCGCCGGAGGCCAGTCCGGGCAGCCATTTCCGCTTCTGCCCCTCCGTGCCGAAGCGGGCGATCACGGTGCCGCAGATCGCGGGTGAGACGACCATCAGCAGAAGCGGGCTTCCGGCGGCTCCCAATTCCTCCAGGACAATGGCTAGTTCGGAGATGCCTCCTCCTCCGCCGCCGTACTCGACGGGCAGGTTCACGCCCAGGTATCCGAGCTCACCGGCCTCCGCCCACAGCTCGTCGGTGTGCTTCCCTTCCCGTACGGCCCGGGCGACGTATTCCCGTCCGTAGCGGCGGCCGAGCGCGGCGACGGCGGCGCGGAGATCGGCGTGTTCCGTGCTCTCGACAAGGGTCATGGCGTCGGCTCCTCGGTGACGACGGCGAGCAGGGCGCCGACCTCGACCTGACGGCCGGGGACGGCGTGCAGGACGGCGAGTGTGCCGTCGGCGGGCGAGACGACACGGTGTTCCATTTTCATGGCCTCGATCCACACCAAAGGCTGGCCGGCGCGCACGGCTTCCCCGACCGCGAGACCTTCGGCGAGCCGCACGACGACACCGGGCATGGGCGCGAGAAGGGATCCGGGCGCGATCCGCGTGCGGGGCTCGGGAAAGCGCGGCAGGGCGAAGAACGCGTGCGGGCCCACGTGCACGCGGTCGCCGTACGCGGCCACCTCGTACGCGCGGCGAATGCCGCCGGTCTCCAGCACGACTTCCGTGGCGTGCGCGCTCAGCAGCCGGACGTGCGGGAATTCCTCGGCCTCCAGCCCGTTTCGCCCGAGCCGGTAGCGGATCTCGATCTCTTCCCCGCCGGGCTCGGTGCGATAGCGCTTGACCTGCGGCCGGGAAGGGAGGTTGCGCCACCCGCCCACGTGGCGGGGCACCGGGGGAATCTCCGCCGTCCGCCGCGCGGCGGCGTCGGCGAGCGCGGCGGCCAGGGCGGCGACGCGTACGGCTGCACCGTCCCCGGGCTCCGTGAGTTCGGGGAGATACCGGTCGAAGAATCCGGTGTCCATCTGCCCGGCGACGAACTCCGGGTGCCTCAGCGCGCGTACGAGCAATTCCCGGTTGGTCACGAGCCCGTGGACGCGGGCGCGCTCCAGTTCGCGGGCGAGCCGTCGCACGGCCTCGGCCCGCGTGGGTGCCCAGGTGATGACCTTGGCGAGCAGTGGGTCGTAATGCGCGCTGACGGAATCGCCGTCCTCGACGCCGGAATCGACACGGAGCATTCCGCCGGCCGCGGAAAGGCCACCGCCCATGGCGGGGGCGACGGCCGTGGCGGAGGCACCGGCCCCCACTTCCAGGCACCGCACCACCCCGGTCTGCGGCAGCCAGCCGTTCGCCGGATCCTCCGCGTAGAGCCGCGCGGAAACCGCGTGCCCGTTCGCCACCGGCGGCTCGCCCAGCGGCATTCCCTCCGCCACCCGGAATTGCAGGGCGACCAGATCCACGCCGTACACGCACTCGGTGACCGGGTGCTCCACCTGCAAGCGGGTGTTCATCTCCAGGAAGTACGGCCGTCCGTCCCGGCCCATCAGGAATTCGACGGTGCCCGCGCCCACATATCCGATGGCCCGTGCGGCCTCGGCGGCGGCCTCCGAAAGGGCGGAGCGCGACTCCTCGGGGAGGAACGGCGCCGGCGCCTCCTCGATCACCTTCTGGTGCCGCCGCTGGAGCGAGCAGTCGCGGGTGCCCAGCGTCCACACGCAGCCGTGCGCATCCGCGAGCACCTGCACCTCGACGTGCCGCCCGTCCTCCACATACGGCTCGACGAACACCTCGGCGTCGCCGAACGCGGACAGCGCCTCGGTACGGGCCGAGGCCAGCGCGCCCTCGAGTTCGCCGAGCTCGCGCACCACGCGCATTCCGCGCCCGCCACCACCGGCGGCGGCCTTCACGAGCACCGGCAGCCCGGCTTCGGTGATACCGGCGGGATCGAGGGCCGCGAGCAGGGGCACCCCGGCGGCGGCCATCAATTCCTTCGCCCGGGTCTTCGACGCCATGGCCTCGATCGCGGCCGGCGACGGACCGATCCACACCAGCCCGGCCGCGGCGACCGCGCGGGCGAACTCCGCGCTCTCGGAAAGGAATCCATATCCCGGGTGCACGGCGTCCGCCCCGGCGGCGAGCGCGGCTCTCACCACGAGGTCCCCGCGCAGATAGGTGCCGGAGGCGGCCGACCCCGGCAGCCGCACGGACGCGTCCGCCTCCCGCACGTGCCGCGCGGACGCGTCGGCGTCCGAATGAACCGCGACGGTCGTGATACCGAGTTCACGGCAGGTGCGGAAGATCCGGCAGGCTATCTCGCCCCGATTGGCGACCAGCACGGAATGAATCGTCACGAGAGCCCTCACATCCGGAAGACACCGAAGCCGCCACGCGCGCCCTCCACGGGCGCGGAATGCACGGCGGAAAGGCAGAGGCCCAGCACGGTCCGCGTGTCGCGCGGATCGATGACACCGTCGTCGTAGAGCCGCCCCGAGAGGAACAGGGCCGCCGATTCCGCCTCGATCTGCCGCTCCACGGCGGCCCGCAGACCTGCGTCGGCCTCGTCGTCGTAGGGCTGCCCTTTCGCCGCCGAGGCCGCGCGCGCGACGATCGAGAGCACGCCCGCCAGCTGCTGCGGTCCCATGACGGCGGATTTCGCGCTGGGCCACGCGAAGAGGAACCGGGGGTCGTACGCCCGCCCGCACATGCCGTAGTGCCCGGCGCCGTACGAGGCCCCCATCAGCACCGACAGGTGCGGGACCCGGGAATTGGACACGGCGTTGATCATCATCGATCCGTGCTTGATGATGCCGCCCTGCTCGTATTCCTGGCCGACCATATAGCCGGTGGTGTTGTGCAGGAAGAGCAACGGGGTGTCGAGCCGGTTCGCCAACTGGATGAACTGCGCGGCCTTCTGGGACTCGGCGCTGAAGAGGACGCCCTGGGCGTTGGCGAGGACGCCCACCGGATATCCGTACAGCCGCGCCCACCCGGTCACCAGGCTGGTGCCGTACAGCGGCTTGAACTCGTCGAAGCCGGAGCCGTCGACCACGCGGGCGATGACCTCGCGGGGATCGAAGGGAACCTTCAGATCGCCGGGCACGACGCCCAGCAATTCCTCCTCGTCGTGCACAGGAGGAACCACGGTCCCTGGAACGGGCCCGGATTTCCGCCAGTTGAGGCGTGCGACCACCCGCCGGGCCTGGCGCAGCGCGTCGAGTTCGTCGACGGCGAGGTGATCAGCGAGTCCCGAGACCCGCGCGTGCATCTCGGCGCCGCCCAGCGCCTCGTCATCCGCTTCCTCACCGGTGGCCATCTTGACCAGGGGCGGCCCGCCGAGAAAGACCTTGGCCCGTTCCTTCACCATGATGACGTGGTCGGACATTCCGGGGACGTACGCGCCACCGGCGGTGGAGTTCCCGAAGACGACCGCGACGGTCGGGACGCCGGCGGCGGACAGCCGGGTGATGTCCTTGAACAGGGCGCCGCCGGGAATGAAGATCTCCTTCTGGCTGGGCAGATCGGCGCCGCCGGATTCCACGAGCGCGATACAGGGCAGGCGATTGGCGAGGGCGATCTCGTTGGCGCGCAGGGCCTTCTTCAGCGTCCAGGGATTGCTGGCACCGCCCCGTACGGTCGGGTCGTTCGCCGTGACGAGGCATTCCACGCCCTCGACCACGCCGATACCGGTGACGATGGACGCGCCCACCGCGTAATCGCTGCCCCAGCCGGCGAGCGGTGACAGTTCCAGGAAAGGCGTGTCGGGGTCGAGGAGCAGTTCGATGCGCTCACGGGCGAGCAGCTTGCCTCGGGCGTGGTGCCGTGCGACGTATTTCTCGCCGCCTCCCGCGAGTGCTTTCGCGTGTTCCGCGTCGAGTTCGGCGAGCTTGGCGAGCATGGCCTCGCGGGCGGCGAGGTATTCGGGACCGGCGGGGTCGAGCGCGGACGCCAGGGTGGTCACAGCAGCGCCTCCGGGATGTCCACGTGCCTCGCGCGCAGCCACTCGCCGAGCGCCTTGCCCTGCGGGTCGAAGCGGGCCTGGGAGGCGACGCCTTCGCCGAGGATCCCGTCGATGGTGAAGTTGAGCGCCCGGAGGTTGGGCAGCGGGTGCCGCTCGACGGTGAACCGGGCGGCCTCGGGCAGGAGTTCGCGTAACCGCTCGACGGTCAGCTCGTGCGCGAGCCAGCGCCAGGCGTCGTCGCTCCGGACCCACACACCGATGTTGGCGGACCCGCCCTTGTCCCCGCTGCGCGCGCCGGCGATCGTCCCGAGGGGGACGCGGCGGGTGGGGCCGGCGGGCAGGGGCGGGGGCAGCGGCGGGGACGGGAGCGCCGCGAGGGTGCCGGTCCCCGGCCCGGGAGGCGGGGCGGATCCGGGGTCCGGCTCCCCGTGCCGCCCGGCGCCCGAGCACGGCGGGATCCTCAGCCGTGTCCCGTCGGGGAGCACCGCCACGTGCCGCACCGCGTACGCGTCGACGTACGCCGCCTCGAAGACCCCGTACGGCATGCTGTTGCCCGGCGGGGCCGTGACGTGGAAGCCGGGGTAGCTGGACAGGGCGAGCTGGATCGCCGCGCTGCTGACGGCCCGGCCGACCACCTCGGGGTCGGGGTCGCGCACGACGAGCCGCAGCAGGGCGCTCGCCTCCTCCTCCACGGGCGCGTCGGCGCGGTCCGTGCGGGCGAGGGTCCACTGGACCTCGGCCGGGCGGCGCCGGGCGAGGGCCTCTTCGAGCTGCTCGCGGACGAGGGACGCCTTGGCCTCGATGTCGAGGCCGGTGAGGACGAACACGACCTCGTTGCGCCAGCCGCCCACCCGGGTGAGGCCGGTCTTGAGGGTCGGCGGCGGGACCTCGCCCCGCACCCCGCTGATCCGCACCCGGTCCGGCCCGTCGTCCGTGAGCCGCACGGTGTCGAACCGGGCCGTGACGTCGGGGCCGGGGTAGCGCGGGCCCGCGGTCTCGTAGAGCAGCTGGGCGGTGACCGTGCCGACGGTCACCGCGCCGCCCGTGCCGGGGTGCTTGGTGATCACCGCGGAGCCGTCCGCGTGGATCTCGGCGATGGGGAAGCCGGGGTGCCCGACGCCGTGCGGGCCCGATATCTCCTGGAAGAAGGAGTAGTTGCCGCCGGTCGCCTGCGCGCCGCACTCCAGGACATGCCCGGCGACGACCGCGCCCGCGAGCCGGTCGAGGTCCTCCGCCAGCCAGCCGAAGTGCGCGGTGGCGGGTCCGGTGACGAGCGCGGCGTCGGTGACGCGGCCGGTGACCACGACGTCGGCGCCCGCCCGCAGGCAGGCGGCGATCCCGGCGCCGCCGAGATAGGCGTTGGCGGTGAGCACGCCCGGCCCCCAGTCGCGCTCGGCGAGCAGGTCGTCGCCCTCGACGTGCGCGACGCGCACGGACACGCCCACGCGGTCGGCGAGCGCGCGGATCTCGTCGGCGAGCCCGGCGGCGTTGAGCCCGCCCGCGTTGGCGACGAGCTTCACGCCCCGGTCGACGGCGAGCCCGAGCCCCTCCTCCAGCTGGCCGAGGAACGTCTTGGCGTATCCGCGCCGGGGGTTCTTGAGCCGGTCCCGGCCGAGGATGAGCATGGTGAGTTCGGCGAGATAGTCGCCGGTGAGCACGTCCAGGGGGCCGCCGGTGAGCATCTCGCGCAGGGCGTCGAAGCGGTCTCCGTAGAAACCGGAGGCGTTGCCGACGCGGAGCGGGGAGCGGGCCCCGGCCATCCGTAGGTCCTCGGCTGCCTCGACGGGGTTGATCACCGCGTACTCCTCTGGGACAGGTGATGTGACGAACGATTGCGCCGGCCCCCCGTGCCTGGCGTTGCCGCCGCCCCGAGGCTCCCAGCCACCAGAGAAACAAGCAAGCGTGCTTGCCTTTATTTTTCGTACTGCTTACGGGAGTTGCCTGGGAGGCAATCCGCGAGCACCTCCGCCAGGTGCCGCCCTTCGCGCCCCGCGAGCCCGCCGAGCTGCGTACGGCAGGAGAACCCGTCGGCCAGCACCTCGGCCCCCGCCCCGGCCGCCCGCACCGACGGCAGCAGTTGCTCCTCCGCGCAGGCGACGGACACGCCGTAGTGCCCCCGCTCGAAACCGAAGTTCCCGGCGAGGCCGCAGCATCCTCCGCTCAACTCCCCGGTCAGTCCGGCGCGTTCGCGCAATCGGCGCTCCGCACCGTCCCCCAGCACCGCGTGCTGATGGCAGTGGGTCTGCCCGACCACGGGACGGTCGACGCGCGGCGGCGCCCAGTGCGGCGCGCGCTCTTCGAGCGTCTGGGCGAAGGTGCGGACCGACGCGGCGAGCCGGTGCGCGCGGGGATCGTCGGGGAGGAGCCCGGGCAGGTCGGTGCGGAGCGCGGCGGCGCAGCTCGGTTCCAGGACGGTGACGGTGAGGCCGGCGTCGAGGGCGGGGGCCATGACATCGAGGGTTCGCCTCAACTGTTGTCGCGCGGTGGCGAGTTGGCCGGTGGAGATCCACGTGAGGCCGCAGCACGCCGCCTTCGGCGGGAGCGTGACGCGCAGACCGGCGTCGTGGAGCACGGCGACGGCGGCCCGGCCGACCCGCGGCGCGAGGTGGTCGGTGAACGTGTCCGGCCACAGCACGGTGTCGACGGAGCCGTCCGCTTGCTCCGCCCCCGCCCACCAGGACCGGAACGTCCTCCCCGGCAGCGTGGGCAGCGTCCGTTCCGGCGCGATACCGCCGATCCGCTTGGCGGCCGTGCCGAGCGGACCGCGAGCCAGCGCGTTCAGGAGCGGCGCCGCCCGGAGCGCCGAGGCCGCGCGGAGCCACACCGGGAGCCACCCCATCGAGTAGTGACCCGCGGGCCGCAGCCGGCCCGCGTAGTGGTGATGGAGGAATTCCGCCTTGTACGTCGCCATGTCGACACCCACCGGGCAGTCGCTGCGGCACCCCTTGCACGCGAGGCACAGGTCCAGCGCGTCCCGGACCTCCCCGGAGCGCCAGCCGTCCCGTACGACCTCGCCCGCCAGCATCTCGTGCAGCAGCCGGGCGCGGCCGCGCGTGGAGTGCGCTTCCTCGCCCGTCACGCGATACGAGGGGCACATCACGCCCGCACCGGTCACCACCGTCTCCCGGCACTTGGCGACGCCCACGCACCGCCGGACCGCCGCCGTGAAGTCCCCGCCATCACCCGGATAGGCGAACTCCACGTCAACCGGACCCTTGGGCAGGGACGCGAAGCGGAGGTTCTCGTCCAAGCGGTGGGGGCGGGCCAGGATGCCGGGGTTGAGGCCGTTTTCCGGGTCCCAGAGGTCCTTGAAGCACTCGAAGGCCCGCACCATCCCGGGACCGTACATCCTCGGCAGCAGCTCCGCCCGCGCCTGCCCGTCACCGTGCTCGCCCGACAGCGAACCACCGTGCGCGACGACCAGCTCCGCCACGTCCTCGGAGAACTCCCGGAAGCGCCGCACCCCGCCCGCGCTCACCAGGTCGAAGTCGACGCGTACGTGCACGCAGCCGTCACCGAAGTGCCCGTACGGCGCGCCGCGCAGCCCGTAGCGGCCCAACAGCGCCCGGAACTCGCGCAGATAAGCGCCCAGCCGGGCCGGCGGAACCGCGCAGTCCTCCCAGCCGGGCCACGCCTCGGTGCCGTCCGGCATGCGGGTGGCCGTGCCGGCGGCGTCGTCCCGTACCCGCCACAGGGCGCGCTGCCCCGCCGGGTCGGTGATCACCGTATGGCCGGTCGTCTCCGGCGCCGCCGCCCGCACGATCTCCCCGGCGCGCGCAGCCGCCTCGGCCGGGGAGTCCCCACCGGTCTCCACGAACAGCCAGGCCGCGCCCTTCGGCAGCCCGGACGCGCCACCCACGAGATCGGCGGCCATGCCCTCGACGGTCAGCGGCCCGAACGGCAGCAGCAGGTGCGCCGCGTCGGCCGCCGCGCTCTCGTGCCCGTACGCCAGCACCGCCAGGGCACGGGCACGCGGCGCCGCCGTCAGGGCGACCGTCGCCTCGGTCAGCACCCCGAGCGTGCCCTCGCTGCCCGTGAACGCGCGGGCCACGTCGACGTGCTTCTCGGGCAGCAGTTGGTCCAGCGCGTACCCCGAGATCCGCCGCGGCAGCTCCGGAAAGCCGGTACGCAGCAGCGCCAACTGCCCTTCGGCCAGCTCCCGCAGCCCCTCGGCCAGCCGCGGCGGCAGCCCGCCGAGCCCGCGCCGAAGCCGCGCCCGCTCGCCGCCGTATGTGAGAACCCGCAGCTCACGTACGTTGTCCGCCGTCGTACCCCAGGCGACGGAGTGCGAGCCGCACGCGTTGTTGCCGATCATCCCGCCGAGGGTGCAGCGCGCGTGCGTCGACGGGTCGGGCCCGAACGTCAGCCCGTGCTTCCGCGCCGCCGCGCGCAGCGTGTCCAGCACGACGCCGGGCTGCACGACGGCGGTACGGGCCTCCGGGTCGATCCCGGTGATCTCCTTCATGTACGGGGTGAAGTCCATGACCACCCCGACTCCTGTGGCCTGCCCACCGATCGAGGTCCCGCCACCGCGGGCCACGACGGGCACGCCGTGCTCACGGCAGACGGCGAGGGCGGCCTCGACGTCTTCTTCGTCGCGCGGGGCGAATCTGCCGAGCGGCAGGCGGCGGTAGTTGGAGGCGTCCATGGTGATCAGGGCGCGGCTGCCCGGGTCGAAGGCGACGTCTCCGCGGGTGGCTGCTCGCAGGGCGGCGTGGAGGTGGCGGGGGTCATTCATGGGTCAAGTGTGGCGAGAGTGAGGGGGATTGCGGGGGTGTTGGGCGCCTGCGGCGGGCTTTTTCCTCCCCGCCCCTTGCCGCACCGGGGCGCGTGCCCCGGGCCCCCGGGCGCGGGTCCGTGGCGCCTGCGGCGGGCTCTTTCCCCTGCCCGCCCCTTCCCGGCTGCGTCTGATGTGCGGCTCCGCCGCGTGGGGGGCGCTGCCCCAGACCCCCGACTGCGGGTCCGTTGCCGCCTGCGGCGGGAGCGCCCTGCGGGCACGTCCTCAATCGCCGGACGGGCAGAATGGGAACCCTGAAGCGGATACCTCCCGCACTCGCCCTCCGGTGGGAGGGGGTGGGGCTGGAGGGTGGGGTTCTGGAACGCGGTGCGAATTCGGGGCACTCCATACGCGAAACGGCACCCGCACCGCGTTCCAGGTCCCCAGCCCGGAAGACCCACCCCCGGCACCCACCACAAACCAAGCCCGGCCGGCGCTTGAGGCCACCCGAACCGCAAGGCACAAACACCCCGCACCCGCGAACCACACACACCCCGCGGACAAAAGTCTCACCCCCTGGACCGCCCCCAGCCCAAGGACAACCTGCCGCTACCCTGCAACCGTGGCTGATATCCAGATCCCCGCTGACATCAAGCCCGCCGACGGACGCTTCGGCGCGGGCCCCTCCAAGGTGCGGACGGAGGCGCTCGGTGCCCTCGCCGCCACCGGGAGCTCACTGCTCGGTACGTCTCATCGCCAGGCCCCGGTCAAGAACCTGGTGGGCAAGGTGCGGGACGGCATCCGGGAGCTGTTCTCGCTGCCCGAGGGCTATGAGGTGATCCTCGGCAACGGCGGGTCCACCGCCTTCTGGGACATCGCGACGCACGGACTCATCGAGAGCAAGTCGCAGCACCTCTCCTTCGGCGAGTTCTCCTCGAAGTTCGCGAAAGCGGCAAAGCTCGCACCGTGGCTGGCGGAGCCGACGGTCATCTCGTCGGAGCCCGGGACGCACCCGGAGCCGGAGGCGGAGGCGGGTGCCGACGTCTACGCGTTCACGCACAACGAGACGTCGACCGGTGTCGCCGCGCCCGTCCGGCGCGTGGCGGGCGCCGACGCGGGCGCGCTCGTGCTGGTGGACGCCACGTCCGGCGCGGGCGGGCTGCCCGTGGACATCACCGAGAGCGACGTCTACTACTTCGCCCCGCAGAAGTCCTTCGCCGCCGACGGCGGCCTGTGGCTGGCCGCGTTCTCCCCGGCGGCCCTGGAGCGCGCGGCGCGTGTCCACGCGTCCGGGCGGCACATCCCCGAGTTCTTCTCGCTGCCGACCGCGATCGACAACTCGCTGAAGAACCAGACGTACAACACCCCCGCCCTCTCCACCCTCTTCCTGCTCAACGAGCAGCTGGAGTGGATCAACGGGCAGGGCGGCCTGGACTGGGCGGTCGCCCGGACCGCCGACTCCTCCTCGCGGCTCTACTCCTGGGCGGAGAAGTCGCCGTACGCGTCCCCGTTCGTCACCGACCCGGCCAAGCGGTCGCAGGTCATCGGCACGATCGACTTCTCCGACGAGGTGGACGCGGCGGCGGTCGCGAAGACGCTGCGGGCGAACGGCATCGTGGACACCGAGCCGTACCGCAAGCTGGGCCGCAACCAGCTGCGCGTGGCGATGTTCCCGGCGATCGAGCCGTCGGACGTCGAGGCGCTGACGGTCTGCGTCGACTACGTGATCGAACGCCTCTGACCCGTCCCGTTCCCGGGGAGGCGGCGGACCGAACCGGGTCGCCGCCTCCCCGGAACGTCACCTTCGGGTGAATCTGCACCATTTCCTCTTGCCCTGCCGGGGACGTGCCGCGAGCATGCGCACATAGGCTGCGGCCCCCTGTCCCGGCGGCCGTCGCCATCCGCTCCACCCTCCCCGGAGGAGGCGCGTCGATGGACGTCCCACCCGACTCCCCCGTACCCACTCCGAACTCCGGCCAGGAGCCGTCCGCCCCGCCGTCGGACGAGCGCGACACCTTCCGCCGTACGGCCGGCCGACAACCCGACGAGCACGCCGAGCTGGCCTTCCTGGCGAGCAAGGTGCACATGGCCCGTACGCACCCCACGCTGAGCCCGGCCGAACGACAGGCGGCACAGGCCCAGTTGGCCGACAGGCTCGGCGAGCCGGCCCTCGGGCTGCGTGACCGCGCGGACGCCCCGACGCCCGGCGGCGTCGGCTACGGCGTCTTCTACAACACCCCGTTCAAGACCGGATTCGCCCAGGGCACTTCCCTCTACTGGGAAGTCATCTGCCCGACCTCGCCCGGCGGAAATGTCAATACGTGGCTCTATCTCACCGCCATGAACCGGGCGGGCAAGGGCCTTGAGGCATTCGTCTCCTATTACTCCCAGGACGCTCCGCGTTTCAAGGTCTTCGACTGGGCGCGCGACGACCACTGGCAGATCGACATTCCGTGGTCCTCCCTCGGCGCCTATCTGATGACCAGGTCCGCGCACGGTCAGGACTATCAGGTTCTGGGTGTATGGAACAGCACCTGGCAGCTCACACCCGGAAGTTGGCGCAATCAGGCGCTGCTGTGGAATCAGGCCGCGCAGCGGTACGACCTGATCTATCAGTACGACTACGCCGCCGCGCCGGCCGACCAGACCGGCGGGTGGATCGGGTCCTGGGCGCCGATCGTCGAGACCTTCCAGCCTTCGTACAGCCACACCAACCGCTTCGGCGCGCTCCGGACGATGCTGATCACCCGGGACAGCGGCGGAGCGTGGGGCTCCTGGCAGCTGCTGAGCAGCGCGGACAGCTATATCCGGACCGACAACACGGGATTCCGCACGGTCTTCCTGGACCCGGACTACGCCTTCGCGGTGGAGAGCTGAGCGTGCCGATGTCCCAGCCACCCGGGCCGCCGCGCGACCGCCGGCCGGACGAACCGGAATCGGAGGAGCCCGCCCCGGTTGCCGACCTGCGGGAGGAATTCGCACGCGAAACCGCCCGCGCACCACGGGACCGGGAAGCGGAACGCGCCTTTCTCCAAAGCAAGATCGAGACGCTGCGTTCGGATAGGACGCGTTCCGCTTCCGAGAAAGAGGAGGCCATCACCGCCCTCCGCCGCGAACTGGCCCTGCTGGAGAAGGAAGATCCAGGCAGCCGATCATAGTCAGCCCCTTTGGTGAGGCCCGGATTCCCAGGATCCGGGCCTGATCCACTTCCCCGGTGAACAGGTTGGCGAATTTCCGCGCTTCGACTCGGGCGCGCCGCCTATAGGTTCACGTCCGACCAGTGCAGCGTCGCACCGGAGGGGAAGTCATGAAGAACATGAAACGCCGCCTGACGTACGCCGCCGTATCCTCGCTCCTCGCAGCCGGCGGGGTGGTGGGAGGCACGACCGCGGCCTCCGCCGCACCCGCGCACGTCTCGTCGTGCGACAGCTTCCGCAACACGGGCACCGTCTGGACCGCGAACTGCCATGTCGACTACGGCAGGTCGCAGTCGTGGACCCAGTGCTCCGACGGCACCTGGCTCTACGGCGCGTGGGTGGGCACCGGCTACTGGATCTTCAGAGGCGACTGCGGCGGCCACGGCTCCGTGGTGAACTACGGCTGGACCGACAGCTGATCCTCCCCGCAACCCGGCCGTACCCGGTGCCACGGCACCGGGTACGGCCGTCTCCACGCCGTCCGCCCGTCATCGCCGTCGTGTCCCCCGCGCCACCGACAGCAGCCATGCCACACCCAGCAGGGCCACCACGACGAGGCCGCCGTCGGAGAACAGCGTGTAGAGGTGCTTCTGCTCGCCCGTCGGGCGCGGGATGTAGCCGTGGTCGAACAGGGCGTGCTGCCGCGGGGTGGCGGTCAGGGCGTACACCAGCCAGACGGCGATGCCGCTGACCGAGTCCCACAGGGCGTGCAGCACGGACACGCCCACGTAGGTGCCGGCGACCCGGCCGGTGAGGCGGAAGTGCCCGGCCTCGCGGTCGGCAAGCAGGGCACCGCCCAGGATCGCGGTCCACAGGCCGTGGCCGAAGGGGGCCAGCAGCCCGCGCAGGATCTCGGTCTCGACCAGGCCACGCAGCGACATCCCGTGCAGGGTGAAGAGCGCGTTGAAGGCGTAACCGGCGCTCTCGAAGGCGGCGAAGCCGAAGCCGACCGCCGCGCCGAGCACGAGCCCGGCACGCAGGCCGCGGATCTCACGGTGGCGGCGCAGGACGAACATCAGGGCCGCCGCCTTCACCGCCTCCTCGATCAGGCCGACGCCGAGGAAGAGCCACACCGAGGGGTGCAGCAGGTAATACTCCAGGACGGACGCCCCGAGCACCCCCAGCACGCCGCCGACGACGAAGCAGCCGAGCAGCACATCCAGCCCGAGGCCGCGTTCCTTCTCATAGGCCCACAGGGCGAAGCAGAAGGGGATCAGGAAGCTGCCGAGCAGGATGAGGGTGGGCAGCAGGTTCGTGTTCTGCGTGGCGTAGGTGACGACGAGGGCGAGCACCCACAGCGCCAGGCCGCCGAGGAGGCAGCGCCACCACAGCGGCCGGCGGACCGGCTCCGCCGACGGCGCCGACGGGGACATCAGCCGGCCTGGAGCACGGACAGCACGTTGCCCGCGGGGTCGGTGAACCAGGCGATCCGCGGACCGCCGTCGCGGGCGATGCCCTTCTCGTCCTGGTGGAACCCGGGGTAGCGCTCGAAGGTCACGCCGCGGCGGCCGAGTTCGTCCACAGCCCTGTCGATGTCGTCCACAGGGAAATTGAGCACGGTGAACGACGCCGGGGTGTGGTTCTCCTTGGGGTAGACCAGGACGGTACCGCCGCCCGCGAGCCGGAGCGTCAGCAAGGTGTGGCCCGCCATGGACTCCTCGGAAAGCCGCAGGCCGAGCGTCGTGCCGTAGAACTCCTTGGCGCGACCGGTGTCGTTCACCGCGAAGCTGCTGAATGCGTGGGCGTCCTCGAACATGGGCCGTGGTCCTTCCCTCGTACCGCGTGGCTGATCAGCGGTACGAGTCTTCGGCCCGCGCGCGGGCGCGCCGCGTCCGAACCGCGGCGGCCCGGCGGAATGGCCGTGCCGATTCCCTCCGGAGAGGGAGCCGCGTCCCGTGCGCGATGATGGGTCCATGCGGATCATGTTCGTCGGCGACTCCATGACGATCGGTAGCGCCGGTGACCTCACCTGGCGCTACCGCATGTGGCAGCACCTCAACGCCTCCTACGGCGGCCCGTACAAGATCGTCGGGCCGCGCAAGGAGCTGCACGAGCCGGCCGCCGACGCACCCGTCTCCCTCGACTACGGCGACCCGGACTTCCCCGAGCGCGCACGGGCGCACCTCGCCGGGTGGGGCGAGGGCTGGCAGCACATGGCCCCGCTGATCAAGGACGCCGTGCGGGCCGGGAAGGCCGACACGCTGCTGATCTCGCTCGGCCTGATCGACCTCGGTTTCTACACCGACGCCGAGCAGACCACCCAGAACGTCCGCCGTTTCCTCGCCGCGGCCCGCGAGGCGAATCCGCGCGTACGGGCCGTGCTGCTGCCCGTCATCCCCAACGTCCGCGCCCTGGCCGACCCCGCCTTCGCGGCCGAGGTCGAGCGGTTCAACGAGCTGCTCGGCAAGACGGTCGCCGACCTCGACGCCCCCGGTTCGCCCCTGCTCCTGGCCTCCCACCCGCGGGACTGGGACATCGACGGCGACACCTACGACGGCACCCACCCCAACGCCTCGGGCGAGCACCGCATCGCCGCCGCGTTCGCCGACGCGATGCACCAGGCGTGGGGCGTCGGCGAGCCCTACGCGGGCCGCCCGTAAAGACGTACGGCGCGGGTCACCCTTGATCGGAGCGCACTCGAAGGCGTTGGCTGGTGCCCATGGAGTACACGCAGCTCGGACGCACGGGGCTCAAGGTCGGCCGGATCGTGCTGGGGACGATGAATTTCGGTCCCCGGACGGACGAGTCCGACAGCCACGCCATCATGGACGCCGCGCTCGACGCCGGCATCAACCTCTTCGACACCGCCAACGTCTACGGCTGGGGCGAGAACAAGGGCCGCACCGAGGAGATCATCGGCACCTGGTTCGCCAAGGGCGGCGAGCGGCGCGACAAGGTCGTCCTCGCCACCAAGCTCTTCGGTCACATGGGCCCCGACGGCCCTGTCTGGCCCAATCACGACCGTCTGTCCGCCCTGAACATCCGCCGCGCCGTCGACGCCAGCCTCAAGCGGCTGCGGACGGACCACATCGACCTCTACCAGTTCCACCACGTCGACCGCCGCACGCCGTGGGACGAGATCTGGCAGGCCGTGGACGTCCTGATCCAGCAAGGCAAGATCCTCTACGTGGGCTCGTCGAACCACGCCGGCTGGCACATCGCCCAGGCGAACGAGGCGGCGCGGCGGCGCGGCGCGCTCGGCCTCGTCAGCGAGCAGTGCCACTACAACCTCGTCGAGCGGCGCGCCGAGATGGAGGTCATCCCGGCGGCACAGGCGTACGGCCTCGGCGTCATCCCCTGGTCGCCGCTCGGCGGCGGACTCCTCGGCGGCGTCCTGCGCAAGGAACGCGACGGAACCTCCGCCTCCGGGCGGTCGGCGGAGGCGCTCGCGAACACGACGGTCCGCGACCGGATCCAGTCCTACGAGGACCTCCTCGACAAGCACGGCCTCGAACCCGGCGAGGTGGCCCTGGCCTGGCTCCTCTCCCGGCCCGGCATCACCGGCCCCATCGTGGGGCCGCGCACAGCGGATCAGCTCTCTTCCGCACTGCGGGCGGTCGAACTCCGGCTGTCCGACGACCTGCTCTCGGCCCTCGACGACATCTTCCCGGGCCCGGGGCAGGCACCGGAGGCGTTCGCTTGGTAGGTGGCGCCATGGGGGACGGGCCTGCGGCTGCCGACGACGGGCTTGTCCCCCACCCGCCCCTTCCCACTGCGGGTGCGTTGCCGCCTGCGGCGGGAGCGGCCTGCGGCCGCGTCCTCAAACGCCGGACGGGCTGAATGCGAACCCTGAAGCGGACACGTCCCGCACTCGCCCTCCGGCGGGAGGGGGTGGGGCTGGAGGGTGGGGTTCTGGAACGCGGTGCGACATCACGGCACGCAACGCGCAAGACCCGCACCGCACCGCGTTCCAGGTCCCCAGCCCGGAAGACCCACCCCCGGCACCCACCACAAACCAGCCCGGCCGGCGCTTGAGGCCACCCCACCGAAAGCACAACGGACCCGCACCCGACAACGGCGAACCCCAGCCACAAACAACCGCACCCGCCAACAAAGATCACCGCACCGCAGCCACCACAACCACAACAACAAGCATCGCAACGAGCACACCGCTCATGATCCGGTTTCTGGTCTTCGGGTCCACCCCATGAGCCTAACCGCCGTCCGGAACCACTCCGGAACGGCCCAGTTCCCACGCCCCCACCGTCTCGTAACGCGGCCGCTCCCCCGGCAAGCCGGAAACCGGCAGCCGGCTACGGACGAGTTCCAGCCGGTCCACCGTCCACGGCATGCCGACGAAGTCGGCGAGCCCCTCCGCGTACGGGCGCAGACGGACCGGGTGGCCCGACGCGCGGGCGAGGGTGAGGTGGGCGTGGAAGTCGTGAGTGCTGTCGACGGCGGCCCCGGCGCGGCGCGCCCCGGCGGCGGTGGAGCGGGCCAGGTCGCGGAGGACGGTGCGCTCGCCGTCGGCGCCGACCCACAGGACGCGGTCGCCGAACCGCCCGCCCCGGGCGAACCGCAGCTCGTGCGGCGGATGCCGGTGCGCGGCGCGCGCGAGCCGCTCGGTGAGCTCCGGGAGCAGCGCCTCGTCGACCTCGCCGAGGAAGGCGAGGGTGAAGTGCCAGGTGTCCGGCGCGGTCCACCGGAGATGCGCCGCGCCGGGCAGCGAGTGCAGCGGGGCGACGGCGGCCGCGAGTTCGGCGACGACCTCCGGCGGCGGGTTCACGGCGGCGAAAAGTCGCATGGGGTCAGTGTCCCTCCCCCGGTCACCGGACGGGCTCGGGAGAAGCCCGTCCGGTTGTGAGGGCGCCATGGACGGCGTGTCCGGGTCGGCAACCGTCAAGACACGCACCGCGAACAGCACGACTCACACGACTCAAGCGGCAGCCGTCAAGACGGGCGCCGCTTCCTTGGGGACGAACGCCACACGCGGACGGCCGTGGCGCAGGTCGATCTTCAGGCGGAGTCCGCCGACGCGGGCGAGGACCACGCCGACGCCGAGAGCGGCCAGCATGGAGACCGCGCCGCCGGCGCAGAAGCCGGTCCGGGCGCCGTACGCGTCGGTGACCCAGCCGACCAGGGGCGCGCCCAGCGGCGTGCCGCCCATGAAGACCATCATGAACAGGCTCATGACGCGGCCCCGCATGGCGGGGTCCGTGCCGAGCTGGATGCTCGAATTGGCGGTGACGTTGATCGTCAGGCCGGCCATCCCGATCGGGACCAGCAGCACCGCGAAGATCCAGAACTCGGGTGCGAGCGCGGCCGTGATCTCCAGCAGGCCGAAGAGCAGCGCGGCGCCGACGAGCACGCGCAGCCGCGAGGTGCCGCGCCGGGCGGCGAGCAGGGCGCCGGCCAGCGAACCGGCCGCCATCAGGGTGTTGAGCAGGCCGTAGGTGCCGGCGCCGGCGTGGAAGACGTCGTTGACGTACGCCGTCAGCCAGATCGGGAAGTTGAAGCCGAAGGTGCCGATGAAGCCGACGAGGACGATGGGCCAGATGAGGTCCGGGCGCCCGGCGACGTAGCGCAGTCCCTCGCGGAGCTGGCCCTTGCCACGGGGGGCGCGGTCGACCTTGTGGAGCTCGGCGGTGCGCATCAGCAGCAGCCCGGCGATCGGGGCGGTGAAGGACAGACCGTTGAGCAGGAAGGCCCAGCCGCTGCCCACGGCCGTGATCAGCACACCGGCGACGGCGGGGCCGACGAGGCGGGCGGACTGGAAGTTCGCGGAGTTGAGGCTGACGGCGTTGCGCAGGTCGGCCGGGCCGACCATCTCGACGACGAACGCCTGCCGGGCGGGGTTATCGAGGACGGTGACGAGGCCGAGCGCGAGCGCGGTGAGGTAGACGTGCCAGACCTGCACGTGCCCGGAGAGGGTGAGGACGGCGAGCGCGAGGCCCGTCACGCCCATCGCGGTCTGGGTGATGAGGAGCAGCCGTCGCTTGGGGCACCGGTCGGCGATGACGCCGCCGTAGAGCCCGAGGAGCAGCATGGGCAGGAACTGCAGCGCGGTGGTGATGCCGACGGCCGTGGAGGAGCCGGTGAGGCTGAGGACCAGCCAGTCCTGGGCGATGCGCTGCATCCAGGTGCCGGTGTTGGAGACCACCTGGCCGGTGGCGAAGAGCCGGTAGTTACGTATCCTCAGCGAGCTGAAGGTGCCGCCCTTGGGCTTGGTCAGGGCGGTGGTACTGCTGCTCGTCGGGGTGTCGTCGGGGGTGTTCGGTGCGGGTGCGGAGTCTGCTCCGGGTCCCGTACTCAAAGTGGGTTCGCCTCCTCACTTGTGTGGGGGTTACAGGTGCGCGAGCTTCTCCAGCACGGGTGCGGCGGCGCGCAGCGTCGCCCACTCGTCCTCGTCGAGCCGGCCGACCAGTTCGCTGAGCCAGACGTTGCGCTTGCGCCGGCTCTCCTCGAGCATGGCCTCGGCCCGCTCGGTCTGGGTGACCACCTTCTGGCGGCGGTCCTCGGGGTGGGGCTCCAGCCGGACCAGGCCCTTGGCTTCGAGCAGGGCGACGATGCGGGTCATCGACGGGGGCTGCACATGCTCCTTGCGGGCGAGCTCGCCGGGGGTCGCGTGCCCGCAGCGGGCGAGGGTGCCCAGCACCGACATCTCGGTGGGGCTGAGCGACTCGTCGACCCTCTGGTGCTTGAGCCGACGCGACAGACGCATGACACCGGAGCGCAGGGAGTCCACTGCCGCGGTGTCGTCCTGGCTGGCGTTGTCCTGGGTGCCTGGGTCCGACATGTTCCTTAGGTTAACTCATTACCCGCGCTAAATAAAGCGGGGCGGCAGGGGCGCTCGGGGCGGGACGGGGGCGTCCGGCGGCAGAGGGCCGTGGGGCGGGATCCGCGCGCCCCCTCACACTCCGGCCGCACGCGTCGCCGCGGGCCCTCCCGTACACGCGAAACGGCCGGGTGCGCGTCGCACCCGGCCGCTCCCCACGCGGAATCCGCCCCTACTTCACACCCAGCATCTGCTCGATCGGGTTGAGCAGGAAGTAGACGAGGAAGCAGAGCCCGACCACGTTGAGCAGCCAGGGGATCTCTCGCGTCCGCTTGTCGGCGATGCGCAGCAGGATGAAGGCGAGGACGCCGATGCCGATGCCGTTGGTGATCGAGTACGTGAACGGCATCGAGATGATCGTCAGGAACGCGGGGATCGCGATCGTGAAGTCGCTCCAGTCGATCTCCTTGACGTTGGCCGCCATGATCAGGAAGCCGACGACCAGCAGGGCGGGCGTGGCCGCCTGCGAGGGGACGATCTTGGCGAGCGGGGTGAAGACCAGGGCCAGCAGGAAGAGCCCGCCGGTCATCAGGTTCGCGAGGCCCGTGCGGGCACCCTCGCCGACGCCGGCCGTGGACTCCACGAAGCAGGTGTTGGCGGAGGCCGAGCCGAGGCCGCCCGCGGCGACGGCGACGCCGTCCACCATCAGGATCTTGCCCATGTTCGGCAGCTGGCCCCGCTCGTCGGTCAGCCCGGCCTCCTCTCCGACGCCGATGATCGTGCCCATCGCGTCGAAGAAGCCGGACAGCAGCACGGTGAAGACGAACAGGCAGCCGGTCAGCCAGCCCACCTCGTGGAAGCCGCCGAAGAGGCTGACATTGCCGACGAGGCCGAAGTCGGGGGTGCCGACGACGTTGTCCGGCACCTGCGGGACGCTCAGGCCCCAGTTGGCGTCGGGGATCGTGGCCAGCGAGTTGATGATGATCGCGACGAAGGTCATCACGACGATCCCGATGAGGATCGCACCCCGCGTCTTCCGCACGACGAGGATGAACGTCAGCGCGAGCCCGATCGCGAAGACCAGCACCGGCCAGCCGTGCAGCTGCCCGCCCTGGCCGAGACCCATCGGCACGGTGGTGTGCGCGCCGTCCGGGTTGCGGGTGACGAAGCCGGAGTCGACCAGGCCGATCAGCGAGATGAACATGCCGATGCCGATCGCGATCGCGCGCCGCAGACCGCCGGGGATGGCGTCCATGACGCGCTGCCGCAGGCCCGAGGCGACCAGCACCATCAGCACCAGGCCGGCCAGCACGACCATGCCCATCGCGTCCGGCCAGCTCATCTTGGGCGCGAGCTGGAGCGAGACGACGGCGTTGATGCCGAGCCCGGCGGCGCAGGCGATCGGCACATTGCCGATCACGCCCATGAGCACGGTGGAGAGCCCGGCCATCAGCGCGGTGGCGGTGACCAGCTGACCGTTGTCGAGCTGATGGCCGAACTTGTCGTGACCGGCCCCGAGGATGATCGGGTTCAGCACGATGATGTACGCCATCGCAAAGAAGGTGGCCAGGCCACCGCGCAGCTCACCGGAGACGGACGAGCCCCGCTCGGTGATCCGGAAGAACCGGTCGAGGGCGGAGCCCCCGGAGGCGGGGGACGGCGGCTGCTGGGCGTCGACCGGGGAGGTGGCCGAGGAGGGCATACGAGACCTCAGTCGGTACGGGCCTGGGGGAGGCGTGGGAGACAGCGGGTGAACAAAAAGGATCTTGATTGGATGATCGAACGAAACAATCTCACCAGATCCGGTTCGATTCAGTATGAATAAACAAACGCGGAATTGCTATCTCCGCGCGTAGACCCCTATAGGGCAAGGGCCTCCCTCCCGGCGCGCCGGGCCGCACGGACTAGGCTTCGCCCCATGACGAAGTGGACACCCAGGCACGAGGCACCGGAGCCCCTCGAAGGGCCCGTCGTCGCCACGATCACCGGCGGCACGATCCTGTGGTTCGTCCTCTTCCTCGTGCAGCTGCCGTTCTACGGCTGGTTCCAGGACCACGGGCATCTGTGGTGGGTCTGGACGTGTGCGGCCGGCGGGGGGCTGGGGCTCATCGGGATCTGGTACGTCCGGAAGCGGGATGCGGCGATCCGGCGGCATGCGGCGTCTGTGGCCCGGCAGGGGAACCCGGCGTCGCCTCCGCACTGACCGGGGCCCGGCCCCGGGCCCTTACCTCGCCGCTCCCCGCCATCTGATCTGCGGCTACGCCGCGTGGGGGCTCGCGCCTCAGGCCCCGTTGCGGGTGCCTTTCCCCTACCCCGCCCCTTCCCGAAACTGGGGCGCTGCCCCAGACCCCCGACTGCGGGCCGGTTCGCCGCCTGCGGCGGGAGCGCCCTGCGGGCGCGTCCTCAAACGCCGGACGGGCTGAGTTGTCGCCCGGAACGGACCCTGAACGTGCCCTCCGGTGGGAGGGGGTGGGGCTGGAGGGTGGGGTTCTGGAACGCGGTGCGACATCACGGCACACAACGCGCAAGACCCGCACCGCACCGCGTTCCAGGTCCCCAGCCCGGAAGACCCACCCCCGGCACCCACCACAAACCAAGCCCGGCCGGCGATTGAGGCCACCCGAACCGCAACCAGCAACGCACACCCGCACCAAACACCAGCAAACCCCGCCCCACCACAAGGCACAAACACCCCGCACCCCTTACCGTCGGACCCATGAGCGAACCGGCACACCCTCCGGCCCCGCCCCCCGGCCTCACCCGAGCCGAAGTCGCCGAGCGCGTAGCGAGAGGTGAGGTCAATGACGTACCCGTGCGCTCCTCCCGGTCGACCGCTGAGATCGTCCGGGCCAACGTCTTCACCCGGTTCAACGCGATCATCGGCGTGCTCTTCCTGATCATCCTGGTCGTCGGGCCGATCCAGGACGGACTCTTCGGGTTCGTGATCGTCGCGAACACCGCGATCGGCATCATCCAGGAGCTGCGCGCGAAGAAGACCCTCGACTCCCTCGCGGTGATCGGCGAGGCCAGGCCGACCGTCCGCCGGGACGGGGAGCCCTCGGCGATCCCCACCGGGGAGATCGTGCTGGGCGACCTCATCGAGCTGGGCCCCGGGGACAAGTGCGTGGTCGACGGCGAGATCCGGGAAGCCGACGGGCTGGAGATCGACGAGTCGCTGCTCACCGGCGAGGCGGACCCGGTGCTGAAGCGGCCCGGGGACAAGGTCATGTCCGGTTCCTTCGTCGTCGCCGGAGGCGGCTCGTACACCGCCACCAAGGTCGGCCGCGAGGCGTACGCCGTCCAGCTCGCCGAGGAGGCGTCCCGCTTCACGCTCGTCCACTCCGAGCTGCGCACCGGCATCAGCCGGATCCTCAAGTACGTGACGTGGATGATGCTCCCGACCGCCGTCGGCCTCGTCATCAGCCAGCTCGTCGTGCAGGGCCACGACTGGAAGGAGGCGGTCCGGCGGATGGTGGCCGGCATCGTGCCGATGGTCCCCGAGGGCCTGGTGCTGCTGACCTCCGTGGCCTTCGCGATCGGTGTGATCCGGCTCGGCCGGAAGCAGTGCCTGGTCCAGGAGCTGCCGGCGATCGAGGGCCTGGCCCGCGTCGACACCGTCTGCCTCGACAAGACCGGCACCCTCACCGAGGGCGGCATGGACGTGAGCGAACTGCGGGTGCTGCTGAAGAGCGCGGACGAGGCGTACGTCCGCCAGGTGCTCGGCGCGCTCGGCGAGAGCGATCCACGGCCCAACGCCAGCCTCAAGGCCATCATCGACGCCTACCCCGACGGCGCGGGCTGGCGCTGCACCGAGTCGCTGCCCTTCTCCTCCGCCCGCAAATACAGCGGCGCCGCCCTCAACGGCCCCGACAGCGAGAGCGGCAACTGGCTCCTCGGCGCCCCCGACGTCCTGCTGCCGGACGGCCACCCCGCCCTCTCCGAGACCGAGCAGCTCAACGCCCAGGGGCTGCGGGTCCTGCTGCTGGCCCGCGCCGAGCGCGAGCTCGACGACCCGCGCGTCGCCGAGGACGTCAGCCCCACCGCCCTCGTCGTCCTCGAACAGCGGCTGCGGCCCGACGCCGGTGACACCCTGCGCTACTTCGCCCAGCAGAGCGTCTCCGCCAAGGTGATCTCCGGCGACAACGCCGTCTCCGTCGGCGCGGTCGCCGCCAAGCTCGGCCTGCCCGGCTCCGAGGCGCCGGTGGACGCGCGCCGTCTGCCCGCCGAGAAGGAACCCATGGCCAAGGCCCTGGAGGAGGGCAGCGTCTTCGGCCGCGTCACCCCGCAGCAGAAGCGCGACATGGTCGCCGCCCTCCAGTCCCGCGGCCACACCGTCGCCATGACCGGCGACGGTGTCAACGACGTCCTGGCGCTCAAGGACGCCGACATCGGGGTCTCCATGGGCTCCGGCTCCGAGGCGACCCGGGCCGTCGCGCAGATCGTCCTGCTCGACAACAGCTTCGCCACGCTGCCGTCGGTCGTGGCCGAGGGGCGCCGCGTCATCGGCAACATCACCCGGGTCGCGACCCTCTTCCTCACCAAGACCGTCTATTCCGTGCTGCTGGCGGTTCTCGTCGTCTGCTCCCGGGTGCCGTATCCGTTCCTGCCGCGCCACCTGACCCTGCTGTCGACGCTGACCATCGGCGTACCGGCCTTCTTCCTGGCGCTGGCCCCCAACACGGAGCGCGCCAAGCCGCACTTCGTACGCCGAGTGATGCGGTACGCAGTCCCGGCGGGCCTGCTCGCGGGCGCGGCCACCTTCGCCGCGTATCTGACCGCGCGCGCCTACTACACCGGGCCGGACAGCCTCGCCGCCCAGACCAGCGTGGCGACGCTGACGCTGTTCCTGATCTCGATGTGGGTCCTGGCGATCATCGCCCGCCCGTACACGTGGTGGCGGATCGCCCTCGTTCTGGCCATGGGCCTGGGCTTCCTCGTCGTCCTGGCCGTGCCCTGGCTCCAGCGTTTCTTCGCGCTGAAACTGGTGGGTACGACCATGCCGTGGGCCGCCGTCGCGATCGCCGCGGCGGCGGCCGTGGCCCTGGAACTGGCCTGGCGCTGGGTGGGCCGCCGCTTCCCGACCTGACCGGGGCACCCAAGCTCAAAGAAAGGACCGGCGCACCCCACAGCCCGCACTCGCCCTCCGGTGGGAGGGGGTGGGGCTGGAGGGTGGGGTTCTGGAACGCGGTGCGAATTCGGGGCACTCAACACGCGAAACGGCACCCGCACCGCGTTCCAGGTCCCCAGCCCGGAAGACCCACCCCCGGCACCCACCACAAACCAAGCCCGGCCGGCGCTTGAGGCCACCCCACCGAAAGCACAAACAACCCGCACCCGGCAACGGACCCGCACCAGACAACGGCGAACCCCACAACCAAGCCCAGCCAAGCGCAGCGACCAGGCACTCCGCCGCTACGCCTTGGCCTTCTCGTCCTCCAGGAACTCCCTGATCCGCTCACGCAGCTCAGGGCCCTCCTGATGCTTGTGTACCGAGATCGCGTGCTGAGTCGCGGCTTCCACGACCTCGTCCTCTTCGCCGGTGATGGTCAGCGTGCAGTTCGTCTCGCTGGGGAACCTGCGGCAGTCGGCGACTTTCCTGGTCATGACGGCCTCCTGAGTGGGCTCCATTCCAGGGTAGTTCCGGGCGGGAGCCGTCAGTCGAACCAGCGGGCCCGCGCCAGCTCGGTCGTGCGGGACAGGTCCTCCAGCAGCGCCGCCGCCTCGAAGCGCCGGGACCAGGCGCCGGCCGCCCACGCGAGGCCCGCCGCCACCCCCTCCAGCGTCGTGGCGTGCAGCACGCCGTCCTGCCCGAGGCACCAGTCCAGCTCGACACCGCCGACCACGAGCCCCTCGTGCTCGACGTAGGTCTCCGGCGCGCCCGGCAGCAGCGCGCGCACCCCCTCCGGCACGCTCCGCGGCGCGCCCTCCCCGTCGGGGACGCGCACGGCGAAGACCTCGCTCAGCCGCCGCACCTGGAGCAGCTCCGCGAGCTCCGCCGCCCGCGCCGGCCGTACGGGCAGCAGGGGGTGCCCGGCCGCGAGCGGGAGGACGTCGGGGGCGTCGGCGACCAGCGCGTCGGCGGCGTCCACGACGCGGACCTCACCGTCGACGACGGCACGGAGCTCGTCCGGCAGGGTGACCTGATCGGGGTCGAGCCCGGCCAGCATGCCGTAGACGGCGTGGAGCTGGGCCGCGTCGACGGCGCGGTCCTCGTCGGCGAGCCGCCCGAGGAGCTCCGCGGCGCCGCCCGGCTCGTCGAGCAGCGCGGCCACCGAGGTGCGTACGCCCAGGGCGCGCAGCACCTGGTCGTCGGCGAGCCCGGCCGCGTCCGCCGGTTCGTACAGCCCGCGCAGCAGCGGATCGCCGCCCGCGACGCGCAGCCCGGCGGGCCTGCGGCCGTCCAGCACGGGGTGGCCGCGCAGCCACCACGCGGTGTAGGGCCGTACGGACTCCGTCGTACCGTCCGGCAGCAGCACGCGCACGGGCGCGGTCAGCGCGTCCCGCAGCGGCGGCTGCGCCAGCATGGCGAGCGCCCGCGGCCAGGCGTCGTCGTCGACGAGGTCGAGGTCGCGCACGGCGACGATCTCGGTGGCGACGGGCGGCACGGGCGTCTCGGGCAGCTGGTCCAGGACGTCCTCGCACCAGACGTCGACGGCTTCGAGCAGGCCGACGTCGTCGGGCTCGGCGAAGTCGGTGTCGCGGGGCTCCAGTTCGTCCGGGTCGAGGACGACGTCCGTGGCGCGCACGAGCGCGAAGGTGGCCATCACGCCCACGGCGGTCAGCGGCTGCTCGCCCCAGCGCTCGGCCAGCGCGGCGTCGCAGGCGGCGAGCTCGCCGGGGCGGATGACGCTCTCGAAGGGGCTGCCGGGCAGGACGAGTTCACCGGCGGGGGCGAGCTCGCCGTCCTCGTCGGGCAGGGCCAGCGCGGCGAGCCAGGGCTCGTCGCCGGGGGCGAGGCCGGCGTCGCGCACGAGCCCGAGAACGGTCTCGGCGAGGGCCTCGCTGTCGAGGGCGTCCTCGTCCCAGACCTCGTCGGCGTCGAGCGACGCGGCGACGGCGGCCCGCACCTGAGGGGTCGTCAGGATCGCGCGGGGCGAGGCCGGCGTAGCGCCGAGCTTCTCCAGCAGCGGGTGGGCGGCGTCGGGGTGGACGACCTTGAGCCCGAGCCTCGACAGCCGCTCCGTGCCGCCCGGCGGCGGCAGCAGGACCTGCCGGGGGCCGATGGCCGTGCGCGCGCCCTCGGCGAGGGGAACGGGCAGGCCGCTCAGCCGGTCGGGGTCGACACCGGAGAGGCTGTCGTAGAGCCTGCGCCACCACGAGGGCTCGCGGTCGACACCCGCGAGCCGGTCGACGACCTCGCCCAGCGGGACGCGCGTGATGCCGAGCGCGCGCAGCTCGGGGCGGCGCTCCAGCCCGGCGGGCAGCAGGTTGGGGAACAGCTCGCCGAGCACGGCGGCGGTCTCCGCCCCGGCGCCCTCGACGACCTCGGCGTCGATCGGCCGCAGGGGCTGGGCGTACGCCTCCCGCGCCTCCTCCGGCACGTCCGCGGGCCGCACGGCGCGCGGCAGGAAGGGCACGCGCGGCAGCCGCTCCAGCACCAGCCGCCGCACCTCGGCGTCGACGGCGCTGCTGGCCAGCGGCGAGGGGACCAGGTCGAGGGTGCCGGTGGAGACGGGCTGCCAGTCGCGCAGCAGCGCGGTGTACGCCTCGGCGGCGCGCTCGACGAGGAAGTCCGTCAGCGGGCCGGGGGCGGTGTGCCGGCGGGTGGGTTCGAGGGGGAAGGTCGCGATGAGCAGGGCGGGCAGCCCCATCGGCTCGTCGGTGGGCGTGGGGGCGTGCAGCACGGGCGCCGTCTCCGGCCGCGCGGGCGCGCCGTCAGGACCCACCGGCACGGCCCAGGCCAGCGACCAGTGGGGGCGCAGCTTCTCCTCCACCGGCCGGTCGGCGAGCAGCTCCGGCTCCAGCCGCCCGACCGCGCGCTCGACACGCCAGCGGGTCGCGGCGCCGCGCGCGGTGTCGCGGACGAGGACGTACGGACCCTCGTCGCGCCGGTCCAGGATGCGTACGGGCTCGCCGGGCAGCTCGACGACGACCTCGGCCAGGCCGGGCAGGGCCAGCAGCAACGCGTCGTCGACCCCGCCCAGCAGACGCCGGGTCAGGTCCTCGGCGGCGCCGTCGCGCAGCGGGAGGACGACGACGGTCTCGTAACCCTCGGGCGCGGAGCCCTCGGCGGGCAGCGGGAGCCGGAGCAGCGGCACATGGCCGTCGCGGCGGCGGATCTCCTCGGCGAGGTCGCGGTTGCCCGCGGCGGCCCCGGCGGCCAGCGCCTGCGCCTCCGCGAGCGACCAGCGCACACCACCGGAGCGCCCGATGACGGCGGGCTCGTCACTGACGGCCAGCACGGCGGAGAAGCCCACGCCGAACCGGCCGACGGCCTCCCGCGTCTCGTCGCGCTTGGCGGAGGCCCGCAGCGTGGCCAGCGACGCGACGCCGGCGTTGTCGAGCGGGGCGCCGGTGTTGGCGGCGGCGAGCACGGCGGGCGAGCCGGCCGTGGCCGGGTGCAGGGTCAGGCGCAGCCTGCCGCGCACGCCCGCCCGTGCGGCGGCGTCGGCGGCGTTCTGCGCGAGCTCGACGACGAGGCGGTCGCGGTAGCCGCCGAGGACCAGGTCCTCCTCGGCGTTGGCGTCCTCCCGGAACCGCGCGGGTGCGGTGATCCAGGCGTCCAACGCGTTGCGTCGGAGCCGCATGGTCCCGAACGGGTCCGTTCCATCGGCTTCGCGGGGCGCGGATCGGATGCCGCTCACGTCTACTCCCTGACCTTGGGGTTGCTATGGCTGAACGTCCGTCGGGTGCGGTTGCGCGGTGCCGGATCAGGGTCCATGATCGCCCTCCCCTTGGCCGCCACTCCGATTACCCCACTAGTAAGAGTGTCTGCTAAGCCCCCACACCCCCACCCCGCCCGCCGCGCCGAAGCCGGGTTTTCACCCACCTGCACGCACGGACGACATCTGCTCCCCACCCTTACCCACCGGCGCGGGGAGCGGGGCCTTCACCGACCTGCACGCGGACGGGCCCCGCACTCACCCACCGGCGGAAGGGCGGGCCTTCACCCACCCGCACGCACGGACGGACATCCACTCCCCGCACTCACCCTCCGGTGGGAGGGGGTGGGGCTGGAGGGTGGGGTTCTGGAATGCGGTGCGAATTCGGGGCACTCCATACGCGAAACGGCACCCGCACCGCGTTCCAGGTCCCCAGCCCGGAAGACCCACCCCGGCACCCACCACAAACCCAGCCCGGCCGGCGCTTGAGGCCACCCGAACCCCAGCCACAAACAACCCGCACCCGACAAAAGAACCGCAAACCCTAGGAGTGCCCGAGCTCCTCATCAGGCCCGTCAGCCGAAACCGACCCCGCCCCGGAAGAAGGGTGAAGCTGAAGCGGATCCACCAACGTCTCGTCGATCACAGGAGGGGAAGGCCGCGGAGCCTTCGGCATGACCGCCGCCTCGGAGTGCCCCCCGCACCCGTAGGACAGCGACACGACATGCCCGTCCGCCGGCCCGAACTCGTTCGCGCAGATGCCGAACGCCTGCCCGAGGGAGCCGCCGAGGCGCACGAGGAAGCCGCAGCTGACGCAGGACGCGGGGGCGGCCTGGGCCATGGGGGTCTTCGCGCCGTGGGAGTCGTCCCAGCGGTCGGCGGCGGAGTAGAGGCCGTAGCGGGAGAGGACGCGGGCGCGCCGCATGCCGAGTTCCTCGGCGACGGCGGCGATGGAGCCACGGGCGGGCGGCGTGGCCTGGACGGCGGGGGAACCGACGGTGACGTCGGCGTCCTCGGCCTCGGCGAGGCGGTCCATCTCCTCGGCGAGGGCGGAGTTCGGCGGCGGGGCGTCCTCGCCGGTCCAGCCGGGCTCCAGGCGCAGGTCGTCGGCCTCGGTGGGGAGGAGGTCGCCCGGGCCCATGTCGCCGGGGCGCAGCCGCTCGCTCCAAGGGACCCACTCGGGGGCCAGAAGGGCGTCGGGGCCGGGCAGCAGGACGGTCTCGTCGAGGGTGACGGCCTTGGCGCGGGAGGCGCGGGCGACGGTGACGGCCCAGCGCCAGCCGCGGTAGCCGGGGTCCAGGCAGGCGAAGTAGTGGGTGACGACGCGGTCCCCGTCGGCGGCGACCTCGACGTGGTCGCCGACCATGCCCGGCAGCGCCGCTTCCTCGGCCGCCGTACGGGCGAGTTCGACCGCCTCGGCGCACAGGCGGTCCGGGGTACGGCTTCGCATCGCAGCACTCACAAGAATCGATTCTCTCTTCCACGCCGTCTCACGAGTGCGCCAGCCGAACGGCCGGGTCGGCGGACGGAGCGGACCGGAGGACCGCGTCGACGTCCGCGCCCGAACGGCCTCGGGCGCACCTAGTCACTCCCATTCTGCGGGATGGAGACTCGGGGCGCGGCCAAGAACGACCACCGGTGGCGCGCTACGCACGCTACCCCGCCAGGACACCCGGGGGATACCCGGGCTTCGGCGAGCCCCCGGGCGGGGAGAGCGGAGAGGGCGCCGGGCGCGCCCCACGGATGGGCGGAAAGTGCCATGCCCGGTGGCAGTTGGGGCAGTATGGCGTGGTGGGAGCCATCCGGTCAGCCGAAGGCGGTCCGCTCCGCCGTGCGGCCCGGGGCGCCGGCCGCGTGTTGCGCAGCCCGTTCACGGGGGCGGCGCGGGGCGTCCGCAGGGCCACGCACGCGCACGGCGCGGGCGAGTCGGGGCTGGGCAAGCTGATCGAGCTGCACGCCGTGAATTCGGCGGGCGACATGCTGATCACGGTGGCGCTGGCGTCGACGGTGTTCTTCTCGGTGCCCACGGATCAGGCGCGCGGCCGGGTGGCGCTGTATCTGGCGGTCACGATGGCGCCGTTCACCCTCCTGGCCCCGGTGATCGGGCCGCTGCTGGACCGGCTGCCGCACGGCCGCCGGGCGGCGATGGCGGGGGCGATGCTGACGCGGGCGCTGCTGGCGCTGACGATGTCGGGCGCGGTGGCGAGCGGCGGCCTCGAGCTGTATCCGGCGGCGCTGGGCGTGCTGGTGGCGTCGAAGGCGTACGGCGTGGTGCGGTCGGCGGTCGTGCCCCGGCTGCTGCCACCGCGCATCTCCTTGGTGAAGGCCAATTCCAGAGTGACGCTCGGCGGGCTGCTGGCCACGGGTGTGGCGGCCCCGCTGGGCGCGGGGCTGCACCAGCTGGGGCCGGCGTGGCCGCTGTACGGGGCGTTCGTCGTGTTCGCCGGGGGCACCCTGCTGTCGTTCTCGCTGCCGCACAAGGTCGACTCGGCGAAGGGCGAGGCCAGGGCGCAGTTGGTCTCCGGTGAGCACCGCTCCTCGCTGCGGCCCGCGCTGGAGCGGCACCGGAGCACCGTACGGCGGAAGACCGGCCGGAAGGAGCGGCAGAAGAACGGCAAGGCGCCCCGGCCGGGCCTGCGCACCGTCGGCAGCTCGGTGCTGCACGCCCTCCAGGCCAACAGCGCCATGCGCATGCTCTCCGGCTTCCTCACCTTCTTCCTGGCCTTCCTGTTGCGCGTACACCCGATCGGGGGGCTGAGCCCGGCGTTCTCCCTGGGTGTCGTGGCGGTCGCGGCGGGCGGGGGCAACGCGCTGGGCACGGCGATCGGCGCGCTGCTGCGCTCGCGCGGCCCGGAGAAGACGATCGCGCTGGTGCTGACGCTGTCCCTGGGGGCGACGGTGGCCGCGGCCGCCTTCTTCAGCGCCTTCTTCGTGGCGGTCGTGGCGGCCGTGGCGGGCATCGCGCAGGCGCTGGGCAAGCAGTCGCTGGACTCGCTGATCCAGCGGGACGTGCCGGAGGAGGTGCGGACGTCGGCGTTCGCGCGTTCCGAGACGCTGCTCCAGATGTCCTGGGTGGCCGGCGGGGCGATCGGCATCGTGCTCCCGCTCAACGGCACCCTCGGCATGTCGGTGGCCGCGGGGGTGCTGGCGCTGGGTGTGGCCACCGCTGTGCGGGGCCTGCTGACGGCGGCCCGGCGCGGCTCGCCGCACCCGCGCGTGGCGTGAGTGGACGGGCCCGATAGCCTGCGCGCATGACCGATGCGTTTTTCCAGGGCAAGCGCCGACGTGCCGCTGCCGCTGTCGGCGCCGTCGCCTTCGGCCTCGTCGCCCTTTCCGCCTGCGACAAGCCGACGCCCCTGGCGACGGTGTCCGTCGGCTCCACCACGGTGACCACCGAGGCCGCCTGCTTCGACGAGAGCAAGACGCTCGACCAGTCGGCCCTCCAGAAGTGCCTGGCCGACAAGTCGGTCAAGAGCATCAAGGTGAAGCAGGGCGACAAGATCCGCGTGGGCGTCGAGCCGAAGATCGCCGACGAGAGCTGGTTCGTGGTGGCCGGCAACCAGCCGCGCTCGAACCAGACGAAGCAGACGTACACCTCGCTCGAGGGCGACCAGCTCTTCTACAACCAGCAGATGGGCACCCTGGACAAGTCCACGGTCCTGTCGGTCGTCAGCAAGAACGGCGTGTGGAGCGTCAAGCTCGAGCTCGACAAGGACTGACGGCCCGGAGGTCCCGCTGATGCGCGTACTCGTCGTCACCGCCGTCGCGGCGGAGCGTGACGCGGTCACCCGCGGCACGGCGGGGGCCACCGCCCCGGCCGGTGGCCCGGCGCGGACCGCGGAGCTCGCCGTGCCGGGCTTCGTGCTGCGGCGCACCGTCAGCGCCGCCACCGCGGCCGGTGCCGTCCCGCTGGTCGTCGACGCGCTGGCCGCCGGCGTCGGCCCGGCCGCGGCGGCGGCCGGCACCGCGACGGCCCTGACGGCCGCGGCGGTCTCCGGCGGCCCATACGACCTGGTGGTCTCGGCGGGCATCGGCGGCGGCTTCACGGGCGCGACGGCGGGGGCCCCGGTGGGGTCCCTCGTCGTGTCCGACGCGATCGTCGCCGCGGACCTGGGCGCCGAGACGCCCGAGGGCTTCCTCCCCGTCACCGAGCTGGGCTTCGGGACCGTGGAACACCGGCCCCCCGAGGCGCTCGTGGCGGCCGTGGCCCGCGCGACCGGCGCCCGGCGCGGTGAGGTGCTGACCGTGTCGACGGTGACGGGTTCCGCGGCGCGCGCCCGCGCGCTGGCGAAGCTGCGCCCCGGCGCGCTGGCCGAGGCCATGGAGGGCTTCGGCGTGGCCGAGGCCGCCGCGGCGCACGGGGTGCCGGTGCTGGAGATCCGCGCGGTCTCCAACCCCGTCGGCCCGCGCGACCGCGCCGCCTGGCGCATCGGCGACGCCCTCGCCGCCCTCGCGGACGCGTTCGCGGCGCTCCCCGGGGCCCTCGTGGCGGCGGGCGTCTTCCCGCCCGTCACCGACCTTCCGTAAGGCCCGGCCCGCGCCGGTCCCCGCAGCACCGTCACCGCACGCGAGGAGGACCCCATGAGTGAACCGCTCAAGATCGCCTATTCGCCCTGCCCCAACGACACCTTCGTCTTCGACGCCTGGGCCCACGGCCGCGTCCCCGGCGCGCCCGCCCTCGACGTCACCTTCGCCGACATCGACATCACCAACGGCATGGCCGAGCGCGGCGAGTTCGACGTGCTGAAGGTGTCGTACGCGGAACTGCCCTGGGTCCTGGAGGAGTACACGCTGCTGCCGTGCGGCGGCGCCCTGGGCCGGGGCTGCGGTCCGCTGGTGCTGACCCGCGAGCCGGGCGGGGCCGCCGGGCTGGCCGGGAAGACGGTCGCGGTGCCGAGCGAGCGCTCGACGGCCTATCTGCTGTTCCGGCTGTGGGCCGCGGCGGAGGTGCCGGGCGGGGTCGGCGAGGTCGTCGTCCTGCCGTTCCACGAGATCATGCCCGCCGTCAGGGAGGGCAAGGTGGACGCCGGACTCGTGATCCACGAGGCGCGGTTCACGTATCAGCGGTACAGGCTGCACTGCCTGGCCGACATGGGGCAGCACTGGGAGTCGACGACGGGCCTGCCGATCCCGCTCGGCGCCATCATCGCCAAGCGCTCGCTGGGCGCGGCCCGGCTGCGCGAACTGGCCCGGGCGGCACGGACGTCGGTGCAGATGGCCTGGGAGGACCCGGCGGCGGCCCGGCCGTATGTCCTGGCGCACGCCCAGGAGATGGACCCGGCGGTCGTCGACCAGCACATCGGGCTCTACGTCAACGAGTTCACCGCCGACCTCGGCGAGGACGGCTACGCCGCGGTGCGCGGGCTGCTGACCCGCGCCGCGGCCGAGGGGCTGGTGCCGCCCCTCGGCCCGGAGGCACTGGAGTTCGCCTGACGGTCGGCCCGTCGGGCGGTCACTCGCGCGTCCCGCGAGCGGGAGCGGTGGTCAGACGTCCAGCTGGTCGGCCACCGCCCGCAGCATTCCGGCGATCTTCGCGCCATGGGCCTTGTCGGGGTAACGGCCGCGCTCCAGCTGCTGGGTGACGTTCTCCAGGAGCGTGGTGAGGTCCTGGACGATCGACGCCAGCTCATCGGGCTTGCGGCGCTGGGCGGCCGCGACCGACGGGGCGGGGTCGAGCAGCGTCACCGTGAGCGCCTGGTCACCGCGCTGGCCGGCCACGACACCGAATTCCACCCGCTGTCCGGGCTTGAGGGCCTCTACCCCGTCCGGGAGCACCGAGGAGTGGACGAAGACGTCTCCGCCGTCGTCGCGGGAGAGAAAGCCGAAGCCCTTCTCACTGTTGAACCACTTGACCTTGCCGGTAGGCACGTCTGTCCTCGTCCTCGTGTCTCGTCGGAAATACGGAAAACGTCTGCAATCAACGGAAAAACAGCTCTTGATAGCACTACAGCGGGTCGTAAGACCCGCTACCCCCAAGGCTAATGGTCCCGGGCCCGGTGACAAGACGTCCTTTTTCCGTGCGGCGCCGGGGGCGAGAGGTGCCACCACGCCGTCGGCTATGGATCTACCCTGGTCAGGTGAGTAGCGAAACTCCCCGGGACGGGGATCTGCTGGTACGCGTCGGCGCCATCGTCTTCCTCGTGGGCGCGGTGGCCACCCTGGCGACCGTCGCGCCCCTCTTCCTGGGCGCCCGTCCGCTGCCGTCGGCAGCGTACTTCGTCTGCATGCTGATGGGGGTCGGATTCCTGATCGCGGCCGCCGGAGTGCTGCGTTCCGTCGCGGCGCAGCGCCGTCAGGCGCGCGCCTCGCTGCCGGCCGCGGTCCCGGACGGCGCGGCCGCCTCGCGGTAGTCGCGCAGCCAGCGGGGGAAGGCCGTGAGGTCGGCGAGGAGCACATCGGCCCCGGCGGCGCGCAGTTCCTCCTCGTCACACGGACCCGTCGCGACCCCTACGGACAGCGCACCCGCCGTACGCGCGCCGCGCACGTCGCCGGTGTGGTCGCCGACGTAGACCGTCGCGCCGTGCGCGCGCAGCGCCGTGGCCTTGCCCTCCGCCCAGAGGTCGCCGACGAGCGCGTCGGGGGCGAGCCCGAGGTGATCGAGGTGCAGCCGTGCGTTGCGCTCGTACTTCGCGGTGACGACGACCGACCGGCCGCCCAGCTCCCGTACGGCGTCGAGCGCCTCGCGCGCGCCCGGCATGACGGGTGACGCGGCGATCGCGAGCGTGGGATAGACCGCGCGGTAGTCCGCGGCGGCCGCGGCGACGCGGTCCGCGGTGAACCAGTTGGCGAGCTCCTGCTCCAGCGGCGGCCCCAGCCGGCTGCACACCAGGTCGACGTCGATGCGCGTGCCCGTCGAGGCGGCCAGCGACTCGTACGCGGCCCGGATGCCCGGCGCGGAGTCGATGAGGGTCAGGTCGAGGTCGAAGCCGACGGTGAACGGGGCGTCGGCCGGCAGCCGCGGATGCAAGGTCATGCCCCACATTCTGCCGCGATGCCCGACCCGTACACTTAGCGTCGCCTAACCTCGGCCGTGGCCGGTGGGGCCGGTGTGCCGGCCGCGCCCCGGCCGTCGCCCGCGGCGGAGTCCCCGCGGACTCCGTCCGGCGGACGTGGTCCCGGCCGCGGGGCGGGCCAGGTGTGCCGCACGTGACCGATGGCCCGCGGCACGTCCGGGCCGTCCGGCGATCGAGGGTACCGCCGCGCCCGATGTCCGTACGAGCCATGAGTGGAAGCGATGTCAGCCGCCGTCCCGATCAGCAGCCCAGGGTCCCCACGGGTCCGGCGCCGCGTCGGCTGGACGGCGGCCGCGGTCGTCGCCCTGCTGGTGGCGGTGCTGTTCAGCCTCGCCGTGGGGGCCCGTACGACCCCGCCCTCCCAGGTCTTCGACGCGCTCTGGCACGGCACCCCCGGCAAGGCCACCGCCGTCGTGCGGGAGATGCGGCTGCCCCGCACGGTCGTCGGGGTGATGGTGGGCGCCGCGCTCGCCATCGCGGGAACGGTTCTTCAGGGCATCACCCGCAACCCCATCGCCGACCCCGGCATCCTCGGCATCAGCCACGGCGCCTCGCTGGGCGTGGTCCTCGCGATGACCTTCGCCGGGGTGCAGACGCTGTCCGGCTATGTGTGGTGGGCCTTCGCGGGCGCGGCGCTCGCCTCCGTCGCCGTCTACGCCGTCGCGGCGCGCGGCCGGGGCGGCGCCACCCCCGTGAAGCTGGCGCTGGCCGGTGCCGCGATCAACGCGCTGCTGCTGTCCGTCGTGCACGGCGTCCTCACCACCCACGCCGCCGTCCTGGACCGCTTCCGGTTCTGGCAGGTCGGCTCGCTGCCGAGCCAGGACACCGGGATCGCGGGCCAGATCTGGCCGTTCCTGCTGGTCGGCGTGGTGCTGGTGCTGAGCGTGGCCCGCGGCCTCGACGCGCTCGCGCTCGGCGAGGACGTCGCCAAGGGGCTCGGCCAGAACGTCGCGACCGTACGGATCGTCGGCGGCGTCGGTGCCACGGTGCTCACCGGCGTGGGCGTCGCGGCGGCCGGCCCGATCGCCTTCGTCGGCCTCGCCGTCCCGCACATCGCCCGCGCGATCGTCGGCACCGACCACCGCTGGCTGCTGCCCATGGCGGCGCTCATCGGGCCCGTGATGCTGCTGGTCGCCGACACCGTCGGCCGGATCGTCTTCCCGCCGAGCGAGGTCCCGTCCGGGGTGATGACGGCGCTCGTCGGGGTGCCGTTCCTGATCGCGCTCGTCCGCCGCAAGAAGGCGGTGGCCGCGTGACGCTCGCCGTGTCCCGCCCCGCCGGATACACCCTCGTACGCGCCGGGCGCGCCTCCTTCCTCGTCCACCGGCGGGCCACCGGTGTCGCCCTCGCGCTGACCGCGCTGCTGGCCGCCGCGTGCCTGGCGTACCTCTGCGCGGCCCAGTCCTTCGTGTCACCGGCCGAGGCCCTGAAGGTCGTCCTCGGGCAGCCGTCGCCGGAGGAGCTCACCGTCGGCACCTTCCGGCTCCCCCGGATGACCGTGGGCCTGCTCGTGGGCGCGGCCTTCGGCGTGGCCGGGGCGCTGATCCAGACCGTCTCCCGCAATCCCCTGGCCAGCCCCGACATCATCGGCGTGACCCAGGGCGCGAGCGCGCTGACCGTCGGCGCGCTCACCTTCGGCGTCACGTCGTACGCCTTCCTGCCCTATCTGTCCGTCATCGGCGGACTGCTCGCGGCGGCCCTCGTCTACGTCTTCGCGTGGCGCGGCGGGCTGCACGCCACCCGCTTCGTCCTCATCGGCATCGGCTTCGCGGTCGCGCTGCGGTCGCTCACCAACCTCTTCATGACCAAGGGCGACTACCTCGTCGCCCAGCAGGCCAAGGTGTGGATGACCGGGTCGCTCGGCGACCGCGGCTGGGCCGAGGCCGTCCCGGTGGCCTGGGCGCTGCTCCTGCTCGCGCCCCTCGTCTGCTGGGCGGCCCGCGCGCAGCGCACCGTCTCGCTGGACGACGACACCGCGACCGCGCTCGGCGTCCGGCTGAACCGGGTCCGGCTCGGCCTGGCGGTACTCGGCGTCGTGCTGGCCTCCATCGCCACCGGCGCCGCCGGGCCCGTCGACTTCGTCGCCCTGCTCGCCCCGCAGCTGGCCCGCCGGATGACGCGCACGGCCCAGATCCCCCTGCTCTGCTCGGCGCTGACCGGCGCGGTCATCGTGATCGTCGCGGATCTGCTCGGCCGCAGGCTCTTCGAGCCGACCCAGCTGCCCGTGGGCGTCCTGACCGCCGCCGTCGGCGCCCCCTATCTGATCTGGCTCATCATCAGGGGCCGCACCGGAGGAAAAGCGTGACCGAGATCAGCGGCCGCACGGCCCGGCTCACCGCCCGCGACCTGACCCTCGCCTACGAGGACCGCACCGTCGTCGACGGGCTCGACGTGGATGTCCCCGACGGCGCCGTCACCGTCATCGTCGGCCCCAACGCCTGCGGCAAGTCGACCCTGCTGCGCGCCCTCGGGCGCCTTCTCAAGCCGGCCCGCGGCTCCGTCCTCCTCGACGGCACCGAACTGTCCCGCATCCCCACCCGCACCATCGCGCGGTCCCTCGGCCTGCTCCCGCAGACGCCCGTCGCCCCCGAGGCCATCACCGTCGCCGACCTCGTCTCCCGCGGCCGCCAGCCGCACCAGCGCTGGTGGCAGCAGTGGTCCGACGACGACGAGCGCGCCGTCACCGAGGCGCTGGCCCGCACCGACACGGCCGCCCTCGCCGAGCGCTCCGTCGACGAACTCTCCGGCGGGCAGCGGCAGCGCGTGTGGATCGCGATGGCCCTCGCCCAGGAGACGGACCTGCTGCTCCTCGACGAACCCACCACCTATCTCGACATATCCCACCAGGTGGAGGTCCTCGACCTCTGCCGCCGCCTCAACCACGAACGCGGCCGCACCGTCGTCGCCGTCCTCCACGACCTCAACCAGGCGGCCCGCTACGCCGACCACCTGATAGCGATGCGGGCGGGCCGGATCGTGGCCCAGGGCGCGCCGTCGGAGATCGTGACGGCCGATCTCGTACGCGACGTCTTCGGCCTGGAGTCGGTCGTCGTCCCGGACCCGGTGACGGGCAGTCCGCTGGTGGTGGCGGGCCGGCCGTGGGAGTCGGACCGGGCCGCCGTCTGAGGTCAGCCGGGGCGGCGCGAGCGCCAGAACACGTACAGCGCCGAGGTGACGGCCGCCGCGCGCACGACCCACGGCCAGGAGTCCGACAGCGCCGCGCCCAGGCCGCCCTCCGGCACCGGGTCGCCCCAGCGGCCCTCCGTACGGCCCCACAGCCAGACCGCCCAGGCCGCGAGCGTCAGGCCGGGGACGCCCATGACCGCCCACTGCGACTCGTGGTGCGAGAGCTTGCGCGTGAAATAGGCCAGCGCCCAGCCGGCGGCGAGCACGAACCAGTTGCCCAGCACCGCGCCCACCAGCAGCACCAGCGCCACCAGGAGCAGCAGCACGCTCACCGGCTCGCCGTCCGGGCGGCGCAGCAGGCTGGGGCGGCGCCGGGTCTCCCCGGTCTCCTCCTCCGCCTCCTCTTCCGCCTCCGCCTCCACGGCCTCGGCCGGCACCCCGGCCGCCGGCTCGCGGGGCGGTGGTTTCAGTATCTCGGGGATCTCGATGCCGCCGACGAAGCCGTGCACCGCCTCCCCCTTGCCGAACGGCCCCGGGTCCACCCGCCACCAGTCCGGCACCTCGCCGGCGGGGCCGAGCTCCTCCGCGGGCGCGAGGTGCGGCGGCGCCACGGCGGGCACGCCCCGGGCGGCCTCGTCCTCACGGCGCTGCGCCGGAACCCTGCCGCTCTCGGCGGTGACGAACCCGTTCGCGTCCGCCACGGCCTCGTCCGGAGTGCCGAACCCGGACAGGATGCGCTGCACGGCGGCGGGGGTGTCCGCCCCCTCGGACGATCTGCGGCGCTCGATCTCCGTACGCAGACGGGACACGAGCCGCATGCGGTCGGCGGAGGTCAGCGCGGTGCGTTGCGCGATGTCGCCGACTCGGCTCAGGTAGTCAAAAACCAGCTGATCGCTCTCGATCCCCACCGAATCCCCTAAGACCGCTCGTCCTCCGACGGTACCGGTTCCCTGCGGGGCGGGCGGGGTTGTTCGGGGTTCTGTGGAGTGCCGGGGTGCGGGTCGCTTACGCCTGCGGCGGGCTTTTCCCCTACCCGCCCCTTCCCGCTGCGTCTGATGTGCGGCTCCGCCGCGTGGGGGGCACGTGCCCCAGGCCCCCGGCCGCGGGTTCCGTTGCCGCCTGCGGCGGGAGCGCCCTGCGGCCGCGTCCTCAAACTCCCCCAGCTGCCTCCCCCGGACTCCGTCCGGGGGTGCCCCCCAGAGGTGCCCCCAACGGGATGGATATGGCTGATCTGAGTGCGCGGCGTTTGAGGACAACGCGGCGAAGCCGTGTTGCCGGGGGCTGGGGAAAAGCCCGCCGCAGGCGCAAGCGACCCGCGCCCCCAAGCAGATCAGCAGCAAAGCGCAGCGGACCGGTACCGTAAGCAGAATGACCACCCCGCGCCGCCCCGCCGACAGAACCGGCGTCCCCCGCACCCTCGCGGAAGAGCTGCGCGGCAGGCCCGACGACGCCCTCGCGGCCCTCCTCGTCGCCCGGCCTGACCTGCTCAACCCCGTCCCCGGCGACCTCACGCAGCTGGCCACCCGCGCCGGCACCCGCGCCTCCGTCGTCCGCGCGCTGGAGCGCCTGGACCGGTTCGCCCTGCAGGTCGCGGAGACACTCGCGGTCGCCCCGGACCCCTGTCCGTACGCCACGCTGGACGCGCTGCTGAGCGGTGACGAGGCCGCGGACCCCCGCGTCTCCCGTGAACTGCCGCGCGCCCTGGGGACGCTGCGCGACCAGGCCCTGGTCTGGGGCGGCGAGGACCGGCTGCGGCTGGTCCGCACGGCCCGCGAACTGCTCGCGCCGAGCGCCGCGCACCCCTCCCCCACCGGCCTCGGGCCGTCGGTCGCGGAGGCCACGGCGGGCATGTCCCCGGGCCGCGTCCAGCAGATCATCGCGGCGGCCGGACTGCCCGCGACACACGATCCAGTGACGGCCGTCGAAGCGTTGACCGAGCTGTTCGAGGACCGTACGCGTATGGCCGCGCTGCTCGCCGGGGCCCCCGCCGACGCGACGGCCGTGCTCGGCAAGCTGCTGTGGGGCCCGCCGTACGGCACGGTCACCGCCGACCCCGCCCCGCACCTGCGCTGGCTGCTGGACCGCGGCCTGCTGCTGTCCGCCGGACCCGGCAATGTGGTGCTGCCCCGCGAAGTCGCCCTCCACCTGCGCGCCGGGCGCGCGCACCGCGCGCCCGAGCCGGTGGCCCCGGAGCTCGCGCCGGTGACCCAGCACGCGGAGCGGACCGTGGACGCGGCGGCCGCCGGCCAGGCGTTCACCGCCCTGGCCACCGTCGAGGAGCTGCTGAAGGAGTGGGAGACCGGCGGTCCGCTGGTGCTGCGCGCGGGCGGTCTCAGCGTCCGCGACCTCAAGCGCACGGCGGCCGTCCTCGACACCCCTGAACAGACGGCGGCCTTCTGGGTGGAGCTGGCGTACGCGGCCGGGCTGCTCGCCTCCGACGGCGAGGTCGACGAGCGGTACGCCCCGACGCCCGCCTACGACGACTGGCTCAAGCTGCCCGCCGAGCAGCGCTGGGCCCGGCTGGCCACCGCCTGGCTCGCCGCGACCCGCGCGGCCGGGCTCGTCGGCGGCCGGGACGCCAAGGCCCGTACGCTCGCCGCGCTCGGCCCCGACCTCGACCGCGGCCCGGCCCTCGAGGTCCGCCACCGCGTCCTCGCGCTGCTCGCCACCCTCCCGCCGGGCGCCTCCGTCTCCCCGGATGCGCTCCTGGCCCGGCTGCACTGGGAGCGCCCGCCGCGCGTCACCACCGGCGCCGAGGAGGACCTGCGCACCCGCCTCGCCCGCTGGGCCCTGGCCGAGGCCGAACTGCTCGGCGTCGTCAACCGCGGCGCCCTCTCCGCCCACGGCCGCGCCCTGCTCCCGCCCGCCGACGAAGCGCACGCCGTGTGGCGGCCGCCGACCGACCCGGAGCTGGGCGCCGCGGGCGTACGGGCCGCGGCCCTCCTCGCCCCGCTGCTGCCGGAGCCGCTCGACCACATCCTGCTCCAGGCCGACCTCACGGCCGTCGCCCCCGGACCGCTCGTCCGGCCGCTGGCCCAGACGCTGGGCGTGCTCGCCGACATCGAGTCCAAGGGCGGGGCCACGGTCTACCGCTTCACCCCCGCCTCCGTGCGGCGGGCCCTGGACGCCGGGCGGACCGCCGACGACCTGAAGGCGTTCCTCACCGCCCACTCGCGCACACCCGTGCCGCAGCCGCTGGCCTATCTCGTCGACGACGTCGCCCGCCGCCACGGCCACCTGCGGGTGGGCGCCGCCTCCTCCTACCTCCGCTGCGACGACGAGGCCGTCCTCGCCGAGATCCTCGCCGACCGCCGCTCCGCGCCCCTGCGGCTGCGCCGCCTCGCGCCGACGGTGCTGGCCGCACAAGCGGCACCGGACGCGCTCCTCGCGGGGCTGCGCGACATGGGGTACGCGCCGGCGGCGGAGTCCGCCGAGGGCGACGTACTGATCGCCCGCGCCGACGCCCACCGCACCCCTCCCCGCACCGCCCCTGCCCCCGTCCCCGAGGGCCCGCCCGCGCCCGACGCGACGCTCCTGGGCGCGGCGGTACGGGCCATCCGCGCGGGCGACATGGCCGCCACCGCCGAACGCAAACCGCTCCCCGACACTGCCACCGGCCGGCTCCCCCGCACGACCTCCGCGGACACCCTCGCCGCGGTCCAGGCCGCGGTCCTCACGGGCACACCGGTGTGGATCGGCTACGTCAACGCGGAGGGCGCGGCGAGCCAGCGGGTGATCGCGCCGGTTCGGGTGGAAGGGGGCTTCGTGACCGCGTACGACCACACGGCGGATGAGATCCGCACGTATCCCTTGCACCGGATCACTGGCGTGGCGGAGCTGGCGGACGACCCGGCGTAAGGGCCGCGCCCCAGCCCCCGCCTGCGGGTCCGTGGGCCTGCGGCGCTTTTCCCCTACCCGCCCCTTCCCGAAACTGGGGGCGAGCCCCCAGACCCCCACAACGTGGCGCGCCCCAGACCTCGCAACACGCTTCGCGCGTTGTCCTCAAGCTCCCCCAGCTAGCGCTGGGAGGTGCCCCCAACGGGCTGAATGGGAACCCTGATGCGGATACGTCCCGCACTTGCTCTCCGGTGGGAGGGGGTGGGGCTGGAGGGTGGGGTTCTGGAACGCGGTGCGAATTCGGGGCACTCCATACGCGAAACGGCACCCGCACCGCGTTCCAGGTCCCCAGCCCGGAAGACCCACCCCCGGCACCCACCACAAACCAGCCCGGCCGGCGCTTGAGGCCACCCCACAGAAAGCACAACGGACCCGCAGAAGACAACGGCGAACCCCCAACCAAGCCCAGCCAAGCGCAGCGATCAGGCACACTGGACGTTTGGCCGAAAGAAATGGGTGAAGCGTTGAACGGACCCCTGATCGTCCAGAGCGACAAGACGTTGCTGCTGGAAGTGGACCACGAGCAGGCGGACGCGTGTCGTCGGGCCATCGCCCCGTTCGCGGAGCTGGAGCGCGCGCCGGAGCACATCCATACGTATCGGGTCACGCCGCTGGGGCTGTGGAACGCGCGGGCGGCCGGGCACGACGCCGAGCAGGTCGTCGACGCCCTGGTGGCCTACTCCCGGTATCCCGTGCCGCACGCCCTGCTCGTGGACATCGCCGAGACGATGGCGCGCTACGGGCGGCTCAAGCTCGTGAAGCACCCCACGCACGGTCTGGTCCTGGAGTGCACGGACCGGCCGGTGCTGGAGGAGATCCTGCGGTCGAAGAAGATCCAGCCGCTGGTGGGCGCCCGGCTCGACCCGGACACGGTGGCCGTGCACCCGTCCGAGCGCGGACAGATCAAGCAGACGCTGCTGAAGCTCGGCTGGCCGGCCGAGGACCTCGCGGGTTACGTCGACGGCGAGGCGCACCCCATCGAGCTGCGCGAGGACGGCTGGTCGCTGCGCCCGTACCAGAAGCAGGCCGTGGAGGGCTTCTGGCACGGCGGGTCCGGCGTCGTCGTGCTGCCCTGCGGCGCGGGCAAGACGCTCGTGGGCGCGGGCGCGATGGCGCAGGCGAAGGCCACGACGCTGATCCTGGTCACCAACACGGTCTCCGCGCGGCAGTGGAAGCACGAGCTGGTCAAGCGGACGTCGCTGACCGAGGACGAGATCGGCGAGTACAGCGGCACGAAGAAGGAGATCCGGCCGGTCACCATCGCCACCTACCAGGTCCTGACGACGAAGCGGAAGGGCATCTACCCGCACCTGGAGCTCTTCGACTCCCGCGACTGGGGTCTGGTGGTCTACGACGAGGTGCACCTGCTGCCCGCGCCGGTCTTCAAGTTCACCGCCGACCTCCAGGCGCGCCGCCGCCTCGGCCTGACCGCGACGCTCGTGCGCGAGGACGGCCGCGAGTCGGACGTGTTCTCGCTCATCGGCCCGAAGCGCTTCGACGCCCCCTGGAAGGAGATCGAGGCGCAGGGCTACATCGCGCCCGCCGACTGTGTCGAGGTCCGCGTCAATCTGACGGACAGCGAGCGGCTGGCGTACGCGACGGCCGAGACGGAGGAGAAGTACCGCTACTGCGCGACCACGGCCACCAAGCGGCGGGTCACGGAGGCGCTGGTGGCCAAGCACCGGGGTGAGCAGACGCTGGTCATCGGCCAGTACATCGACCAGCTCGACGAGCTGGGCGAGCACCTGGGCGCGCCGGTCATCAAGGGCGAGACGACCAACGCCCAGCGGGAGAAGCTCTTCGGCGCGTTCCGCGAGGGTGAGCTGAGCGTCCTGGTGGTCTCGAAGGTCGCCAACTTCTCCATCGACCTGCCGGAGGCGACCGTCGCCATCCAGGTGTCGGGCACCTTCGGCTCCCGCCAGGAGGAGGCACAGCGCCTGGGCCGCGTCCTGCGGCCGAAGGCGGACGGCCACGAGGCGCGCTTCTATTCGGTGGTGGCGCGTGACACGGTCGACCAGGACTTCGCGGCGCACCGCCAGCGCTTCCTGGCGGAGCAGGGCTACGCGTACCGCATCGTGGACGCGGACTCCCTGCTCGCGGGCGAGGACGCGTAGCGGACCGGCGTCCGGGAGCGGCCGGGCGGCGCGTGTTCAGACGCGGCGGGCCGGGCGGCGCGTGGTCAGACGCGCCGCTCGTCGGTGTACTGCCCGAGGAGGACGACGCTGACGGCCGCGCCGGCGAATGCCTTGATCGCGCGGAGGGCGGCGGTGAAGGAGAAGGGCGTGGTGTCCGGGGTTGCGGATGCGGTGGTCATGTCGTCCATGATGGTTTTCGGGTGCCCCTCGCCACATCGCCCTGCCGGTGTAAACCCCGGGGCGCTGCCGTACGACCCAAGGCCCATGCCGTCCCCTACGGAAGGGGGAGGGCGACCCTGAGAAGGGCCAGGGGCGCGTCGGAAATTCATTCGCGCGCCTTCTGCGTGCTGGTTACAATCGCCCGTCCTGCCGCCTCCCGCACGCTACGGGAGCGCCCCCGTCCGGTCGGAAACCGGCGGGTCCCGCTCGTCCACAGCACTCTCCCGGAGGCCATGCCGTGCCCGCGCAGCAAGTGACCGATGCCAACGCCCCTCTCGAGCGCGAGCGCGCCCATCTCTCCTCCTCCCGGGCGGCGCTGCGCGCGATGCGTGCCGACGTCGAGTCCCTGGACATCAAGGACGTGACCGCGAACTGGGTCAACGCGGCTGTCCTGCAACGCCAGATCGACGACCGCATCACCGCCCTCGCCGACCTCGCGCACACCCCGCTCTTCTTCGGCCGCCTCGACTATGTGCACGCGCCGGACGCCGATCAGGCGGAGGGTGCGGAGGGCGAGCGGTTCTATATCGGCCGCAGGCACGTGCACGACGCGGACGGCGACCCGATGGTGATCGACTGGCGCGCGCCGGTCTCCCAGCCGTTCTACCGGGCGTCGAAGAAGAACCCCATGGACGTCGGCACGCGCCGCCGGTTCGGTTACACCGGCGGCGAGTTGACGGCGTACGAGGACGAGGATCTCACCGACACGGCGGGCGCCGAGCGGACGAGTCAGCTGCTCCAGGCGGAGATCGAGCGGCCGCGCGTCGGCCCGATGCGGGACATCGTCGCCACGATCCAGCCGGAGCAGGACGAGATCGTCCGCGCGGACATCGGCGGCACGGTGTGCGTCCAGGGTGCCCCGGGCACCGGCAAGACCGCCGTCGGCCTGCACCGTGTGGCCTATCTGCTCTACGCCCACCGCGAGCGCCTCGCCCGCACCGGCACGCTGGTCGTCGGGCCGAACCGGTCGTTCCTGCACTACATCGAGCAGGTCCTGCCCGCGCTGGGCGAGTTGAACGTCGCCCAGGCCACCGTCGACGACCTCGTCGCCCACGTCGAGGTCCGCGGCACGGACACCGCCGCCGCGGCGTGCGTCAAGGGCGACGCCCGCATGGCCGAGGTGCTGCGGCGGGCCGTGCGGTCCGGGGTGACGATGCCGGTGGAGCCGCTCGTCGTCGTGCGCGGTTCGCGCCGGTGGCGGGTCCCGGCGTACGAGATCGAGGAGATCGTCCGCGAGCTGCTGGCCCGTGACATCCGCTACGGGGCGGCGCGCGACGCCCTGCCGCAGCGCATCGCGCACGCCGTGCTCATCCGCATGGAGGCGGCGGGCGAGGCGCCCGACGACCGCGTGCAGGACGCGGTGGCCCGCAACGCGGCGGTGAAGGCGGTGGTCAAGTCCGTCTGGCCGCAGGTCGATCCGGCGAAGCTGGTGCTCCGGCTGCTCACCGACGCGGAGTTCCTGGCCGAGCATGCGGAGGGCCTCCTCACGCCGGAGGAGCAGGCGGGGATCCTCATGGACAGGCCGGCCCGGAGCGTGAAGTCCGCCAAGTGGACCGCCGCGGACGCGGTGTTGATCGACGAGGCCGCCGACCTCGTGGCCCGCACGCCCTCGCTCGGGCACGTGGTCCTGGACGAGGCGCAGGACCTCTCCCCCATGCAGTACAGAGCGGTGGGCCGGCGCTGCACGACGGGTTCGGCGACGATCCTCGGCGACCTGGCGCAGGGCACGACCCCGTGGGCCACCCGCAGCTGGACGGAGGCCCTCACCCACCTGGGCAAGCCGGACGCCACCGTGGAGGAACTCACGCAGGGCTTCCGCGTCCCCCGTGAGGTCATCGCGTACGCGTCCCGCCTCCTGCCCGCGATCGCGCCGGAGCTGGGCGAGGCGACGTCCGTACGCGAGGCGGCGGGCGACTTCTCCGTACGCTCCGTCGCCGCGGACGACCTGGACACAGCGGTGATCGAAGCGTGCCGGGCAGCCCTGGCCCACGAGGGCTCGACCGGCCTGATCGCGGCGGACTCCCGCATCCCCGCGCTGGCCGCGGCCCTGGAGGAGGCGGGCCTGCCCTGCCTCGCCCCGGGCGAGGAGACGAGCGCGGAGGCCCGCCTGACCCTGGTCCCGGCGACGCTCGCGAAGGGCCTGGAGTACGACTACGTCGTCCTGGACGAGCCGGAGCGGGTGGTATCAGGAGAACCGGACGAACGAACGGGCCTGCGCCGCCTCTACGTGGCGCTGACCCGAGCGGTATCGGGGCTGACGGTCATTCACGCGGCGCCGCTGCCGGACGAATTGACGTAGGCCCCGGCCGCGCGCCGGTCGTCGCCCGCGGCGGGCTTCGTTCTCCTGCCCGCCCCTTCCCGGCTGCGTCTGATGTGCGGCTCCGCCGCGTGGGGGGCAAGCCCCCACAAACCAGCCCGGCCGGCGCTTGAGGCCATCCGAACCGCAACCACACACAACCCGCGGAAGAAACCCGGTCAACCCCCAAGCGCCTCCCGCCAGACCGAAACCGCCGAAGCGGAAACCGGAGCAGCCCACCCCCCAGGCCGGGCCGCGCCACCGATATGGAACCCACTCAGCCCCGCGTCAAGAAGCACAGGCACATGCTTCAGCTGAAGCCCGCCACCCACCAGAATGCGCGGCTCGTAGCCCGGCTCGTCCCCCCGCGCCGCCTCGGCGAGCAGCGTGGGGATGCCGTCGCCGACGCCGGAGGCGGAGCCCGCGGTGAGGTAGGTGTCGAGGCCGGGGAAGTCGGCGAGCTGCTTGCGCAGGGCGTCCCGGTCGGCGGCGCGGTCGATGGCGCGGTGGAAGGTCCACCGGGCCCGGGGCCCGACCGCCTCGGCGAGGGCGGCGACGGCGGTGAGGTCGGCCCGGCCGTCGTCGGTGAGGAAGCCGAGGACGAACTCGTCGGCGCCCTCGGCGGCCAGCGCCCGAGCGGCATCGCACAGGGCGGCGAGCTCGGACGCGGTCCCGGCGGAGAAGCCGTCGGTGGCGCGGAGCATGACGCGTACGGGGAGGGAGACGGCCGCGCGGACGGCGGCGAAGGTCGTGACGGCGGGGGTGAGCCCGTCCGCGGCCATGTCGGTGACCAGTTCGAGGCGGTCCGCCCCTCCGGCCTGGGCCGCCACCGCGTCCTCGGGGGTGAGCGCGATGACCTCGAGAATTGGTCTAGACATGTAGCACAGAGTGCCACACCGGCGCCCGGCGTCAAAAGCGGTGCTCCACAATTGGCCTATGGCAGACACGGCGGCAGACACGCCCCAGCACCCGTCCGGCCCCGCCCTGCGCGCCCGCTGGCGGGACACCGTCGTACGGGCCCGCGGCGGGGCCACCGCCCCGGACCCGGCGCCGTACGCGCAGGACCTGCTGCGCCGCTGGTCGGAGCCGCAGCGCCGGTACCACACGGTCGACCACCTGGCGGCGGTCCTCGACCGCGTCGACGAGCTGGCGGCGTACGCGGAGGACGCCGACACGGTGCGCTTCGCGGCGTGGTTCCACGACGCGGTCTACCGCCCGGACCGCTCGGAGAACGAGGAGCGCAGCGCGCATCTCGCGGAGCGCGCCCTGCCGGAGCTGGGCCTCGACGCGGACCGGACCGCGGAGACCGCCCGGCTCGTCCGGCTGACGGTGACGCACGACCCGGCGGAGGGCGACCGCAACGGCGAGGTGCTGTGCGACGCGGACCTGGCGGTGCTGGCGGGGGCGCCGCAGGAGTACGCGGCGTACGCGGCGGCGGTCCGCGAGGAGTACGGCTTCGTGCCCGACGCGGCGTTCCGCGAGGGCCGGGCGGCGGTGCTGCGGCATCTGCTGGGGCTGCCGCGCCTGTTCCGCACGCCGCTGGGCCACGAGCGCTGGGAGCCGACGGCCCGCCGCAACCTCGGCACGGAGCTGGAGCTGCTGACGGCCTGAGGGGCTACAGCAGCCCGCCGGCGGGCCGTTCGTGCTTGGGCCTGCGTAGCCCGGCCACCACCAGCAGCCGCACGAGCTCCTTGCTGCCCACCTCCCGCGCGCCCATCCGCACGGCCTCGCCGTACGACGTCGACGGGATGTCGTAGTGGTCCCGGTCGAACGCCCGCGAGGGGGCACCGAGCCGCGCCGCGAACTCGTGCAGCTCGGCGAACGACACGTCGCTGACCAGGTGGGACCACATGCGTCCGTGACCGGGCCAGGTCGGCGGGTCGATATAGAGGGTCACCGCGGTGCCGCCCCCAGCGACCCCACGCGCGCCACCAGCACCGCCTGCTTGGCACAGGCCCAGTGCGGGTCGGGGCCGAGCTCGGGCTCGACCTCCAGGGCGTGCGGGTCGCCGGAGTCCGTGCAGACCGGGCACAGGGGCCACCGGCCGTGCCGCTCCAGCAGGGCGTCCTGGACGTCCTGGGCGATCAGCCCCACGACGTACGCCACGCCCTCCGGCCACTGCTCGACCCACCACCGGCGGTGGACCACCGCGTCCTCGACGAGGGAGACGACATCGGCCTCCGCCACGTCACCGGCCATGAGGTCGGCGAGGACGAGGGCGCGCGCCGTGTGCAGTGCCTGTTCGAGCTCCATATGGTCCATTGTCCGGGATGGGGAGGGTTGACGGTTCACCGGTCCGAAAATACCTTTCATGAGGTGAGCAGCAAACTGAAAGAAACTTTCACGGCCGTCCCGGCACCCGCCGTCACACCTCCGGCCCCCGGCGCGCTGGCCGCCAAGGTCCGCACGCTGGCGCCCTCGATGACCCGCTCCATGCAGCGCGTCGCCGAGGCCGTTGCGGGCGACCCGGCGGGCTCGGCCGCACTCACGGTCACCGGTCTCGCGGAGCGCACCGGCACCAGCGAGGCCACCGTCGTGCGCACCGCGCGCATCCTGGGGTACCCCGGCTACCGCGACCTGCGCCTGGCGCTCGCCGCGCTCGCGGCCGAGCAGGCGGCGGGCCGCGCCCCGGCCGTCACGGCCGACATCGCGGTGGACGACCCGCTGGCCGACGTGGTCGCCAAGCTCGCCCACGAGGAGGCACAGTGCCTGGCCGACACCGCCGCCGCGCTGGACACCGCGCAGCTGGAGTCGGCGGTCGGCGCGCTGGCCACCGCCCGGCGCACCGACGTCTACGGCATCGGCGCGTCCCATCTCGTCGGCCAGGACCTGGTGCAGAAGCTGCTGCGCATCGGCATGATCGCGCACGCGCCCGCCGACCCCCACCTGGCCGTCACCAACGCCGTGCAATTGCGGGCCGGTGACGTCGCCATCGCCATCACCCATTCGGGCCGGACCACCGACGTCATCGAGCCGCTGCGGGTCGCCTTCGAGCACGGTGCGACGACGATCGCGATCACCGGCCGCCCCGACGGGGAGATCGCGCAGTACGCCGACCACGTCCTCACCACCTCCACCGCCCGTGAGAGCGAGCTGCGCCCGGCCGCCATGTCGAGCCGCACCAGCCAACTCCTCGTGGTGGACTGCCTGTTCATCGGCGTCGCCCAGCGGACGTACGAGCGGGCGGCACCCGCCCTGTCCGCCTCCTACGAAGCGCTCGCCCACCGGCACGACCCCCGCGGCCGGGACCTGCCGTGACCAGCGGCCCGCCACGGAGAGGCGCCGCCCCCATGGACTCGCCCGCGCACGCGGAGCTCCGCGCCGAGCTCGCCACCCTCACCACCGAGGCGTTCCGCCCCGAACTCGCGGACATCGACCGGCTGCCCACGCTCGACATCGCGAAGATCATGAACGGTGAGGATGCCACCGTCGCCACCGCCGTCGCCGCGCGACTCCCCGGCATAGCCGAGGCCATCGACGCGATCGCGGCCCGGATGGCCGGTGGCGGACGGCTCGTCTACGCGGGCGCGGGCACGGCCGGCCGGCTCGGCGTGCTGGACGCCAGCGAGTGCCCGCCGACCTTCAACACCGACCCCGCGCAGGTCGTCGGCCTCATCGCGGGCGGCGCGCCCGCGCTGGTCACGGCGGTGGAAGGGGCCGAGGACAGCCGGGAGCTGGCCGCCGGGGACCTGAGGGCGATCGGCATCGGCCCGGCCGACACGGTCGTGGGCGTCTCGGCCTCCGGCCGCACCCCGTACGCCCTCGGCGCCGTCACACACGCCCGCGCGGCGGGCGCGCTCACCGTCGGGCTGTCCTGCAACGCCGGCTCGCCGCTCGGCGCGGCCGCCGAGCACGCGATCGAGGTCGTCGTGGGACCCGAACTCCTCACCGGATCCACCCGGTTGAAGGCGGGCACCGCGCAGAAGCTCGTCCTCAACATGCTCTCGACCATCACCATGATCCGGCTCGGCAAGACCTACGGGAACCTGATGGTCGACGTGCGCGCCTCCAACGACAAACTGCGCGCCCGCTCCCGGCACATCGTCGCCCTGGCGACCGGCGCCTCCGACGCGGAGACGGAGGCGGCGCTGGCGGAGACCGGCGGCGAGGTGAAGAACGCGATCCTCGTCGTGCTCGGTGGGGTCGACGGCCCCACGGCCGCGCGCCTGCTGGAGGAGTCGGCCGGGCACCTGCGCACGGCCCTGCGTGCGGTCGCCGGGGGCTGACCCGCGGGAGAGAATCCCGTTACGAGCGTCCCCGGAGCAAGGGACTTGCCCATGGCCCCAGACGACAGCCACGCCGCCACGGCCGCCGCGCTGCTCCCGCTCCTGGGCGGCGCCGGGAACATCGCCTCCGTCGAGAACTGCATGACCCGGCTGCGGCTGGAGCTCCACGACCCCGCCCTCGTCCGGGGCGAGGCGCTGCGGGCGCTGCCGGGCGTGCTGGGCGTGGTCGAGGACGGGCGGGCGTACCAGGTCGTGCTGGGCCCGGGGGCCGTCGCCCGGGTGGCGCCCGAGCTGACCCGGCTGAGCGCGGCCGCGCCGGTCACCGCCGAGGCCCTGGCCGAGCGGGGCGCGGCGATCCGCGCCGGCCGCGCCGAGCGCAACGCCACCCCGGGCAAGCTCTTCCTGCGCCGGATCGCGGCCGTCTTCGTGCCGCTGATCCCGGCGCTGATCGGCTGCGGCATCGTCGCCGGGCTCGGCGGTCTGCTCACCAATCTCCACTGGCTGCCCGGCCTCTCGCCCGCGCTGACCGCGATCGCCTCGGGCTTCATGTCGCTGATCGCGGTGTTCGTCGGCTACAACACGGCGAAGGAGTTCGACGGCACCCCGGTGCTGGGCGGCGCGGTCGCGGCGATCACGGTGTACGGCGGCGTCGGCCGGGTCAGCGCCTTCGGGGAGCGGCTGGCGCCGGGCCAGGGCGGGGTGCTCGGCGCGCTCGCCGCCGCCCTGCTGGCGACGTGTGTCGAGAGGTGGTGCCGCGGCCGGGTGCCGGAGACCCTGGACGTCCTCGTCACCCCGACGCTCACGGTGCTGGCGACGGGCCTGGTCACGCTGTACGGGCTGATGTACGCGGCCGGGAAGGCGGCCGCGGCCGTCGGGCGGTGGGCGGACTGGCTGCTGGCCAACGGCGGCGCGGGCGCGGGCTTCGTGCTGGGCGGGCTGTTCCTGCCGCTGGTGATGCTGGGCCTGCACCAGGCGCTGATCCCCGTCCATACGACGCTGATCCAGCAGGAGGGCTACACCGTCCTGCTGCCGATCCTGGCGATGGCGGGCGCGGGCCAGGTGGGGGCGGCCCTCGCGGTCTACGTCCGGCTCCGGCGCAATCTCTCGGTGCGCGGCACGATCCGCTCCGCGCTGCCGGCCGGCTTCCTGGGCATCGGCGAGCCGCTGATCTACGGCGTCTCGCTGCCGCTGGGGCGGCCGTTCGTCACGGCGTGCGTGGGCGGCGCGTTCGGCGGCGGCTTCGTGGGCCTGCTCAACCAGCTGGGCACCAAGGTCGGCACCACGGCCATCGGCCCGTCGGGCTGGGCCCTCTTCCCCCTGCTGAAGGGCAACCACGGCCTCGGCCGGACGGCGGCGGTCTACGCGCTGGGGCTGCTGGTGGGATACGTGGCGGGGTTCGTGGCGACGTACCTCTTCGGCTTCGGCAAGGCGGCGCTCGCGGAGCTGAACGCGCGAACGCCCGAGGGCGGCACCCCATCACGGGGTGCCGCCCTCGGCAGGACGCGAGCCGTTCCCCGCTCACCGGACAGAAGCCGGTGAGCGGCGGGAGGAGTCGGCTCAGAAGTCCATGTCACCGCCCGGCATGCCGCCCGGAGCGGCCGCGGCGGCCTTCTCCGGCTTGTCGGCGATGACGGCCTCGGTGGTCAGGAACAGCGCGGCGATGGACGCGGCGTTCTGCAGGGCGGAACGCGTGACCTTCGCCGGGTCGATGATGCCCTCGGCGATCATGTCGACGTACTCGCCGGTCGCGGCGTTCAGACCGTGGCCGACCGTGAGGTTGCGGACCTTCTCCACGACGACGCCGCCCTCGAGACCACCGTTGACGGCGATCTGCTTCAGCGGGGCCTCCAGGGCCAGGCGCACGGCGTTGGCGCCGGTGGCCTCGTCGCCCTCGAGCTCGAGCTTCTCGAAGACCGCGGAAGCCTGGAGCAGGGCCACGCCACCACCGGCGACGATGCCCTCCTCGACGGCCGCCTTCGCGTTGCGGACGGCGTCCTCGATGCGGTGCTTGCGCTCCTTGAGCTCGACCTCGGTCGCGGCACCGGCCTTGATGACGGCCACGCCGCCGGCCAGCTTCGCGAGGCGCTCCTGGAGCTTCTCGCGGTCGTAGTCCGAGTCGCTGTTCTCGATCTCGGCGCGGATCTGGTTGACGCGGCCCTGGACCTGGTCGCTGTCACCGGCACCGTCGACGATGGTCGTCTCGTCCTTGGTGATGACGACCTTGCGGGCGCGGCCGAGCAGGTCGAGACCGGCGTTCTCCAGCTTGAGGCCGACCTCCTCGGAGATGACGGTGCCACCGGTGAGGATGGCGATGTCGCCGAGCATGGCCTTGCGGCGGTCACCGAAGCCCGGGGCCTTGACGGCGACGGACTTGAAGGTGCCACGGATCTTGTTGACGACCAGGGTCGACAGGGCCTCGCCCTCGACGTCCTCGGCGATGATCAGCAGCGGCTTGCCGGACTGCATGACCTTCTCGAGGAGCGGCAGCAGGTCCTTGACCGAGCCGATCTTCGAGTTGACGATCAGGATGTACGGGTCGTCCAGGGACGCCTCCATACGCTCCATGTCGGTGGCGAAGTACGCCGAGATGTAGCCCTTGTCGAAGCGCATACCCTCGGTGAGCTCCAGCTCCAGACCGAAGGTCTGGGACTCCTCGACGGTGATGACGCCTTCCTTGCCGACCTTGTCCATCGCCTCGGCGATGAGCTCGCCGATCTGGGTGTCGGCGGCGGAGATGGAGGCGGTGGAGGCGATCTGCTCCTTGGTCTCCACGTCCTTGGCCTGCTCGAGCAGCGCACCGGAGACGGCCTCGACGGCCTTCTCGATGCCGCGCTTGAGGGCCATCGGGTTGGCGCCCGCGGCGACGTTGCGCAGGCCCTCGCGGACCAGCGCCTGGGCCAGGACGGTCGCGGTCGTCGTGCCGTCACCGGCGACGTCGTCCGTCTTCTTCGCGACCTCCTTGACCAGCTCGGCGCCGATCTTCTCGTACGGGTCCTCGAGCTCGATCTCCTTGGCGATGGACACACCATCGTTGGTGATCGTGGGGGCGCCCCACTTCTTCTCGAGGACGACGTTGCGGCCCTTGGGGCCGAGGGTGACCTTGACGGCGTCGGCGAGCTGGTTCATCCCGCGCTCGAGACCGCGCCGTGCCTCCTCGTCGAACGCGATGATCTTGGCCATGTGAAGTGGTCCTCCCAGGACGGGGTGGATTTCTCCGGACCGCGCTGGCGCCCGCGACGGACGGCTCACCGGCCTGGCGGTTCCTTGCCCCACCCGGCTGATGGACCTCACCGACGGTCCAAATCTGTCACTCTCACTCGGAGAGTGCTAACGCCAATGATTAGCACTCGACCCCCCAGAGTGCAAGCGATCCGTTCATGAGCGCACCGTTAGTGGCACCGGGGGCACCCCCGGACGAAGTCTGGGGGCGCAAGCGATCCGTTCATGAGCGCACCGTTAGTGGCACCGGGGGCACCCCCGGACGAAGCCCGGGGGCGCGAGCGCCTCCACAGAAGGGCGCCCCTACGGCGTGACTTCCGGGTACACACGGAACGCGCGCGTACGCGCACACATACGCGCGCGAGGGCACACGAAGGGCCCGTACCCCGGTGCGCGGGTACGGGCCCCTCGGCGAGCTGAGTGAGCCGGTGGTCGATGCGCCGAGATCAGACGGCGAGCTTGACCATGTCCGCCTGCGGCCCCTTCTGGCCCTGCGAGATCTCGAACTCCACTCGCTGACCCTCCTCGAGGGTGCGGTAGCCGTCCATCTGGATCGCGCTGTAGTGGACGAATACATCCGCACCACCGTCGACCGCGATGAAGCCGTACCCCTTCTCCGCGTTGAACCACTTGACGGTGCCCTGAGCCATGCCTAACTCCCCTATTACTGGCCCTTGCGCAGGACCGCACTTCGCGGACCCGGGTCAGACCTCACCTCCGGAACTTCTCCCCAGCCGGTGGCAGGGGAAATCCCGGTGGTGTGCGCCGGAACGCGTCGACCGCGGCTGAATGTATCTGCACGGATGCCGTCTGCAACAGGTCACTCGGACGAGAATTCCCGGCGCGGCTGATTGCCGAAATGCGGCGAACTCCGGTGGATCCAGGGCAAGTCGGGCCGGGCATAGCGCAAGCAACCCGACAATTCGCGCACACAGTTCGCGCACAACTTGACGGGTTCTCATATGCGTTCGGCACTGACGCCGGAGGGGGATCGCCCCAACTGTATCGCGCTCAACAGACGGAATCGCCCCGTCCGTTTCACGGCCGGGGCGATTCAGGGGACCTTTCGCAGGAAGCTTGCGTAAAGCTCAGCCGCCGGCGACGGCGGGGATGATCGACACCCCGGCGCCGTCGGGCGTGGGCGTCGAAAGCCCCTGCTCGAAGCGCACGTCGTCGTCATTGACATACACGTTCACGAACCGGCGCAGCTTCCCCGCGTCGTCGAGGACGCGGGCGGCGATGCCGGGGTGGTTCTTCTCCAGATCGCCGATCACCTCGGCGAGCGTCGCCCCCTCGGCCGGGACTTCGGCGACACCGCCGGTGTAGGTGCGGAGGATGGTGGGGATGCGAACGGAGATGCTCATGGGGGTCCTGCCTTTCCGGTATTCCGGTGTCCGGTGAATGGTCGGGTGGGGACATCAGCCGGTGGCGAGCCCGGCGGTGCGGAACGCCTCCAGGGACGGCCGGATGGTCGCGGACGGCCCGGCCGCCACGGCGTCCAGCGTCTTGAGCCCGTCGCCGGTGTTGAGCACGACCGTCGTCAGCGCGGGGTCGAGCACCCCGCGCTCGATGAGCTTGCGGGTGACGCCCACCGTCACCCCGCCCGCGGTCTCCGCGAAGATCCCCTCCGTCCGGGCCAGCAGCCGGATCGCGTCGACGATCTCCGCGTCGTCCACGTCCTCCACGGCACCGCCCGTCCGCCGGGCGATGTCGAGCACATACGGCCCGTCGGCGGGGTTGCCGATGGCGAGGGACTTCGCGATCGTGTCCGGCTTCACCGGCCGCACCACGTCGTGGCCGTCCTTGAACGCGCGGGAGACCGGCGAGCAGCCCGCCGCCTGCGCGCCGAAGATCCGGTACGGCCGGTCCTCGACCAGGCCCAGCGCGATCAGCTCCTTCAGCCCCTTGTCGATCTTCGTGAGCTGGGAGCCGGAGGCGATGGGGATCACGATCTGGTCCGGCAGGCGCCAGCCCAGCTGCTCGCAGATCTCGTACGCGAGGGTCTTGGAGCCCTCGCCGTAGTACGGGCGGAGGTTGACGTTGACAAAGCCCCAGCCCTCGCCGAGCGGGTCGCCGATCAGCTCGGAGCAGAAGCGGTTCACGTCGTCGTAGGTGCCCTCGATGCCCACCAGGTCGCCGCCGTAGACCGCGGCCATGACGACCTTGCCGGCCTCCAGGTCGTGCGGGATGAAGACACAGGACTTGAAACCCGCGCGGGCCGCGGCGGCACCGACCGCGCCGGCGAGGTTGCCGGTCGAGGAGCAGGAGAGCGTGGTGAAGCCGAAGGCGCGCGCCGCCTCGACCGCGATGGCGACGACGCGGTCCTTGAAGGAGTGCGTGGGGTTGCCGGAGTCGTCCTTGACGTACAGCCCGCCGGTGACGCCCAGCTCGCGGGCGAGGTTGTCGGCCTTGACGAGCTTGGTGAAGCCGGGGTTGAGGCTGGGCTTCTCCGCCACGTTCTCGGGTACGGGCAGCAGCGGGGCGTAGCGCCAGATGTTGTCGGGACCGGCCTCGATGCGGCGGCGCAGGGCCTCGGGATCGCCGGTGGGGAGGTCGTACGCGACTTCGAGCGGGCCGAAACAGGCGGCGCAGGCGAAGATGGGACCGAGGTCGAACCGCTCCCCGCACTCACGGCACGAGAGGGCGACGGCGGGACCGAGCGCGACAGAAGTGGTTGAGCTTTCGACAGACTGCACAGCCATGGAGGCGAGGCCCTTTCTCCTCATCTTCCTCGCGGCGAACCTCGCCACGAGACGGAATTGGCACCTTCCCCACCGGGAGCCTCGCGCTTGCGAGACCGGCGGGAGGGTTGCCGGGGCTTCAACGGGCCGTGTCCCTCTGCCCCTCTGGATGAGCGGTATGGCACTGGGCACTGCCCAGGCGTTTGTGCGCGCGGTGACCCCGACATACGACGGCGTTCCGCGTTGTTCAGACTGTAACCGAAGGCACGGACACCCGAGCAGGTCGTCCGTTCCGCGAGATGCGTCACAGGACAACACCGGAGCGAAGGAGTCGTTCACGTGCTGGAAGAGGTGGAGCGCTGGCTGGGCCGGCGGTCCTGGTCCGTCGGAGACCGTCCGCTCGACCAGCTGCTCGCGGCCAAACGGGAGAAGGGCACCACCATCAGCGTGGTGCTCCCCGCGCTGGACGAGGAGGCGACCGTCGGCGACATCGTCGCCACGATCCGGCGCGAACTGATGACGGACGCGGTGCCGCTGGTCGACGAGCTGGTGGTGCTCGACTCCGGCTCCACCGACCGCACGGCCGAGGTCGCCGCCGCGGCCGGCGCGCGCGTGGTGCACCGCGACTCGGTGCTCCCGCGACTGCCCGCCCTGCCCGGCAAGGGCGAGGTGCTGTGGCGGTCGCTGCTGGTGACGCGCGGGGACGTGGTCTGCTTCGTCGACGCCGATCTGCGCGACTTCTCCGCGGACTTCGTCTCCGGCACCGTCGGCCCGCTGCTGACCGACCCGGGCATCGCGTTCGTGAAGGCGATGTACGACCGCCCGCTCGGCGAAGTGGCCGGGCAGGGCGGCCGGGTGACCGAGCTGGTGGCCCGACCCCTGCTCAACCTGCACTGGCCGCAGCTGGCGGGCTTCGTCCAGCCCCTGGGCGGCGAGTACGCGGCCCGCCGCTCGCTCCTGGAACGCCTGCCGTTCCCCGTGGGCTACGGCGTGGAACTGGGCCTCCTGGTCGACGCCCTCCACACCGTCGGCCTGGACGCCCTGGCCCAGGTCGACGTGGGCGTCCGCGTCCACCGCCACCAGGACGGCCGCGCGCTGGGCCGGATGGCCGCGGCCATCTACCGCACGGCACAGCTGCGCCTGGCCCGCGGCCACCTGGTGCGGCCGTCCCTGACCCAGTTCGAGCGTACGTCCGAGGGATTCGTCCCTCGGACGTACGCGGTGGACACGGAGGAGCGGCCGCCGATGCGGGAAATCCCGGAATACGCGGCACGGGACGCGGCGTAGGGGGCCTTTTTCCCAGCCCCGCCCCTTCCCGGCTGCGTCTGATGTGCGGGGAGGGGCGGGGCTGGGGAACAAGCCCGCCGCAGGCGCCAGCCCGTCCGCACCCGCACCCCGGCCCCGACAAACGTTTGAACGACCGGCGGCCAGGCAAGGCTGGCCACATGGTCGTTGAGCACATGCAACCGCACACGCACACCGCACAGATCGTCGTCGCCTCCAACCGCGGCCCGGTCTCGTACAAGCTGGTCGACGGCGAGCTGACCGCCGGCCGGGGCGGTGGCGGCCTCGTCTCGGGGCTCAGCGCCATAGACCGCGACGCCGGCGCCGTGTGGGTGTGCGCGGCCATGGGCGAGGGCGACCGCGAGGCGGCGCGGCGCGCGGGCCGCAGGCTCGACACCGAGGACACCGGCGGCCACCGGGTGCGCATGCTGGACGTCGACCCGGACACCTTCGCCGCCGCCTACAACGGCATCGCCAACTCCGTGCTGTGGTTCGTCCACCACATGCTCTACGAGACGCCCCTGGCACCCGTCTTCGACGCGGACTTCCGGCGGCAGTGGGCGGCGTACGAGGCGTACAACGCGGCCTTCGCGGACGCCCTCGCCGAGGAGGCCGCGCAGGGAGCCGCCGTGCTCGTGCAGGACTACCACCTCACGCTGGTGCCGGGTCTGCTCCGGGAGCGCCGTCCCGACCTGCGGATCGGCCACTTCTCGCACACCCCCTGGGCCCCGCCGGACTACTACCGGCTGCTGCCGGACGACATCGCCGAGCGGGTGCTGCGCGGCATCCTCGGCGGGGACCGCGCGGCCTTCCTGACCGAGCGCTGGGCGGACGCGTTCGCCGACTGCTGCGAGAAGGTCCTGGGGGCTGAGGTCGTCCGCGGCACGGGCGGGACGGCGGTGCTCTTCGAGGGCCGGACGACCCGGCTCGGCGTGCACGGCCTCGGCGCCGACGCGGACTTCCTGCGGGAGCGCGCGCACCGCGCGGACGTCGAGGAGCGGATGGCCGCGCTCCGCGCACAGCTCGGCCCGGACCGCAAGGCGATCGTGCGCGTCGACCGCACCGAGCTGTCCAAGAACATCGTGCGCGGCCTCCACGCCTACCGCCGGCTGCTGGAGGACCACCCGCAGTGGCGGGGCAAGGTGGTGCACATCGCCTTCGCGTACCCCTCCCGGCAGGATCTGAAGGTCTACCGCGCGTACACGGCGGAGGTCGAGCGGGTCGCCCGGGAGATCAACGCGACCTTCGGCACCGCGGCTTGGGAACCGGTCTCCCTGCACGTCAAGGACGACTTCGCCCGCTCGCTCGCCGCCTACCGCCTGGCGGACGTCGCGCTCGTCAACCCCATCCGCGACGGCATGAACCTGGTCGCCAAGGAGGTCCCCGTCGTCTCCGACCACGGCTGCGCTCTCGTCCTCTCCCGGGAGGCGGGGGCGGTGGCGGAGCTGGGGGACGACGCGCTCGTGGTCAACCCGTACGACGTGGAGGCCACGGCGTCGGCTCTGCACACGGCTCTCCTGATGGACCCGTCGGAACGGGCGTCGCGCACGAAGCGGCTTGCCGCCGCGGCGGTGGCGCTCCCTCCGGCACGCTGGTTCCTGGACCAGCTGGCCGCGCTGTAGTCGCCTGGGCTACGGGCCCCGGACCCCCGCAACACGCTTCGCGCGTTGTCCTCGAACTCCCCCAGCCACCTCCCCAGAGGTGCCCCCACGGGCTGAATGTGCCGGCTACGGTCTGCGAAATCCAGCCCGTTGGGGGCTCCCCCAGACGGAGTCCGGGGGAGGCAACGGACCGGTAGCCGGGGGGGCTGGGGCGCGCCCCCACGCGGCGGAGCCGCACATCAGATGCACGCGGGAAGGGGCGGTAGGGGAAAAAGCCCGCTGCGGGCGCCGGCCGCCCCGCACCCACCCCCCGCGCACACCCCGGAGCAAACACCCGGCCAGCCTTCGGCAAAGTGCTTCGGGCCGCCGCCTGCCCCGCCCCGCCCCCGGGTAACCATGAGGCCATGCAGATCGCCCCACCCCGAGCCGCCACCGCCCTCGCGGCCGTCGCCCTCGTCGCAGCCGCACTGACCACCGGCTGCTCCTCCGACTCCGGGAGCAAGAGCTCCGACGACACCAAGAACGCCAAGTCCGGCGCCTCCCCCTCCACTTCGGCCACAGGGTCGTCCGCGCCCGCCGCGGGAGACGGCGCCATACCCGTGGGCCCGGGCCCCCAGCCCGCGTACACCGTGCAGAAGCAGCCCGCGGAGGGCAGCTGTCACTACCAGTACACCTCGGCCAAGGAGCCCCTGCCCGACCCCAAGTGCACGCCCGGAGCGACGAATCCGAAGGTCACGCAGGCGACAGTGAAGACGACGATCTGCCGCAGCGGCTACACCAAGGACATCCGGCCGCCGGTCGGCATCACCAGCCGCGAGAAGACCGCCAACGCGGCCTCGTACGGCTACAAGGGCTCGTTGAAGGACTACGAGTACGACCACTTGATCAGCCTCCAGCTCGGCGGCGACCCCAACGACCCGCGCAATCTGTGGGTCGAGCCGCCCTCCCCCGGCCACAAGCCGGGCGCGGGGCCCAACAACCCCAAGGACGTGGTCGAGACCAAGCTCAAGACCGCGATCTGTGCCGGCAAGGCGGATCTCGTCAAGGCGCAGCAGGCGATCGCCCACGACTGGACGACGGCGCTGAAGACCCTGGGCCTGCCGGAGAAGGCGGCCAAGGGTGACCCGACCGCCGCCAAGGACCCGGACGACGAATGAGGTTCAGCCGGTAGGCAGGCGGTCCGCGAGGGCCGTCAGCAGCTCCACTACGCCGCTCGGGCCGTCCACCACGAGGTCGGCCCGTTCGGCGAGTTCGGTGACCTCCGTGCTGCCGCTGCACACGAGGAGGCCGGCCAGCCCTTCGGCGCGCAGCTCCTCCACGGCGGCGAAGGCCGCGAGGTCGCCGAGGTCGTCACCGGCGTAGAGGACGGCGCGGGCGCCCGTCTCGCGCACGTACTCAGCGAGGGCCACGCCCTTGTCGATGCCGGGCGGGCGCAACTCCAGGACGAACCGGCCCGGTTCGACGATCAGGCCGTGCCGCGCGGCGAGCGCTTCCAGCGGGCCGCGCAGGGCGTCGTAGGCGGCCTGGGGGTCGGCGGCGCGCCGGGTGTGCACGGCGATGGCGCGGCCCTTGTCCTCGACCCAGGTGCCCCGCCAGGCGCCAGACCGGTCGAGCTCCCCGGGCAGCGCGGCCTGCACGGCCGCGACGCCCGGGTGCGGGGCGGGGGCCTTGACGGTGCCGGTGACGGCGTCCCAGCGCTCGGCGCCGTAGTGGCCCAGCACGACGAGGTGTTCCAGCCCCGGGACTCCGGCGAAGCCGCCGTAGCGCACGGCCACGCCCGCCGGGCGGCCGGTGATCACGGCGACGGAGCGCAGCGCGGGCGCGAGGCGCGCGAGCGCGGGCACGGCGCCTGGGTGGGCGCGGGCCTGCTCGGGGTCCGGGACGATCGGGGCGAGCGTGCCGTCGAAGTCCAGCGCGACGACGCTCTTGTCCGGCGCGGCGAGCAGCTCGGCGAGGCCGTGGCGGCCGGCGCGGCTGCGGGGTTCGGGGAGTGGATGACTGCCCATGGGACGACCCTACTGTCCCGGAGCGCCGGAGGGGCTCGAACGTACGACTGGGACCGGCCCGGTCAGCGCCGTTCCCGCCGTGCTTCGCGCAGCCGCCGGAGGCGGTTGACCGTCACCGGGTCGTGCGCGAGCGCGGCGGGGTCGTCCAGCAGCGCGTTGAGCAGCTGGTAGTAGCGGGTCGGGGTGAGGCCGAGGTCCTCGCGGATCGCGCGTTCCTTCGCGCCCGGCCCCGGCCACGTGCGGCGCTCCAGCGCCAGCACGTCCCGGTCCCGCCCGGAGAGCCCCGGCCCGCCCGGCCCGGGGTTCACGGGATCTTCGCCGGCCATCGTCTAATGCCCCTGACTCGCCGTCTCCAGGGAGTTCGCCTCGCGCTCGATCTCGCTGAGCACGCTGTTCGGGTCCCCGCCGGTCTTCACCGTGGAGCCGATCTTCTCCTTGATCGCCTTGCTGACCGCCGCCCAGGACGTCTTGTCGGCGGGGTAGAACTCGGCGCTCTCCAGCTGGTCCAGGAACGGCCTCAGCCTCTTGCGGCCCGAGTCCGCGGCCATCTTCGCGGAGGCGGAGGCGGTCACCGGCAGCAGGTCGTACTGCCCGGTGAAGTCCAGCACGTTCTTGGTGCTGTAGACGAAGTCGAGGAAGGCACCGATCTGGTCGCGGTTGCCGTTCTGCTTGAACGCCATCATCCAGTCGGCGACGCCCATGGTCGACTTGGACTTGCCCTTGATGCCGGGCAGCGGCGCGGTGATGTACTTGATCCCCTTGGCGTCGGCCTGCTGCATCAGCGTGGGGTGGCCGTTGAGCATCCCGACGTCGCCCTTGCAGAAGGCGTCGAAGACGTCCTGCCGGTTGGTGCGGGCGGGGTCGAGGGGGCCGGTGAGCTTCTTGGCGACGAGCTCGTCGCGCAGCCACTCCAGCGCCTTGACGTTCTCGTCGTGGGCGATGGTGTAGACACCGTTGGCATCGGTGTAGCCGCCGCCGGCGGCGAGGAACCACATCATCGTCTCGGCCGGGGCCTCCTCCGGGCCGAGGGGCAGGCCGAAGGGTATCTTCACGCCGTTCGCCTGGAGCTTCTTCGCCGCGGCCTGGAGCTCGTCCCAGGTCTCGGGGGCCTTGGCGATGCCGGCCTTGTCGAAGAGCTCCTTGTTGCAGAAGAGCAGACGGGTGCTGGAGACGAACGGCATGCCGTACTGCACGCGGTGCACCTCACCCGCCTTCTCGATCGACGCGATGAACTCCGCCTGGGTGGGGACGGTGAGCAGCTGGTCGGCGCTGTAGAGCTTGCCGGCCGCCGCGAAGTCCGCGTACGCGCCGATCTGCGCGAGGTCGGGGGCCTTGCCCGCCGCGACCAGGTCGGCGACCTTCTTGTCGACCTCGGTCCAGCTGTAGACCTCGACGTCGACCTTGATCTTGCTGTGCTGGTCCTCGAAGTCGCGGACGAGGGCGTCCCAGTACTTCTTCGAGCTGTTCGACGGATTGTCGCCGTAGTCCGCGGCGATCAGCTTCAGCTTCTTGGTGCCCGAACCGGGACCGCCGCTCCCGCAAGCCGTCAGTGCGGGAGCCAACGCCGCAGTGGCGGCACCCGCCGCCGTCATACCCAGGAACCGCCGCCGCTGCACTACTGCTTCCCACCTTCGTGGTTCGTTTTCCTCGCTGGAGACCGTGAGTCTCTCCCGCGCGCCACCTTACGGTCCAGCCGGCTCCGGTTGCGCTTCGGTATCGCCCTTCCGCATCTTCCCTCCCTCATGGCGGGGCTGCTATCCACGTTCCCGACGCCCACCGCACCTCTCGCAAGGAGCCTCAGCGCATGCAGCAGCCTTCCTCTTCACGTTCCGCTTCCCGTACGGCGGCGGAGATCGACACCCAGCCCGGCTGCTGGCGGCGCGCCGCCGGGGCGGCGGCCGCCACGGAACTGCCCCGGCCGGGCGAGCGGGTCGCGGTGACCGGGTGCGGCACGTCCTGGTTCATGGCCCAGGCGTACGCGGCGCTACGCGAGGCCGCCGGGCAGGGCGAGACGGACGCGTTCGCCTCCTCGGAGTTCCCCCGGGGCCGCGCGTACGACCGGGTCGTGGCGATCACCCGGTCCGGGACCACGACGGAGGTCCTCGACCTGCTGTCGGCCCTGCGCGGCCGCACGCGCACGCTCGCGCTGACCGCCGGCCCCGGGACGCCGGTGACGGACGTGGCCGGCTCCGTCGCCCCGCTCGACTGGGCCGACGAGGAGTCCGTCGTCCAGACCCGCTTCGCGACCACGGCCCTCGCCTGCCTCCGCGCGGGCCTGGAGGCGTACGGTCCGCTCCCCTCGGACGTCCGCACGGTCGCCGAGGCGGCGGCGGACGCGGAGTCCGCTCTCACGGAGCCGCTGCCGCCGTCCGTGGTCTCGGCCGGGCAGTGGACGTTCCTGGGCACGGGCTGGACGTACGGGCTCGCGCAGGAGGCGGCCCTGAAGATGCGCGAGGCGGCGGGCGCCTGGACCGAGTCCTACCCCGCGATGGAATACCGCCACGGCCCGATCTCGATCACCGCTCCCGGCCGGGTGGCGTGGATCCTGGGCACGGTCCCCGCGGGGCTTCCGGCGGATGTGGAGCGGTCGGGGGGCACGCTCGTGGCGGCGGGCTCCCGCCTCGATCCGATGGCGGACCTGATCCGTGCGCAGCGTCTCGCTGTCGCGGTGGCGGAGTCGAAGGGCCTGAACCCGGACGAACCGCGGGGGTTGACGCGAAGCGTCATCTTGAACGGGTAGGGGCACCGGGGCGCGTGCCCCAGGCCCACGAGTGCGGGTGCGTTGGCCTGCGGCGCTTTTCCCCCACCCCGCCCCTTCCCGGCTGCGTCTGATGTGCGGCTCCGCCGCGTGGGGGGCGCTGCCCCGGACCCCGAGCTGCGGGCCGGTTCGCCGCCTGCGGCGGGAGCGCCCTGCGGGCGCGTCCTCAAGCGCCGGACGGGCTGAGTTGTCGCCCGGAACGGACCCTGAACGTGCCCTCCGGCGGGAGGGGGTGGGGCTGGAGGGTGGGGTTCTGGAACGCGGTGCGACATCACGGCACCCAATACGCAAGACCCGCACCGCACCGCGTTCCAGGTCCCCAGCCCGGAAGACCCACCCCCGGCACCCACCACAAACCAAGCCCGGCCGGCGCTTGAGGCCACCCCACCGAAAGCACAACGGACCCGCAGAAGACAACGGCGAACCCCACCAAACCCAGCCCGGCCGGCGCATGAGGCCACCCGAACCGAAACCACACACAACCCGCACCCGACGAACGAACCGCCCCCACCCAACAGTGGACTAGACCTTTCCCACCCCACACGCGACACTACAGACGTGAAACACGTCATCGCCCTGGACGTCGGCGGCACCGCCATGAAAGCCGCACTCATCGGTCCGGACCACCAGCTCCTGCACGAAGCCCGCCGTCCCACCCGCCGGGGCCAGGGCCCGGACGCGGTGGTCGGCGGCATCCTGGACCTCGCGGCCGAGCTGCAAGCGACGGGGCGGGAGACATTCGGGCAGGGGGCGGAAGCAGCCGGCGTGGCCGTGCCCGGGATCGTGGACAGCGAGGCCGGCACCGCCGTCTACTCCGCGAACCTCGGCTGGCGCGACGTCCCGCTGCGCGACCTGCTGCGCGAGCGCCTGGGCGGCGGCACCCCCGTGGCCCTGGGCCACGACGTCCGCACGGGCGGCCTCGCGGAGGGCCGGATCGGCGCGGGCCGGGGCGCCGACCGGTTCCTGTTCGTCGCCCTCGGCACCGGCATCGCGGGAGCGATCGGCATCGACGGCCGGATCGAGCAGGGCGCGCACGGCTACGCGGGCGAGATCGGCCACATTTCCGTACGTTCCGGACCGAACGCCCCGAAGTGCGGCTGCGGCGGCCTCGGCTGTCTGGAGACCGTGGCCTCGGCGGCGGCCGTGAGCGCCGCCTGGGCGCGGGCCACCGGCGACCCGGCCGCCGACGCCGCGGCCTGCGCGGCGGCCGTCGCGGCCGGCGACCCGCGCGCCCGCGCCGTGTGGCAGGAGGCCGTCGACGCCCTCGCGGACGGCCTCGTCATCGGGCTCACCCTCCTGGACCCCCATACGCTGATCATCGGTGGCGGGCTCGCCGAGGCCGGGGAAACGTTGTTCACGCCGCTGCGCGCCGCCGTCGCGGAGCGGATCACCTTCCAGAAGACCCCCCGCGTCGTCCCGGCGGCGCTCGGGGACGCCGCCGGCTGCCTGGGCGCGGGCCTGCTCGCCTGGGACCTTCTCTCCACCGATGCCACGGAGGTATCCGCCTGATGGTCGAACGAACGGTTCTCGCCGGTGCCCGCGTGGTCCTGCCGTCCGGCGTGGTCGAGAACGGGCGGGTGGCGGTCGAAGGCCGGCGGATCGCCGCGGTGCCGCCCGCCGGCGCCCCGGTCCTCGACCTCACCGGCCACTGGATCGTCCCCGGCTTCGTGGACATGCACGTGCACGGCGGCGGTGGCGCGTCCTTCTCCTCGGGCGACGCCGAGGAGGCGCTCACGGCCATCCGTACGCACCGCGCGCACGGCACGACCACGACCGTCGCCTCCACGGTCACCGGCGGCCTCGACGACCTGGCCCGGCAGGCGGCCGTCCTCGCGGAGCTGACCGAGCAGGGCGACCTGGCGGGCATCCACTTCGAGGGCCCGTTCATCTCGCCGCACCGCTGCGGCGCGCACCAGCCTGGGCTGCTGCGCGACCCCGACCCGGCGGACGTGCGCAAGCTGATCGACGCGGCGCGCGGCGCGGCCCGCATGATGACCCTCGCCCCGGAGCTCCCCGGCGGCCTGGAGTCCGTCCGCCTGCTCGCGGACGCGGGCGTCGTCGCGGCGGTCGGCCACACGGACTCCACGTACGAGGCCACGCTGGAGGCCGTCGAGGCGGGCGCGACGGTGGCCACCCACCTCTTCAACGCGATGCCGTCCCTGCTGCACCGCGCGCCCGGCCCCATCGCGGCACTGCTGGAGGACGAGCGGGTCACGGTCGAGCTGATCGACGACGGCACGCACCTCCACCCCGCCGCCCTTCAGCTGGCGTTCCACAGCGCGGGCGCGGACCGGGTCGCGTTCATCACGGACGCGATGGGCGCGGCCGGCATGAACGACGGCATGTATCCGCTCGGCCCGATGCGCGTCGAGGTCAAGGACGGCGTCGCGCGGATCGCCGACGGTCCGACGGCCGGTTCGATCGCGGGCTCCACGCTCACACTCGACACCGCCTTCAAGCGCGCGGTGACCGTCGACGGGCTGCCGGTCGAGGACGTCGTACGGGCCCTGTCGGCGAACCCGGCGCGGCTGCTGGGCGTCGACGACCGCGTCGGTTCCCTGGAGGCGGGCAAGGACGCGGACCTCGTCGTCCTCGACGCCTCCTACGACCTGGTGGGTGTCATGCGCAAGGGCGAATGGGTGGTTAGGCCCGAAGTGCGGTAGTTCATCGCGCCCTTGACGGGAGTTCACACCGCGGCGGCGCGTCCGAGGTCTGGGCGCGCCGCCGCGGTTTTGGCATGATCGCTCGGGCAGCCGTTCACAGAGCCGTCATGCCGTCGTAAAAGCGGTCCCCGGTCAAACGCCGTCCCCGGTCATGGGAGAGAGCCGCCGATGATCCTCACGGTCACGCTCAACACCGCACTCGATCTGACCTACCGCGTTCCACGTCTGCGGCCGCACGCCTCGCACCGCGTCACGGACGTCACCGAACGGGCGGGCGGCAAGGGCCTCAACGTCGCGCGCGTCCTCGCCGCGCTGGGCCACCCCACCGTCGTCACCGGCTTCGCCGGGGGCGCGACGGGCGAGACCGTGCGCCGCCTCCTCGCCGAGGGCGCCCCCGCCGCGGGCAACCTCACCGACGCTCTCGTCCCCGTCCTCGGCCCCACCCGTCGCACGGTCGCCGTCGTCGACGCCGCCACCGGCGACACGACCCAGCTCAACGAACCCGGCCCCGCGATCTCGCCCGAGGAGTGGGCGTCCTTCACCGACGCCTACGCCCGCCTCCTGCCCGAGGCCGCCGCCGTCGCCCTGTGCGGCAGCCTGCCGCCGGGTGTGCCGGTCGGCGCGTACGCCCATCTCGTACGGCAGGCGCGCGCGCTCGGCGTGCCCGTACTCCTCGACACCAGCGGCGAGCCGCTGCGCCGGGGCATCGCCGCCCGCCCCGACCTGGTCAAGCCCAACGCCGGCGAACTCGCCGCCCTCACCGGCTCCACCGAACCGCTGCGCGCGGCCCTCGACGCCCGGCGCCGGGGCGCCCACGCGGTGGCCGCGACCCTGGGCGCCGACGGCATGCTCGCCGTCACCCCGGAGGGCACCTGGCGCGCGGCCCCGCCGCGGCGGCTGACCGGCAACCCGACCGGCGCGGGCGACTCCGCGGTCGCGTCCCTCCTCGCCGGCTGGGTCGAGGGCACCCCCTGGCCCGAGCGCGTGGCCCGCGCCGTGGCCCTCGCGGCGGCGACCGTACGGGCGCGGGCGGCGGGCGAGTTCGACCGGAAGACGTACGAGGAGCTGCTGCCGAAGGTCTCGGTGACGCCGCTGTAGACCGGCACAGAACCCCTCACCAGCAAGGGAGTTGCCCCGCATGCCCCTGACCCGTACCGCCGATCTCGTCACCGCGCACGAGGCCGTGATCGCCTTCAACGTCATCACCGTCGAGCACGCGGAGGCGATCGCCACGGCCGCGGAGGCCGCCGGCTCCCCCGCCGTCCTCCAGATCTCCGAGAACGCCGTGAAGTACCACGGCGGCGCCCTCGCCCCCATCGCCGCCGCGACGGCGGCGGTCGCCGCGTCCTCGACGGCCCGCCTCGCCCTGCACCTGGACCACGTCGAGGACGACGCCCTGCTGCGCGAGGCGCACGCCCACCCCTTCAGCTCGGTGATGTACGACGCGTCGAAGCTCCCGTACGGCGAGAACGTCAAGGCCACGGCGGAAGCGGTCCGTTGGGCCCACGAACGCGGCCTGTGGATCGAGGCGGAGCTGGGCCGCGTCGGCGGCAAGGCGGGCGACGCCCACACCCCCGGCGTCCGCACGGACCCCGCGGAAGCGGCCGCCTACGTGGCCGAGACCGGCGTGGACGCCCTCGCGGTCGCGGTCGGCAGCACCCACGCGATGTCCACCCGCACGGCCACCCTCGACCACACCCTGATCGCCGCCCTCCGGGACGCCGTTCCCGTGCCCCTGGTCCTCCACGGCTCCTCAGGCGTCCCGGACCGGGAACTCCGCCGGGCGATCACCGCGGGCATGAGGAAAATCAACGTGGGCACGGCGCTGAACGTGGCCTTCACGGGGGCGGTACGGGCCTTCCTGGAGGCCCACCCGTCGACGGCCGACCCGAGGAAATACCTGACCTCGGCGCGAGCGGCGATGACGGAGACGGTGCGCCACTTCCTGGAGGCGGTGCGACGACCGGACGGACCCTGACCGGGCCCGCCCGGCGTCCTGGGGTCAGTCCTGCTCGGAGAAGAGCTCTTCAGCCGTGGCCACGATGAACGCCCGGTCCAGCCAGCGCTCCAGGGTGTCCAGGTCGGTGCAGCTGGAGACCCGCTCCCGAACCTCCGGCGAGACGGCGACGTCCCGGTTCCTCAGCACGCGCATCACCATCAGCGCACGCTCCCAGGCCCGCCCCTCGGCCCGCCCCTTCGCTTCGCCTTCGAGGAGCGCCTGCTCGATCATGGTGCCGCGGCCGGGGAAGTAGGTACGGATAGGCATCAGTTTCCTCCAGGTCTCTCCCGCCCGGGAGTCCCCCAGGCCGATCCTCGCCTTGTCCTGGCACCACGAGGAGCAGCGCGGGACAGGCGTACTTCGCCTTCAGGCAGGACAGGCGGTACGCCCAGCCGGCCGCCTTGTCCCGGTCCTGGCGCCCTCCTCTATAGCGAGGAGGAACCCTCTCGAAGCACGTTCACCCGTTCGGGAATCCCGATCCGTTCACCAGTTCCCCATCGCCAGGAACAGCAGGAGGGCCGCCCAAAGGGGCGGCCCTCCTGCGTCTGTCCGACGCGCTCGCCTCAGACGTTCACGCCGAAGTCCTGCGCGATGCCCACCAGGCCCGACGCGTAGCCCTGGCCCACCGCGCGGAACTTCCAGTCCGCGCCGTTGCGGTAGAGCTCGCCGAAGACCATGGCCGTCTCCGTGGCCGCGTCCTCGCTGAGGTCGTAGCGGGCGATCTCGGCGCCGCCGGTCTGGTTGACGATGCGGATGTAGGCGTTGCGGACCTGGCCGAAGTTCTGGCCGCGGTTCGCCGCGTCGTAGATGGAGACGGGGAAGACGATCTTCTCGACGTCGGCCGGGAGCGCGGCGAGGTTGACGTTGATCGACTCGTCGTCGCCGTCGCCCTGGCCGGTGGTGTTGTCACCGGTGTGGACGATGGACTGGTCCGGCGTCGACTTGTTGTTGAAGAAGACGAAGTGGGCGTCGGAGTAGACCTTGCCCGTGGGGTTCACGGCGATCGCGCTGGCGTCGAGGTCGAAGTCCGTGCCGGTGGTGGTGCGGACGTCCCAGCCGAGGCCGACCGTGACGGCCGTCAGGCCCGGGGCCTCCTTGGTGAGGGAGACGTTGCCGCCCTTGGACAGGCTTACAGCCATGGGAAAGGTCCCTTTCTGATGGAATCGCTGCGATGGCGGCCGCGGGGTCGCCGTCACCCTTGATAACGCCCTCCGGGGGACCCAGGGTTCCAGTCAGCTTTACTTTCTTTGCCATTTCCTGATGGGGCGTCGCCGGGGCCGGCCCGGCCCGGCGCAAAACGGGGTGACGGTCCGCCCCGGGCGCGGGATCATGGGGGACATGTCCGGTCCCCATGTCATCCGCGGCTCCGTCTGCCTCCCGGAGTCCGAGCTCATGTGGCGTTTCTCGCGCTCCTCGGGCCCCGGCGGCCAGCACGTCAACACCAGCGACAGCCAGGTCGAGCTCCGCTTCGACCTCGCCGCCACCGACGCGCTGCCCCCGGTGTGGAAGGAGCGCGCCCTCGCCAGGCTCGCGAACCGCCTGGTCGGCGGCGTGGTGACCGTACGGGCGTCGGAGCACCGCTCCCAGTGGCGCAACCGCGAGGCCGCGGCCGTGCGGCTGGCCGCGCTCCTCGCCGAGGCGTCCGCGCCGCCGCCCCGGCCGCGGCGGCCCACGAAGATCCCGCGCGGCATCAACGAACGGCGGCTGCGCGAGAAGAAGCAGCGCGGCGACACCAAGCGCGGCCGCTCCGGGCGGGATTGGGGCTGAGCCCCGCGGGACTCACGGAAGCCCCGCGAGGCGGTCTCAGGCCAGCCGCCGGTAGCGCCCCTTGAAGTACGTCAGCGGCCCGCTCTCCGTGCCCGGCGCGTGCGCCGCCAGCACCCGGCCGATCACCAGCGTGTGGTCCCCCGCCTCGACCCGCTGCTCGGTCCGGCACTCCAGGACGGCCAGCGCGCCCCGCACCAGCGGGGCCCCCGTCCGCGCCCCGCGCTCGTAGGGGATGTCCTCGAACAGCAGCCGGTCGCTGATCCGGCCCTTCATCGCGAAGCGGCCCGCGATGTGCCGCTGACTCTCGGCGAGGACGGACACCGCCCACAGCGGCTGCCGTTCCAGAAGGTCGTCCATGCGGGAGCCGTTGCGAACGCTCACCATCACGAGCGGCGGTTCGAGGGAGACGGACAGGAACGCGGTCGCCGTCATCCCGACGTCCTCACCCTGCGGCCCGTCCTCGGCGTCGTGGGCGGTCACCAGCACCACGCCCGCGGCGAGGCGTGCGAGGGCGGCCCGGAACTCGTCGGCACTCACCCCTTCAGCATGGGGTATGGCGGTCTCGTGGGGCGAAGTCGTCTGCAACACGCTGTGCACGCTAGCCGCCGCGCCGTCCCCCCGCATCGGGCTTCAGGACCAGCCGGGTCCTAGGTCGCCGGTGCTGCCTCCCGGGCAAGAAATCCCCGGCCCGCCGGGGATCCTCGCGCTCCGCGACCGATTCGCGCCAAAGCGTGGCCGATTACCTTTCGGCGGTCATCCGATTCACCTCCGGATGGCGTCCATATGGGTGCCGTATGGGTTTCGGATTTGCGTTCACGAAGCATAAGAGCGCGCTCGAACGCCAGTGGCGGGACTTCATCACGCCCTGTGACATGAGTCACAGAGGGCGCTAATTGTTGACCCTGTGTACCGAGTGGTCAGCTCGCTGTGATTCAGTGGCCGTGATAAACGGACGACAAGAAGCCTGGAGTTGCTGTCGAGGTCTCGGGGGAGAGCGAAGATGGAGACCGAGTCGGAGCCGTACGTCCGCCTTGCGACCTTGCGGGGATTGCATCAGGTGGTTGCCGATCTGAACACAGCACGTAGCCTCGCGGACACCTTGCAGACCGTCGCGGACGGCATCATCGCCGGCCTCGGCTATGAGCTTTCGGCGGTCAATCTCGTGCGGCCCGACGGGGATCTCGTCGTGGCCGCCGTCGCGGGCAGCGCACACGCCGAGGCCCTGATGGCCGGGCGGGTCGGTTCCCGGGTCTCGTGGGAGCGCCGGCTCGCCATGGCGGACCAGTGGGGCTCGCTGCGCTTCATCCCGTACACCGAGGGCTGGGTGCTCGACGACGACGACGTGCCTCAGTGGCACACCGCCGGGCCCGCCCCGCGCTTCCCGGACGAGTGGCACCCCATGGACCGCCTCTTCGCCCCGATGTACACGGCGGGCACCGCCGGGGGCGAACTCCTCGGCGTCATATCCGTCGACCGGCCGCGCAACGGACGCCGCCCGGGGGCCTGGGGCCGGGAGGCCCTCCAGATGTACGCGTTCCAGGCCGCGATTGCGATCAGCAACGCTCGGCTCCGCGCAAACATGCAAAGGGCACTCGTCCGCTTGGAGCGCGAGCAGCAGGCGCTGCGCGCGAGTGAGGAAAGCTTCCGCCAGGCTTTCGAGTACGCGCCCAGCGGCATGGCCATCGCCGAGATGGGCGGCGATCAGCACGGGCGGCTGCACCGCACCAATGACGCCCTGTGCCGCCTTCTGGGCCGGTCCGCCTCGCAGATGCGCCGCTATTCCTTCTCCGACCTCGTCCACCCCGAGGACATCGGCACCCTCCTGCGCACCTCCGCCGAGGGCGGCCGGGCCGAACTCCGCCTCGGCCGCCGCGACGGCAGTTATGTCTGGGTCTCGCTGCGCAATTCCGTGGTGGCCGACGCGGCGGACGGCCCGCGCTATCTCCTCACCCACGTCGAGGACATCGAGGAGCGCAAGCGCCACGAATTGCAGCTCGCCCATCGCGCCAGCCACGACTCCCTGACCGGCCTGCCCAACAGCGCCGAACTGCGCGCCCGCCTCAGCAGCCGGCTGTGCGGCACCCCGGCCCGCGCCGAGGAGCACGCGGCGGTCGCCCCGTACGGCTCCCTCGACGGCTTCGACGAGGTCGAGAGCGCGGCGTACGGGCAGCAGCAGTACGGACACGGCTTCGGCTCCGACCTCGGGCCGGACTACGCCCCCGACTTCGCCGCCGACTACGCCTCCGACTTCGCGCCCGACAGCGCCACCGGCGAATTCGGCGCCGAACACGGCGGCGCGCCCTATCCGGGGCACGTGCACACCGTCGCGCCCGACGAGGACTCCGAGGACGACGGGACCAAGGGCCTGGCCGTGCTCTTCTGCGACCTCGACGGCTTCAAGTCCATCAACGACCGCTTCGGGCACCACACGGGCGACGCCGTCCTCATCGAGGTCGCCCGGCGGCTGACCGACGGCGTGCGCGAGGGAGACACCGTGGCCCGGCTCGGCGGCGACGAGTTCGTGGTCCTCGCCGACGGTCTCGGCCAGGCGGACGCCGAGGACCTCGCGGTCCGGCTGCGCAACGCGATCATCCCGCCGATAAGGGTCGACGGCCGCGCCGTACGCGTCGGCGCGAGCTTCGGGATCGGCTGGGCGGGCTGCGGGATGTCCGCCGACGAGGTGCTCCGCTCCGCCGATCAGCGGATGTACGTCGAAAAACGGTCACGTGCCAAGGCGGGGCGGCGGGCAGGCTGAGGTCCGGACCACGGCGTGGGCCCATGATTACCGGGTAGGCTGCGCCGAATGCGGCCACCGCCGCCGACGTGAATCGATCGTGAAAATTGGCCATCCGGACCGCGTGGATGCCCGGGCCGCCCCGGCTCGGCAGCGGCGGTCCGGGGCGCTCGCGCACGTGAGCGCCGGTGGGCACCAGGTTGGGAGTGACAGGGGATGACGGCCGGTAATAACGGTTCGGGAACGCCGGAGGGCGACGACCCGTTCGCGCACCTGTACCGCTCGGAGGGTGGTGACGGGAGCCAGGAAGCCGGCTCCGCCGCGCCCCGGCCCGGCGTCCCCCGCACGTCCTACCACCAGGTCCGCACGGTGGGCACCCGGCAGTACGGGCAGCAGAACCAGACGTACGGCGGCCAGCAGCCCCCGCACCAGCCCGCACCGCACTACGCGGCCCCCGAGACGCTCCCGGGCGGCACCCCCCGCCAGCCGGGCCCCCCGCCCGGCGGCCACGGTGGCCCCCAGCGCCCGAAGCGCCGCGGTCTGCTCGTCGCCGCCATAGCCGTCGTCGTGGTGGTGGCGGGCGGCATCGGCGCGGCGATGATCACCAACAGCGGCGGCGATGACTCGAAGACGAGCGCCGACGGCGGCGACAACAAGCCGAAGCAGCAGGAGAGCGGGAAGCCGAAGGAACCGCGGAAGGACGAGCCGAGCAATTCCTCGGCGGCGGGCCTTCAGCAGCGCGACGCGGCGACCCTCAATCTCTCGGGCGGCGCCACCACGGAGAAGACGGTGAAGGGCGCGCAGGCCGACGGTGGGCTGTATATAACCGGCATGAACCAGGTCGGTGCCGCCGTCGAGTGGCAGGTGAATGTCGACTCGGACGGCGAATACCGCCTCGACGCCCGCTACGGCGTCCCCGGCACGGACGCCAACCTCACCATCACCACCAACGGCCAGCGTGAGTCGCGCCCCATCAACATGAAGAACTTCGGCGGCACGAAGGACTGGGAGAACGGCTGGAAGGGCACCTGGTCCCTCATCCAGCTCAAGAAGGGCCCGAACTCCATCAAGCTCTCGTGCGAGCAGGGCAATTCGTGCGACGTCCACCTCGACCAGCTCTCGATCAGGAAGAACAGCTGACGGCGCTCCGCTGAGCGAACGGCCGGAAGAGAGATCCCTTCCTCTTCCGGCCCGGCCGGCTTCGACCACCTCGGGCGGCTGCCGCCCGGCGTACTGCGGGGGGACGCGTTTCGGCTCTCCCGACGCGCGGCGGCAAGACCGCCGAGGCCCGCAGTCACCTCCAGGCAGCGCACGGACCCGGTTGCTTCATGTGCGCCAAGCTCCTCCTGGCCCGAGAGACGGCTCGCCGCACGGGCGATCTCGCCGGAGGCGACGCACTCGGCACGGAGCTGGACCGGCACCGGCAGGCAGTGCACGCGGCCCAGCGGTGGGGAAAATCGGGTGCCCGCGCCGAGGCTCCGGATCGGGCCCGCACGATACACACCCGCGAATACCTCGGCACACAGGCCACCTTCCGCCCCCGCCCCGTAAGCCGGGCCCCGGCCGCAGAGTTGGGGTGCTCCACGGCGGGTACGTAGTACCCAAGGAGGGGAATCCCGTGGAGACAGGACATACGCACCATGGACGACGGCGACTCACTCGACCGCATCCTCGCCGCGGCGATCGGCGACCGGGATCGGGAGTACGAGCGCTGCCCGGACTGCCGGCTTCCGTTGAAGGTGGTCGTCGTCGCGGAGAATCCCGGCGACGCCACCTCGCCGGCGATCGTCCGCGGCGTCTGCCCCGGCTGCCCCAGCGGGGCGATCACCGTCGCCCCATGACACCCCTGGCGCTCGCCTGCCCGAACTGCCAGAACATGATGCAGCAGATGGGCAACGGCGTGTACAAGTGCTGGAACTGCGGATACACGAGCACCGGCTGACCTCCCCCGGCGCGGCCCCGGCACCGCACGCCGCCCCGGGGCCCCCGCGCGCCGCTCGCCGGGGAGCCGCCGAGGATGCGGGCCGGGCGGAATGCGGCGATGCTGGGTGCGTCAGCGTTCCGTGAGGAGGACAGCCATGTCCATGCTCGACAAGCTCAAGGGCCTGCTCAAGGGCCACGAGGACACAGCGCGGCAAGGCGTCGAGAAGGCCGGTGACGCCTTCGACGCGAAGACACAGAACAAGTACCAGAGCCAGACCGACACGGTCCAGCAGAAGCTCAACGAGCAGCTCGGCAACCAGCCGCCGACGGACGAGCAGCGGTAGTCCGCGCGTCCGCCGACCGTATACGGCCGCAATGCCGGGCACAGTGGCGTTGCGGCCGCGGCCCGCGCCCCGAAGAAGCCGGCCTGCTTCCTGAGCGCACGCCTGAGGGAACACCTGAGGCCGCGCCGCCCGCGGGAGCCTCCGACCGGCTCGGCTGAGCGCGCCCCGCCGTCGAGCGCCCCCGCTCCGGCCACCCCCGCACCGCATCCGAAAGCCGCCCCGGGCACCCACCGCCCGGGGCGGCTCTCGCATGCCCTTTTACGGAAGTCCCCGTTCCGCCACCCCAGGCGCTCGCGTAACAAACCCCCCACCCAGTTCACCGCATAGCGGAACCAAACAACCGCGTTTCGGAGAACGGGAGATCAATTCCTTGTTGCGCCCCTGTCAATGACGCCGCATCAGTGGCAGAGTCTCTTCTCAATTCGCTCCTGCACCACACGCGCACCAAAGGGCAGTCGTACACCCGCCTGCCCTAACCCCCCTCATAGGAGACAGAGTTGAGAAGCATCACCTCCACCTCCCGCAAGAACACCCTGCGTGCCGCCGCCCTCGTCGCCTCGGCCGCCATGGTCGTCGTCGGCGTGCAGAGCGGCTCGGCGACCGCCAGGACGGACCACCAGAACGGCGCGCAGGCGCTCGCGCTCTCCGCGGGGCAGCGGTCGGCCGCGATCAAGACCGCGCAGACGGAGGCGGGAAGCACCGCCGCGAAGATCGGTCTCGGCGGCAAGGAGAAGCTGGTCGTCCGTGACGTCATCAAGGACGTCGACGGCACGGTGCACACCCGCTACGAGCGGACGTACGAGGGTCTGCCGGTGCTCGGCGGCGACCTGGTCGTGCACGAGAGCAAGAGCGGCTCGCGCAGCGTCGACAAGGCGACGGACGCCGACATATCCGTGCCCACGACGACGCCCTCGCTCGCCCCCGCCGCCGCGAAGAAGAGCGCGCTGAGCGCCTCCGCGGACCAGAAGAACGCCAAGACCGACAGCCAGGCCCCGCGCAAGGTCGTCTGGGCGGCGAGCGGCAAGCCGGTCCTGGCCTACGAGACCGTGGTGACCGGCGTCCAGAAGGACGGCACGCCGAGCAAGCTGCACGTCATCACCGACGCGTCGACGGGCAAGAAGCTCTTCCAGCGCGAGGCCATCGAGACGGGCACGGGCACCAGCACCTACAGCGGCAATGTCCCGCTGACCACGACGAAGAGCGGTTCGGGCTACCAGCTCACCGACGGCTCGCGCGGCGGTCACAAGACGTACGACCTCAACCAGGGGACGTCCGGCACGGGTTCGCTGTACACCAACTCCACCGACACCTGGGGCGGCGGCCGTCAGACCGCGGGGGTCGACGCGCACTACGGCGCGGCCGTGACCTGGGACTTCTACAAGAACGTCCTCGGCCGCACGGGCATCAAGAACGACGGCAAGGCCGCCTACTCCCGCGTCCACTACGGCGACAACTACGTCAACGCCTTCTGGGACGACGAGTGCTTCTGCATGACGTATGGCGACGGTGAGAACAACAGCCACCCGCTGACCTCGCTCGACGTGGCCGCCCACGAGATGAGCCACGGTGTCACCTCGGCGACGGCCGGCCTGAACTACAGCGGCGAGTCCGGTGGCCTCAACGAGGCGACCTCGGACATCTTCGGCACCGCCGCCGAGTTCTACGCCAACAACGGCACCGACAAGGGCGACTACCTCATCGGTGAGGCCATCAACATCAACGGCGACGGCACCCCGCTGCGCTACATGGACAAGCCGAGCAAGGACGGCTCGTCGAAGGACTACTGGTCGTCCAGCCTCGGCAACGTCGACGTCCACTACTCCTCCGGCCCCGCCAACCACTTCTTCTACCTGCTGTCCGAGGGCAGCGGCACGAAGACGATCAACGGCGTGACCTACAACAGCCCCACCTACGACAAGTCCAAGCTGGCGGGCATCGGCCGGGACAAGGCCACCAAGATCTGGTACAAGGCCCTGACCACGTACTTCACCTCCACCACCAACTACAAGGGCGCCCGCGCGGGCACGCTGAAGGCCACCGCGGACCTCTACGGCGCCACCAGCGCGGAGTACAAGGCGGTCGCGGCCACCTGGACCGCGATCAACGTCAAGTGATCCGCCCCTGGTGAACCCCCCACCCCTCCCGTGACCCCGTCGGACCGCGCTCCCACCGCCCAGGAAGGCGGGGGCGCGGTCCGGTGCGCGTGGGCCCCGGGCCGCGCGTTTACGCGTACACCTCCCTGCCGTGACACCATCGAAGCGTGATCGACCTCGGCTACTCGCTTTCGCGCCGCTTCCCCGACCCGCCGCAGACGGACTACCGCACGGCGGACGTGCGGACGATCCGGCACGACCTCTTCTGCGGTGACGTCTACCTCGCGGACGTGAAGACCGACCGCGAGCTGTCCACAGCCTGGGGATGGGTGCCGGTCCTGGACTTCGCCTGGGCGCTGTGCGACGTCCTCGAACAGGTCGACCAGGACCCCCGGGGCAACCGCTCCTCGGTCCCGCAGTACGCCGAGCTGGACTTCACCGAGTCGACCGACCGGATGCTCTTCGCCCGGCGGTTCGGCTGGGTGGAGGTCGAGGCCGACTGGATGCCGGCGGACGAGCCGCCGCTCAACTTCAACCACCGGGCACTGCGACGCGAGGCCCGGGACTTCCTGCACGACCTGATCGCGGACCTGTCGGACATGCACGAGGGCCTCGCCGACAACCCGGTGATCTGGGACCTCCAGGCCCGCTTCCCGCGCGTGTGAACCGCCGCTCCTGAGCCCGGCCCGCCGGCGGGGTCACCCGGGCGGCGCCTCCACCCTGACGCCCGTCTGCGCCGCGAACGCGGGCGCGAGATCGAGCAGTTGGGACGGGCTGATGACCGCTCCCGAGAGCCGCTCGACGCCCCGGGCGATGTCCAGCTCCCCGGCCTCGCGCAGATCGACGTCCGTCATCCGGGCGGCCGAGAAATCGACGCGCCGCAGCGCGCAGTCGCGGAAGACGACCCGCTCCAGGACGGCACCGCCGAAGTCCGCCTCGGAGAGCACACAGCCCTCGAAGGTGACGTCCTTCAGCTTCGCCTCGCGCAGATTCAGATAGTCGATCTTGCCGCCGCGCACCAGGACCCGCTCCAGGACCGCGCCGTGCAGCTGCGTGCCGCCGAGCCGGGCGTCGCGCACCTCGACATCGCGCAGCGTGGCCTCCGCGAGATCCGTGCCCACGCCCCGGACGCCGTCCAGCACGCAGTCCATGAACCGCGCCCGGCCCAGCCGGGCCTCGTCCAGCGCGCAGCGGTGTATCCGGCAGTCCATGAAGCGGCCGCCCCGCGCGCTCTGGCCCGCGAGGTCCGCCTCGGTGAAGTCCAGCCCGTCGTAATCCCCCTCCGGCTCCAGCCCGGGTCCCTCGTACGGCCGCAGCGGTGGCAGCCGCACCTCTGGGAGTCTGGCCGTGGGGGCCGCCTTACGTGGCCTCGCCCTGCCCTGTGCCCTGTCGCCCATCACCATGCGTCCACGGTGGCACATGGCACTGACAACGTCCCTGACCTGGGTGTCCGGCCTCATCACCGGCGCCCTGCCCCGAGGAGGAGCACCCATGCACGCGATCCGGCTGCACGCCTTCGGCCCCGCGGAGAACCTCACGTACGAGCGCGCCGACGACCCCGTGCCGGGCCCCGGTCAGGTGCGGATCGCGGTCGCGGCGGCGGGGGTCCACCTCGTCGACACGACCTTGCGGCAAGGGCGGGCGAAGGGGCCGCACAAGCCGCCCGAGCTGCCCGTGATCCCCGGGCACGAGGTCGCGGGCACGGTCGAGGCGCTCGGCGCGGGCGTGGATCCCGCGCTGCTCGGCCGCCGCGTCGTCACCCACCTGGGCCAGGTGCCGGGGGGCTACGCGCAGCTCACGCTCGCCGACGCGGACAAGCTGCTCGACATCCCCGAGGGGCTCGCCGACGATCACGCCGTGACCATGGTCGGCACCGGCCGCACCGCTCTCGGCATCCTCGCCCTGGCGGAACTGACCGGTGACGACGTGGTCGTGGTCCTGGCCGCCGCGGGCGGCGTCGGCACGCTGCTGGTGCAGCACGCGAAGCGCGCGGGCGCCAAGGTCGTCGGCCTCGCGGGAGGGCCCGCGAAGGTGGAGCGCGTGCGGGAGCTGGGGGCCGACATCGCCCTCGACTACACGGACCCGGCGTGGCCGGAAAGAGCCCGTACGGCGCTCGGCGGGCGGGCCGCGACCGTCGTCCTCGACGGGGTCGGCGGGGACGCGGCCCGGGCCGCGGTCGGCCTGCTGGGGCGCGGGGGACGGCACCTCAGCCACGGCTGGACGGCGGTCCCGGCGAGCCCGGGGCCCGTCGCGGCGTTCACCCCCGAGGAGCTCGCCGCGCGGGGCGTCACGTCGAGTTGCGTGCTGGGACAGCCGATGATGGAGCGGCTCGGGGGGCCTGCCGGCATGCGCCGTGCGCAGGCCGAGGCACTCGCCCACGCCGCGGCCGGGCGGGTGGCTCCGGTCGTCACGCGCTTCCCGCTGGCGGAGGCGGCCGCGGCGCACCGGGCGCTGGAGTCGCGCGGGACGGTGGGCAAGGTCGTGCTCGTCCCCTGACCCCTCGCTCCCCATCCGTCCCAGGGGCACGTTCGCGTGTCCCGGAGCGCTTCCGTCCGGTAATCGGGGGCGAAAACAAGCCGCCCTCCGACGGGCGGACGTCCCTCATCGGGCCTAGTCTGGATGGCGCGCGTGAGCGCATAGGTATACGCGTCGCGCACAACCGCATACGCACCGAATCGGACGCGAGAGCAGGTTCCGATGAGCTTCAGGAATACGGGCCCTATACCTACCCCATCCGCCACTCGGACCGCATCGGACCCCCGCCGTTGGTGGGGTCTGGTCGTCATCGGCACAGCGCAGCTCATGGTCGTCCTCGACGCCACCATCGTGAACATCGCCCTGCCGTCCGCGCAGCGCGCCCTCCAGATGTCGGACGGCAACCGGCAGTGGGTCATCACGGCCTACACCCTCGCGTTCGGCGGTCTGCTGCTGCTCGGCGGCAAGATCGCGGACCTGGTCGGACGCAAGCTCACCTTCATGACCGGGCTCGTCGGCTTCGCCGCCGCGTCCGCGCTCGGCGGCGCCGCGCAGTCCTCGGGGATGCTCTTCATGTCGCGGGCGCTCCAGGGCGCGTTCGGGGCGCTGCTGGCACCGTCCGCGCTGTCCCTGCTGACCACGACGTTCACGGACGTGCGCGAGCGCGCCAAGGCGTTCGGCATCTACGGCGCGATCGCGGCCGGCGGCTCGGCGATCGGGCTGATCGCCGGCGGCCTGCTGACCGAATACCTGAACTGGCGCTGGTGCCTGTACGTGAACACCCCGATCGCGATCCTCACCTTCCTGGGCGCCGGGGCGTTCCTCCACGACGACCGCCGCCGTGGCCAGGGCAAGCCGCGGCTGGACATCCCGGGCGTGCTGCTGGGCTGCGGGGGCCTCGTGGCGATCGTCTACGGGTGCAGCGAGGCCGAGCCGCGCGGCTGGGGCGACGCGCGCGTGCTGGGGCTGCTGACCGGCGGCGCCGCGCTGCTGTGGCTGTTCACCTGGTGGCAGAAGCGGGCGCCGAGCCCGCTGCTCCCGCTGCGCATACTGCGCGACCGCAACCGCGCGGGTTCGGTGCTGACGATGGCGCTCGCGGTCATCGCCATGTTCGGGATGTTCCTGTTCATGACGTACTACCTCCAGGTCGTGTGCGGCTATTCACCGGTCAGGACGGGCCTGGCCTTCCTGCCGATGACCGCCGCGATCGTCACCGGCTCCACACAGGTCTCCGCGCGGCTGATGACCCACGTACCGCCGCGCGCGCTGATGGCACCGGGCGCGCTGCTGGCGGCCGGCGGGCTCTTCCTGCTGACCTTCCTGCCGGTGGAGCCCGCGTACATCTCGCACGTCCTGCCGTCGGAGATCATGGTGGGCCTCGGCATGGGCCTGATCTTCATGCCGGTCATGGCCACCGCGACCTCGGGGGTGGCGCCACGGGACTCCGGCGTCACGTCCGCGACGGTCAACACCGCTCAGCAGGTGGGCGGTTCGATCGGCACGGCACTCCTCAACACCATCGCCACGTCCACCAGCGCCACGTACGTCGCGGACCGCCTGCGGGCAGGCGGACGGCTCACCCCGGCCGCCCGGGACGCGATCGTGAGGGCGGGCGTGGTCCACGGCTTCAACGTCGCCATCGGCGTGGCCTCGGGCATCATGCTCCTCGCCGCCGCGACCAGCAGCCTCCTGGTCACCACGGGCGCCCCCAAACACACCGCGCCCCCGCCCCCCGACCGGTCGGAGGCCGAGGCCCGCCACCACCTGCACGCCTACGAACCGGGCGAGCCGCCGGCCTGATCCGGCGAACTCCGCCGCCGTCCGGGGAAATCCCTTCGCCCCGGCCTTGGGCGGATCCGAACGAGCCCTCGGTGAATGCGCACGGGCGCACATCGAGGGCTGTCGGGCGGCATGGCTCGACGCCGCCGGGCAGAGCGGCGGACGGCCCGCTCTCTCACCGCACCACCAGCAGTTCCCGCGCCGTGTTGTTCAAGCGGCGGCCCGCCGAGTCCGTGCAGGCCACAATGTCCTCGACACGGACCCCGAAGCGGCCCGGGAGATAAATGCCCGGTTCGATCGAGAAACACATTCCCGGGCGCAGCGGGAGGTGTTCGCCCTCGACCAGATAGGGCGGTTCGTGGGTGGTCACGCCGATGCCGTGGCCGGTGCGGTGGATGAAGTATTCGCCGTAGCCCGCGGCGCGGATGACCTTGCGGGCCACGCGGTCGATCTCCTGGCACGCCACGCCCGGCCGTACGGCCTCGAAGGCCGCCTGCTGCGCCTCGCGCACCACATCGTGCACCTTGCGCTCCTCGGCGGTCGGCTCGCCCACGTGGACCGTACGGGTGGTGTCCGAGCCGTAGCCGTCCATGAGGCCGCCGAAGTCCATGACGACCATGTCGCCGTCCTCGATGACCCGGTCGCCCGCGTCGTGGTGCGGGTTCGCGCTGTGGGGGCCCGCGCCGACCACCGTGAAGTCCACCCGGCTGTGGCCGTGTTCGCGCAGCAGCCGCGCCAGATCCGCCGCCACGTCCCGCTCACGCCGCCCCGCGAAGCGCAGCCGCACGATGTCCTCGTACGCGGCGTCCGCGGCCGCGCCGGCCGCCGCGAGCCGCTCCACCTCATACGCGTCCTTGACCGCGCGCAGCATCGGCAGCAGCTCGGTGAACGCGCCGAAGCTCACGCCCGGGCAGGCCCGCTGGAAGGCCAGCAGGTGCAGTGCCCAGGCGCCGTCCGAGACGGCGTAGCGGCCCCGCGGGTCCAGCAGCGGGGCGAGCGCGGCATACGGATCCTGGCCGTCCGTCCAGCCCGTGATCGTCAAGGCGTGGGCGCCCGGGGCCCGTTCGGCGTCGGGCGCCTCCAGCGCCGGGACCAGCAGCTGCGGGCGGTGGCCGGGCGCCAGCAGCAGCGCGGTGAGCCGCTCCGTGGTGTGCGGGCGGTAGCCCGTCAGCCAGGTCAGGTCGGGGCCCGGCGTGACCAGCAGGCCGGCCAGCCCCGCCGCGGCGGCCGAGACGGCGGCGCGCTCCATGCGGGCGGCCAGGACCTGGGATCCCTCGGTCGCCCCGGCGGCCGAGGGGGCGGGCTCAGCGGCATCGCTCATGAAGGCAGCGTAATCCGGACGGAGGCGGTCGGCAGCGATTTCTCTACCTCACGGGTGAGAGCCCCTCATCCGCCCGGATGAGAAGCACCCCGACCCAGGACCGATTTCCCCCTGATTTCGTTGTGGAGGGGAATCCCGCCCCCCTAGCGTGTTGACGCCCGAACCGAACTCATTCCGTTGTCGTTCTTCCGCCGGGCAGCGCTGAACCATAGTTGAAGGAGCACCATGTTCCGACGGATCGGGCGGTTCGCCGTCCACCGCCCTTGGCTGACCATAGCGGGCTGGATCATCGCGGCTGTGGCACTCGCCATGCTCGCCCCTGGTTTGAAGTCGACAACCGATGAAACGGAATTTCTGCCTTCGCATTACGAGTCCGTACAGGCCGGGAAACTTCAGGAGAAGGCATTCCCGCAGACCCAACAGCCCTCCGCGATCGCCGTGTTCCAGCGGACCGACGGCGGCAGGCTCACCCAGCCCGACAAGGACGCCGTCGCCCGGATCACCCAGGGCCTGGACGCCAAGCACCACAAGGGCATAGCCAAGGTGGCGACCAATCCGCAGGCCGTGTCGCCCAACGGTGAGATAGCCCTCGCCAATGTCATCGCCGTCGACCGCAACTCCCAGGACAGCACCGTCCCCGACGCGGTCAAGGACCTCCGCTCGGATGCCAAGTCCCTGCTCGGCGGCACTCAGTTGAAGGTGGGCTTCACCGGCCAGGCGGCCACCGCTCTCGACGCCAAGGAGTCCTCCGGCGACACCGACTCCATGATCATGTCGGCGACCCTCCTCCTGATCGTCATTCTGCTGCTCGTCATCTTCCGCAGCCCGCTGATCGCCCTGTTGCCCGTACTGATCATCGGCGTCGTCTTCTCCGTCGCCCTCGGACTCATCGGCACCGTCGCCCACCTCGGCGGACTCAAGGCCGACAACTCCATATCCGCGATCCTGATCGTCGTCCTCTTCGGCGTCGGCACCGACTACATCCTCTTCCTCCTCTTCCGCTACCGCGAGGAGCTGAGGGCCGGCGAACAACCCAAGAACGCGCTGGTCAACGCCGTCGCCCGGGTCGGCGAGACCATCGCCTCCGCCGCGGGCGCCGTCATCGTCGCCTTCCTCGCCCTGCTGCTCTCCACCATGGGCATGATGCGCGCGATGGGCCCGTCGCTGGCGATCTCCGTCGGCGTGACCCTCGTGGCCGCGCTCACCCTCGTGCCGGCCGTCTTCTCCCTGCTCGGCACCAAGGCGTTCTGGCCGTCGAAGTCGTGGAAGAAGAAGCCGCGCAACCGCGTCGCGAACGGCCTCGGCTCCGCCGTCGCCCACCGCCCGGGGCTCATCGGGGCCGTCTCCGCCCTGGTCCTCGCGGTGCTCGCCATCGGCACGTTCAGCTTCAAGGCCGAGTTCGACACCGACAGCCAGCTGCCGCAGAAGCTGGAGTCCGTCCAGGCGATGAAGGACCTCCAGCGGGGCTTCTCCGCCGGCCAGTCCGACCCGGCGATGGTCTACGTCCAGTCCAAGGACGCCGCCCCGCTCGACAAGGGCGCCCTGGACACCTACCGCGACAGGCTCGCGAAGCTCGACGGGGTCGGCTCCGCCGCGCTCACGGCCACCAGCCCCGACCGCACCGTCGCGCAGTACAGCGTCGTCCTGAAGTACCGGCCCACCGAGGACAAGGCCATCGAGCTGGCCGGCGGCTCGCTCCGCGACGGCGCGCACGCGGCCGCGCCCGAGGGCACCCGGGCCGTCGTCGGCGGCACCTCGGCCGTCCTCTCCGATGTGGAGAAGGCCGTCACCCACGACTACACGGTCGTCTTCCCCGTCGCCGGCCTCGCCATCATGATCATCCTGGGGCTGCTGCTCCGCAGCCTGGTGGCGCCGCTCTATCTGATGATCTCCGTCGCCCTGGGCTTCGGCGCGACGCTCGGCGCGACCGTCTGGCTCTTCCAGGGCGCGCAGCACAAGAGCGGCCTGCTGTTCATGCTGCCGATCATCGTCTATCTCTTCGTCGTCGCCATCGGCACCGACTACAACATCCTCATGGTCGCCCGCCTGCGCGAGGAGGTCCGCCGCGGCGTCCCGGCCCGCGAGGCCATCCGCACGGCCGTCTCCCGCTCGGCACCGACGATCTCCTCCGCGGCGATCATCCTGGCGGGCACCTTCGGCGTCCTGATGCTGGCCGACAACTCCATGCTCCAGCAGATGGGCTTCGCGGTCGCCTTCGGCATCCTGCTCACGGCCTTCATCATGGCCATGCTGCTGGTCCCGACCGTGACCTCGCTCCTCGGCCACAAGGCATGGTGGCCGGGTCACCAGGACGCGCCCCGCGCGGAGCCGGCCACCGAGCACCCGCGGGTGTCCCCGTACCGGACGGAGGGCGAGGAGGTACGGAGCTGACGCGTACGCTCCCGCAATGACACCGGCCCTCCGTGAAAGATCACGGAGGGCCGGTCCACGCGCTGTGCGGCGCTGACGCGAGCCGCCTGTCGGATTCGAACCGACGACCCTCGCTTTACAAGAGCGACGCTCTGGCCAACTGAGCTAAGGCGGCACGACGCACGCGGGCTGCGCCCACGAACGCTGCCCCACTCTACACAGCACCCCCTCCGACCAGCCACAGAGTTGCCACGGCCCCGGGCGGCCGGAAGACGGCGCGCGAAGGTCGGGCCCGCTCGCCTGCTGACAACCGCCCCGCCCACAGGTAGCGTCACCGGCAACCCGTCCAATTGGACTGGACCACTCCTTTTACTCGGATCGTCCGGCACGTTCCTGCCGGTGAAGGGATCTCGAACCATGGCTACGGTCACGTACGACAAGGCGACCCGGATCTACCCGGGAAGCGACAAGCCCGCCGTCGACCAGCTCGACATCGCGATCGAGGACGGCGAGTTCCTCGTCCTCGTCGGGCCCTCCGGCTGCGGCAAGTCCACCTCGCTGCGCATGCTCGCGGGGCTGGAGGACGTCAACGGCGGCGCGATCCGCATCGGTGACCGCGACGTCACCCACCTGCCGCCCAAGGACCGGGACATCGCGATGGTGTTCCAGAACTACGCGCTCTACCCGCACATGACCGTCGCCGACAACATGGGCTTCGCCCTGAAGATCGCGGGCGTCAACAAGGCGGAGATCCGGCAGAAGGTCGAGGACGCGGCCAGGATCCTGGACCTCACGGAGTACCTCGGCCGCAAGCCCAAGGCGCTCTCCGGCGGCCAGCGGCAGCGCGTGGCCATGGGGCGCGCGATCGTCCGCGAGCCGCAGGTGTTCCTCATGGACGAGCCGCTGTCCAACCTCGACGCCAAGCTGCGCGTCCAGACCCGCACCCAGATCGCCGGGCTCCAGCGGCGCCTCGGCATCACCACGGTGTACGTGACCCACGACCAGGTCGAGGCCATGACCATGGGCGACCGGGTGGCCGTGCTCAAGGACGGCCTGCTCCAGCAGGTCGACTCCCCGCGCAACATGTACGACCGCCCCGCCAACCTCTTCGTCGCGGGCTTCATCGGCTCCCCCGCCATGAACCTCGTCGAGGTGCCGATCACCGACGGCGGCGTGAAGTTCGGCAACAGCGTGGTGCCCGTCTCCCGTGAGGCGCTCTCCGCCGCGGCGGACCGGGGCGACCGCACGGTGACCGTCGGCGTCCGGCCCGAGCACTTCGACGTGGTCGAGCAGGGCGGCTCCGCGCCGTCCCTCGGCAAGGAGGCCCCCGCCGGCCTCGCGGTCACGGTCAACGTCGTCGAGGAACTGGGCGCGGACGGCTACGTCTACGGCACGGCCGAGGTCGGCGACGACCGCAAGGACCTCGTGGTCCGCGTCAACGGCCGCAACGTCCCGGAGAAGGGCGCGCTCCTGCGGGTGGTTCCGCGGGCGGGCGAGCTGCACGTCTTCTCGACGTCGTCGGGTGAGCGGCTGAGCGACTAGGGAGGGCGGGTTGGGCCTGGGTGCGGGTCCGTTGCCGGGTGCGGGCTGGTGGGCCTGCGGCACTTTTCCCCAGCCCCGCCCCTTCCCGAAACCGGGGAGACCCCGGGCCCCCAGCAACACGGCTCCGCCGCGTTGTCCTCAATCGCCGGACGGGCTGATTGTGCGGACCGTAACCAGCACAATCAGCCCGTCCGGCGTTTGAGGACGCGGCAGCGGGCGGAGCCCGGACGCATGTCCCGCCCAACCCCGACACCCGTCACCTTTTCGAGCGCGTACGTCAACTCACGTCCCGCGATAAACCTCGAATCATTCGCTCAAAGGGGTGACTAAATGTCGCCATATCATTACCCCTCGCTACCATCTGCGACATGAACCAGGCCGCCCGCCGCATCGGCAGAACTCTCGCCCTCGTCCTCCCCGTCGTGCTCGTGCTCTCCGGGACACTCGCGGTCACCCGCGTCCCGTGGGCCGCGCCGAGTGCCGACTCGCAGGTGCTGACCGCTTCGTCCGACACCGCCTCCACCCAGGCCAAGGCAGCCCGCGCGCCGTACGAGGTGCTGCGCGACCAGCTGCTGACCGAGCTCCAGGTGAAGAACCCGGGCACCGCGCTCACACACCTCCAGGCCGCGACCAACGGCCGTCCGTCCCTCGCTCAGCACTGCGCCGAGCTGGCGCGTGCGCTCGGCCGCGCCGCGGTCGCCAAGTACGGCGCCAAGCAGGCCCAGAAGTTCTCCCGGCCCGTCTGCGACACCTCGTTCGCCTCCGGCGTCGCCCAGGCCCACTGAGCACCGCCCACGGGCCCGGCCGCCGCACCACCCGTACGGCCCGCCGTACGGCAGCACCCCGCGCGACCGCGCGCACCGCCGCCCGCACCCCCGCCCGGGCCACGGCATATCGTGCGGAGCATGACAGGCACGCACGCGTACCCGTACCCCACCCAAGCCGTCGTCCTGGCCGGAGGCCAAGGGTCACGGCTTCGCCCGTACACCGACGACCGCCCCAAGCCGATGGTCGAGATCCCCGGCACCGGGACCCCGATCATCGGCCATCAACTGGCCTGGCTCGCCGCCGAGGGAGTCACTGACGCCGTCGTCTCCTGCGGCCATCTGGCCGAGGTTCTCCAGGAGTGGCTCGTGTCGGCCGATCTGCCGCTCCGCGTGACCACCGTGGTGGAGCGGGAGCCCCTGGGCCGCGGTGGCGGCCTCAAGTTCGCGGCGGCGTCGCTGCCGCACCCCGACCGCCCCTGGTACGCCACCAACGGCGACATCTGGACCCGCTTCTCGCTCCGCGAGATGGCCGCCTTCCACCACGAGCGTGACGCGACGGCCACCCTGGCACTGGCCCGGCCGCGGATCCCCTGGGGAGCCGTGGAGACGGACGAGTTCGGCAAGGTCCTCGACTTCATCGAGTCGCCGCCCTCGCCGTATCTGATCAACGCGGGCGTCTATGTCTTCTCCGCGGCCTTCACCGCCCTGCTGCCCGATCACGGCGACCACGAGCGCACGACCTTCCCGCGCCTCGCGCGCGAGCGCCGGCTGGCGGGCTACCCGCTGCCGCACGGCGCGTACTGGCGGGCCATCGACACCGCGAAGGACCTGACCGAGGCCGCCAAGGAGCTCGCGGGCTGACGAGCGTACGAAAGCGCCCCCGCACCCTGGCCGGGTGCGGGGGCGCGGTGCGCCGTGCCTCAGCCGAGGAGGCCGCCCAGGGCCCCTCCGCCGCCGGTCGAGCCGCCGGAGGAGGAGTTGCCGGAGGATCCCGTACCGCCGCCCGTGGAGCCGTTCGCGGCGGACGATCCGGAGGGGCTGCGCGGCGCCGCGGGAGCGGCGGGCCGCACGTGCGTCTGCGGCGTGGAGTGCGCGCCCTGGCTGGCGCCCGGGTGCCCGGCCGCGCCCGCCGTGCTCTCCGGGGCCCGCGCGGTGCCGGGGACGGCGGGCGCGGTGGCGGAGGGCGTGGCGGTCTTCTTGCCCGAGGGGGTCGGCCTGGGGGTGCCGGGGGTGGCCGACCCGCGGCCGCCGTGGGTCGGGGCGCCGGTGCCCGGGGTCTGCGGGAGCGGCGTGCCGGGGAGGTTGTTGACGGGCGGGTCGCTCGGCCCGGGGGTCCGCACCGTCTCCGAGGAGCGCACGGCGCCGCCCAGCGTCGAACCGGCGATCAGGGACAGGCCGATGACGACGGTGGCCATGACCGTGCCCCGGCGCAGCACGCGCCGGCGCAGGTCCCACAGCTCGGCGCGGGGGCCGAGGCGCCGCCACGCCTCCCCGGCGAGGCGGCCGTCGATGGAGTAGAAGGGCGCTCCGGCGATGACCAGCGGGCTCCACGCGGCGAGGTAGACGATGTCGGGCGCGTTGTAGACGGGCACGGTGCGCCAGCTGACCGTCATGAGGAGGACCGCGGAGAGCAGGACGCCGATGCCCGCGGCGAGCCGCTGCCAGAGGCCGAGGATGGTGAGGACGCCGACGACGACCTGGAGGAAGGCGACGGTGAGCCCGGAGCCCACGGGATGGGCGAGGGCGAGGGTGCGCAGGGGCGCGGCCATGGGCCAGGGGTGCAGCGCGGTGAGCCAGGTGACCATGGAGCCCCGGCGGCCGCCGTCGAAATAGACGGGGTCGCAGAGCTTGCCCATGCCCGCGTAGATGGAGATGAGGCCGAGGAAGATCCGCAACGGCAGGAGCACGACGCCGAGGTTCATCCGGCGCCCGGGGTAATAGGCGTGCCGGACGGAGTCGTTGCCGCCGCGCTCGCGCCTGCGCCCGGGGTCGTCGCCGTCGTCCTCGTCGAACTCCGGGTATTGGTACTGGTCTTCGTCGTACGCGCTGTCCGTGGGGCGCACCCCGCGCAGCAGTTGGGTCTGGGGGCCGACCGCGTCGACGAGCTCACCGGGGCCGGTGTGCTCGCCGGAGCCGCGGGGGCCGACCACCGTGGGCGGAGGGCCGTCGACGCGGATCCGGGGCAGCACCTGGGTGGAGCCCGCGTCCTTGCCGGTCGCGGTGTCCACAGGCCCGGCCGCGGAGTCCCTTACGGCTTGCAGGAGTTCGGTGGGCGCCGCGTCGCCGGGCTGGGTCCGGCCGCTCCACACCACCGGGGCGCGGCGCCTGGCCGCGCCCTTGACGGTGGGCAGCTGTGCCGTGTCGGCGACCCCGGCGAACTGCCGGGCGACACGCGGCGGCCGGGCGAGCTGCACGCGGAAACTCATATGGTTGACGACGATCTGCGCCGGGTCGGACGGCACTTTCACCGTACTCAGCGCGGGCTGGTCGTCGTACCCGGAAGAGCTTCCCCCCGTGGGTGTGCGGGGTGTTCTGGTGTCCACACTCATCTAACCGAGTGACTTCTGATTAGGACACTGCCTTGACCGGTTCGAACTGTCCGAGACCCGTCAAGATCATGAGACGCCGAACGCCGGAAGGGCTGGTTTAACCGGCCCTTCCGGCGTTCGATGTCATTTAGTGACCACGAGCGGTCACAAAGGGTCAGGCGCGGCGGCGCGACGCCTCGTAGAGGACCACACCCGCCGCGACACCGGCGTTGAGGGACTCCGCGCCACCCGGCATCGGGATCCGCACGCGGAAGTCGCAGGTCTCGCCGACGAGGCGGGACAGGCCCTTGCCCTCGCTGCCGACGACGATGACGACCGGGCCGCCCAGCGCCTCCAGCTCGTGCAGCTCGACGTCGCCGTCGGCGGCCAGGCCGACGACCACGAGCCCGGCCTTCTGGTACGACTCCAGCAGCCGCGTCATGTTGGTGGCGCGCGCCACCGGCGTACGGGCGGCCGTGCCCGCGGAGGTCTTCCAGGCGCTGGCGGTCATGCCGGCCGCGCGGCGCTCGGGGACGACCACGCCGTGGCCGCCGAAGGCGGAGACGGAGCGGACGACGGCGCCGAGGTTGCGCGGGTCGGTGATGCCGTCGAGGGCGACGATCAGCGGGTCCTCGCCGTCGTCGAACGCGGCGGCGGTGAGGTCGTCGGGGTGGGCGTACTCGTAGGGCGGCACCGACAGGACGAGGCCCTGGTGGTTGAGGCCGTTCGTCATCCGGTCGAGCTCGGGACGGGGGGCCTCCATGAGGTTGAGGCCCTTGTCCGTGGCGAGCTGGAGCGCCTCGCGGACGCGCTCGTCGTTGTCCAGGTACTGCTGGATGTAGAGCGTGTTCGCGGGGACGCCCTCGCGCAGCGCCTCGACGACGGAGTTACGGCCGACGACGAGCTCGTTGGCGCCCTTGGGGCCGCCGCGGCGCGGGGCGGGGCGCTTGGACTCGTGCCGGACCTTGGCGTTGGCGAGACGGTTCTTCTTGTGGCCCTTGCGCTCGGAAGCGGGCGGGGTCGGACCCTTGCCCTCCAGGGCACGGCGCCGCTTGCCGCCGCTGCCGACCGTCGCGCCCTTCTTGTTGGACGTGCGGCGGTTCCTGCGCTGGCTGTTGCCGGCCATGGGTGCACCTGTTTCTTCACTGCTCAGAGCCACCGGGGGCGGCTCTTGTAAACGTACGTACGAAAAGTGTCTCTCAGGACGGGCGGCGTCGCTCGGGTGCCGGGCCCGCTACGACAGGGACCAGCGGGGCCCGGACGGGGTGTCCTCGATGGCGAGGCCCGCCTGCTGGAGCTGGTCGCGGATGGCGTCGGCGGTGGCGTAGTCCTTGCGGCCGCGGGCGGCCTGGCGCTGTTCGAGCACCAGCCTGACCAGCGAGTCCACCACGCCGTGCAGATCGTCACCACGGCCGCTCGCGGCACCGGCCCACTGCGCGTCGAGCGGGTCGAGGCCGAGCACGCCGAGCATGGCGCGGACCTCGGCCAGCCGGGCGACGGCGGATTCCTTGTCGTCGGCGGTCAGCGCGGAATTGCCCTGGCGCACGGTGGTGTGGACGATCGCGAGGGCCTGCGGGACGCCCAGGTCGTCGTCCATCGCCTCGGCGAAGGCGGGCGGCACCTCGGCGGCGGGCTCGACCGGGCCGGCCTTCTCCACGACCCGCTGGATGAAGCCCTCGATCCGCGCGAAGGCGGCCTCCGCCTCGCGCAGGGCCTCCTCGCTGTACTCGATCATCGAACGGTAGTGCGGGGTGCCGAGGTAGTAGCGCAGGACGATCGGGCGCCAGTGCTTGACCATCTCGGAGACGAGCACGGAGTTGCCGAGCGACTTCGACATCTTCTCGCCGCTCATGGTCACCCAGGCGTTGTGCACCCAGTAGGAGGCGAAGTCGTCACCGAACGCCTTGGCCTGGGCGATCTCGTTCTCGTGGTGCGGGAAGATCAGATCCAGGCCGCCGCCGTGGATGTCGAACGCCGCGCCCAGGTACTTGTGCGCCATGGCCGAGCACTCCAGGTGCCAGCCCGGCCGGCCGCGGCCCCACGGGGTCTCCCAGGAGGGCTCGCCGGGCTTGGCGGCCTTCCACATCGCGAAGTCGCGGGAGTCGCGCTTGCCGGTCTCGCCCTCGCCGGACGGCTGGAGGAGGTTGTCCAGCTCCTGGTTGGAGAGCTCGAGGTAGCCGGGGAAGGAGCGCACGTCGAAATAGACGTTGCCCTCCGCCTCATAGGCGTGTCCGCGCTCGATGAGGCCGCGCATCATCTCGACCATCTCGGTGACATGGCCGGTGGCGCGTGGTTCGTACGTGGGGGGCAGGCAGCCGAGCACGTCGTAACCGCTGTTGAAGGCGCGCTCGTTCTCATAGCCGATCGACCACCAGGGGCGACCCTGCTCGGCGGACTTCTTGATGATCTTGTCGTCGATGTCCGTGACGTTGCGTACGAAGGTCACGTCATAGCCGCGGTGGGTGAACCAGCGGCGCATGATGTCGAAGTTGAGACCGGAGCGGATATGTCCGATGTGCGGAGCGGCCTGCACGGTCGCGCCGCAGAGGTAGATCGAGACGCAGCCCGGCGTGAGCGGGGAGAAGTCACGGATCTGCCGGGCGCTGGTGTCGTACAGGCGAATGGTCACGGAACCAGGGTAGTGGGCTCCGGGCAGTGCCCCGGGCAAACGGCCGGTTCGTTCATCGGACGGAACATTTTGCCCCTTATTTGCTTATTGCGCCAAAAATATAACTTCGCGTGGTAACTTCCGCGGCACGAAGCCAACTTCTCGGTGACGACTTCTCGTGGGACGCCGCGGAAACCTGGAGGGGTGTTGCACTCCACTCTGCCGGTACAACAGGAGCACCCCGAACGGCCGGGCCCGCCCGCCGGGCCGCTGGAGACGGCGCGCAGACCGGCGGGCGGTGAGCGGCGCGGGCGGCTGGCCGCGCTGGACGGGCTGCGGCTGTTCGCCGCGCTGATGGTGGTGGCCTATCACTACGTGGCCTTCGGCAGCGGGATCTGGGAGCGGCCGTCCGCGGCGGTCTTCCCGACGGCCTTCCTGCCCGCGTCCTACGGCTGGCTGGGCGTGCAGCTGTTCTTCCTGGTCAGTGGCTTCGTGATCTGCATGAGCGGCTGGGGCAAGAGCGTCGGACAGTTCGCCGTGTCGCGCGTCACGCGGCTCTTCCCCGCGTACTGGTTCGGGGTACTCCTCGTCACCCTCGCCGTCTATTTGTGGCCCGCGGTGGACGAAACCCTCCGTCCGAGGGATGTCGCCGTCAACCTGACGATGCTGCAATCGCCTCTGGGGGTGGACTCGGTCGACGGCGTCTATTGGACGCTCTGGGTCGAGATGCGCTTTTACCTGCTCTTCGCGCTGATCGCCTGGCGTGGACTGACCTATCGGCGGGCCGTCGGTTTCTGCGCGGTCTGGGGATTCGCCGGGGTCATCGCCGCCGCCGTGCACAACCCGGTGCTCGACCAGATCCTCATGCCGGAGGACTGCTGGTATTTCATCGCCGGTATCGCCTTCTACCTGATGTACCGCTTCCGCCCGAACATGGCGCTCTGGTTGATCGTGGGCAGCTGTTTCCTGATCGCCCAGCACGCCCTTGTCGACGCCCAGGCGCGCGCGGAAGGCCACATGGGCCGGCACGTGCCGCACTGGCCGACGACGGCCCTGCTGACCTTGTTCTTCGTCGCGGTCGCGGCGGTGGCGCTCGGCCGCACCCGGCGGCTGGACCGGCGGTGGCTGACCACGGCCGGAGCGCTGACCTACCCGCTCTATCTGATCCACGAACGCGTCGGCTGGCTGGTGATCCGGCACACCGCCGGCCTGGTGCCGCGCTACGTCCTGCTCCCGGCCCTCGTCCTGGGGATGCTCCAGGCCGCGTGGCTCGTGCACCGGTACGTGGAACGCCCGCTGGCGGGGGTTCTCGGGCGCGGTCTGCGCCGCGCGGCAACGGATATCCGGGCGGGGTGACCTGCCTTGTACGGATATCCGTGGACCCTTGTGAAGATCACGTCAGGCCGGGGCTTGGAAATACGCGAGAGACAGGAGATAACTGTCACGGCAGCACGGGGACTTCCTATGTCAGCATGCCTACGAATGGGCCTGCGTAGGATGAGCCGACTTCAGCCAATCGGAGAGGACGACATGCGTTTCGCCAGACGAGGTGAACTCGATGGCGGCCGGGCAGCCGTCCCGCAGTCAGCACCACGGCTCTATGTCCTGGACGGGCTCCGCATCATCGCGGCCCTGATGGTCGTGACGTTCCACTACGTCGCCCTGCGCGGCGGCTGGGGCCGTGACACCCGGGAGATCTTCCCCCATCTGCAGATGTTCGCCCGCTACGGGTGGACAGGTGTCGAGATCTTCTTCCTGATCAGCGGGTTCGTCATCTGCATGAGCACCTGGGGCCGCTCCCTGGGCGACTTCGTGGTCTCCCGGGCATCCCGGATCTATCCGGCCTACTGGGTGGCGATCTTCCTGACCGCGGCCGTGGTCACCCTGTGGCCGCAGGTGCGCCAGGTGCAGAACTGGGACGCGGTCCTCACCAACCTGACCATGCTCCAGACGGGCGTCGGGGTCTGGGACGTCGACGGTGTCTACTGGACGCTCTTCATCGAGCTGAAGTTCTACGTGCTCTTCGCGATCGTCGTCGCCACCGGTGTGACGTACCGCAAGTGCGTGCTCTTCTGCGGCATCTGGACGGTGGCCGCGGTCACCTCGTCCAGCGTCGACAGCAAGATCCTCGACATGTGGACCATGCCGCTCTACGCGCCGTACTTCATCGCGGGCATCGCCTTCTATCTGATGTACCGCTACAAGCCCACGGCGCTGCTCTGGGGCATCGTGGCCATGTCGCTGCTGCTCGCCCTGCACCACGTGCCGCGGCGGGTGGCGGACAACTCCAGCCACACGGTCCCGACCTGGCCGGCCTCGCTGATCGTCGTCGTGGCCTTCGCCCTGATGGCGCTGATCGCGCTGGGCAAGCTCAACCGCGTGCAGTGGCGCTGGCTGTCGACGGCGGGCGCGCTCACCTATCCGGTGTATCTGATCCACCAGTACATCGGCATGACCGTCATCTACGCCCTGCGCGACCGCATCCCTCCGCACGTGCTCGTACCGAGCCTGGTCGTGGTGATGCTGGGCGCGGCGTGGCTGCTGCACAAATACGTGGAGCGGCCGCTGGGCAAGAGGCTCCGCAAGGGCCTGCTGAAGGGGATGGACGAGATGCGCCGTCATTCGGCGCCGCCCGCCCCCGCCCAGCCGACCGCGCAGACCCGGGAGGGCCTGCCGATGCCGAAGCGGGTCCGGCTGTACGAACCCGCCGAGCCGGACCGCGTGGGCGCGGGCAAGTCCGACCGCGTCTGACCCGCGCGCCCCACCTCCGATCGCACGCCCCGCCGAGCGGGCCGGTCCGCCCGGCCCGCCCCCGGCGGGGCGTCGTCAGATCGAGCCGATGACCTTGCGTGGGCTCACCCGCACGACCACGCGCTCCGCGTCCTCAGCGGCCGCCGGGTTGAAGTCCGCGTAATCCTTCCCGGTGTATTTCCGGGACAGCGTGTTGATCAGCTCCTGGGCGCCCTCGGTGGTCAGCGTGGCCGTCCCCCGCACCTCGGCGTAGGTGTAGGGCGCGTTGTGCGGGTTGATCAGCACGGTCACCCGCGGGTCCCGCCGCAAGTTCTTCTCCTTGCGGCGGCCGACGGTCGTGGAGATCAGCAGGTCGTTCCCGTCGCGCGCGATCCAGGTGACGGACAGCTGGGGGCTGCCGTCGGGCTGGACGGTGCCCACGGTGGCGAAGACGGGGGTGTCGTCGAGGAGCTTCTTCAGGTCGTCGGAGAGTGCGGCGGACACGGCGCGGATCCTTCCCTCGGGGGACGGCTGGGACGGGCCTCACGCACAGCGACCGGATGTCACCGTGCGCGACCACCGTATGCCCCCGAGGGCCGGGCCGGTCAGATCCTGGGGAAGACCAGCGCCGTGGCGACGGCCGCGAGGCCCTCGGCGCGGCCCGTGAGGCCCAGACCGTCACTCGTGGTGCCGGAGACCGACACGGGGGCTCCGACCGCCGCGGAGAGGACCTTCTGGGCCTCCGCGCGCCGCTTGCCGATCTTCGGGCGCACGCCGATCACCTGGACCGAGACATTGCCGATCTCGAAGCCCTCCGCGCGGACGATCCGCGCCGCTTCGGCCAGCAGGGTGACGCCGGACGCGCCGGACCACTCCGGGCGGTCCGTGCCGAAGTGCTCGCCGAGGTCCCCGACGCCCGCGGCGGAGAACAGCGCGTCGCACGCGGCGTGCGCGGCGACGTCGCCGTCGGAGTGGCCCGCGAGGCCGTGCGTGGCGTCCTCCCAGAGCAGGCCCGCGCACCACAGCTCGCGGCCCTCCTCGAAGGCGTGCACATCCGTGCCGATGCCCACGAGCGGGATGATCTGCGCGGAGTGATCAATACCGGTCATTGGCCCTCCTGCGGGCGAGTACGGCCTCGGCCAGGACGAGGTCCAGCGGCCGGGTCACCTTGAACGCCTCCTCGTGGCCGGGCACCACGACGACGGGCCTGCCGAGCCGCTCCACGAGCCCGGCGTCGTCCGTGGCGCCCTCGCCCTCCGTGGCGATCTGCTCGTGCGCCTCGTCGAGGGTGCGCCGGTCGAAGCCCTGCGGGGTCTGCACGGCCCGCAGCAGCGCCCGCTCGGGCGTCCCGACGACGGGCTCGGGCTCGCCCGCGGCGTCACCCGTGCGGGGCTCGACCTGCTTGACCGTGTCGGCCAGCGGCAGCGCCGGCACGACGGCGGGGGCGCCGTCCCGTACGGCGGAGATCACGGCGTCGACGGTGTCGACGGGCACCAGGGGGCGCGCGGCGTCGTGCACCAGGACGACGCCGATGTCGCCGGGGAGGGCCTTGAGGCCGAGGCGGACGGACTCCTGCCGGGTCTCGCCACCGGGGACGACCAGGATCTCGGCCGCGCCGTGGCCGGTCAGCGGATGGTCGTCGAGGAGGTTGCGGACCTCGGGGGCACCGTCCGGCGGGGCGACCACGACGACGAGGCTCACGGCCCGGGAGGCGGCCATCGCCCGTACGGCGTGGACCAGCATCGGGGTGCCGCTCAGCGTGCGCAGGGCCTTGGGGGCACCCGGGCCGAGGCGGACGCCGCGCCCGGCCGCGGGGATCACCGCGGCGGTACGCGAAGGAGTGACGGCGGGGGCTCGATCAGACATTGCGTTGGCGTTCAGGTTTGCTTCCTCGGCCGAATTGGGTATGGCCTCAGCGTGCCGGGCACGACGCCCCGACCAGCCCCTTCCGTGACATTGGTCGGGTCGGCTGCCCGGGCCCGGCACGCCAGGCACGGCGTGAAACCCCGGCGCCGGAGCAGAGATGCCGCAGCGCCCGGCGGATGACAGTCGTCATCGCGCGGGCACCGCGGCACTTCTTTCGTCCGGCACCTGCTGCGTTGCGCGCAGCGCTGCTGTGCTCCCTCGATGACGAGTGGAGCGCTGCGTCAGGACGCGAGAACCTCGTCGAGCAGGGCCTCGGCCTTGTCCTCGTTCGTGTTCTCCGCGAGAGCGAGCTCGCTGACCAGGATCTGGCGCGCCTTCGCGAGCATGCGCTTCTCACCGGCGGAGAGGCCGCGCTCGCGCTCGCGACGCCACAGGTCGCGCACGACCTCGGCGACCTTGATCACGTCGCCGGACGCGAGCTTCTCGAGATTTGCCTTGTAGCGACGGGACCAGTTCGTCGGCTCTTCCGCATACGGTGCGCGCAGCACCTCGAAGACCCGGTCCAGCCCATCCTGGCCGACCACATCGCGCACACCGACGAACTCCGCATTGTCCGCCGGCACCCGAACCGTCAGGTCACCCTGGGCGACCTTCAGCACCAAGTAGGTCTTGTCCACGCCTTTGATCTGGCGAGTTTCGATGGCCTCGATCAGCGCGGCCCCGTGATGGGGATAGACCACGGTGTCGCCAACCTTGAACGTCATGTGACAGGTACCCCTTCCGTGGCTATCCAGTCTAACACGGGAACTGCCCGTTCTGAATGGCGTTTCCGCAGGTCAGGGCATATCTCGGGGCTTGACAACAGCAACCGGAACGTGCTGCGGGAGGGTTCCGGAAGCGGGTATTCGCAGGTCGGAGCGGTTCTTCGGGCAAGGCGAAACGGGCACGTTACACGCGTGCGGAGTGGCTCGCGAGCGGTCGAACGTCCCGTTTTGCCGGGGTCCGGACGGCGGACTTCCGCTACTCCGTTCGGGGCCGGACTCACTTCCGCGGCCGGATTCCGGAATTGATCACGGGCGTCTTGATCAATTCCGGGACATCTTCCCGGGCCTCCCGCATTCCTTGCCGATAATCCCCCGCATCACCCGTCACTCGGCTCCGCGTGCGTTCGGGGCGGATATTCGGCCATGCCGCCGACAGGGGCCGAGTTGACCATGGGGGCGGGTCGGGTGCGAGGGCCCGGACGGGGCTCGGTAACCTAAGCGCGCTGACACACCTCTTACTTCGTCCAAGGAGATGCCGCCGCCGTGAGCAGCAGCCTTCGACGCGGCACCCTCGCCGCTTCCGCCCTCGTGCTCTCGATCGCCTCGCTCTCCGCCTGCGCGGCGGGCAACAGCGCGCAGACGCTTGAGGTCAAGCCGGACAACGCCGCCACCTCGGTCGGCGACATCAAGCTCCAGAACATGAACGTGATCACCCAGCCGGACCTGGACGCCAAGGGCCCGGCCGTGATCACCGGCAAGCTCTTCAACAACGGCCGCAAGGACCAGACGCTGCGCGCGATCTCCCTGGTCGGCAAGAACGCGACCGTGAAGATCACCCCCGCGAGTGGTTCCGGCCAGCTCGTGGTGCCCGCGGGCGGCTCCGTCGTCCTCGGTGGCAAGGGCAATGCCTCCGCGGTCCTGCCGAACGGCCGTGAGGCGCTCAAGGACGGCGAGCAGCAGAAGCTGAGCTTCGACTTCAGCGACACCGGCGCGGTGAACATCGGCGCCTTCGTCGTGCCCGCGAAGAGCTTCTTCAAGGAGTGGGGCCCCGAGGCGCCCTCCTCCGCCCCGTCGCAGTCCGCCTCCGCCCCGGCGCAGGCGGGCAAGCCCGGCAAGCCCGGCGCCGAGGGCTCCACGGGCGCCCCGGGCGGCCAGCAGAGCGCCGAGGGCAAGCCGGGTGCCGGTGAGCCCTCGCAGGGCGGCCAGCAGCACGCCGGTCACTGATCCCGGCCGGCTGATCCACGCCGAGGGGCCCGGAAGCGCGTGCTTCCGGGCCCCTCGGCGTCGGTACCGGCGCAAGGGCGGCCGTGCGGCCCCCGTACGCCCGCCTGCTTACGGCTCGAACTTGTAGCCCAGGCCGCGGACCGTCACCAGATAGCGCGGCGCGCCCGGGTCGGGCTCGATCTTGGCGCGCAGCCGCTTGACGTGCACGTCGAGGGTCTTGGTGTCGCCGACGTAGTCCGCGCCCCAGACCCGGTCGATGAGCTGCATGCGGGTGAGCACCCGGCCCGCGTTGCGCAGCAGCATCTCCAGGAGGTCGAACTCCTTCAGCGGCAGGTCGACCTTGCCGCCGGAGACCGTGACGACGTGCCGGTCGACGTCCATCCGGACGGGGCCGGCCTCCAGGGCCGCGGGGGTGACCTCCTCGGGCTCGCCCCGGCGGCGCAGGACGGCCCTGATGCGGGCCACCAGCTCGCGGGAGGAGAAGGGCTTGGTCACATAGTCGTCGGCTCCTATCTCCAGGCCGACGACCTTGTCGATCTCGCTGTCCTTGGCGGTCACCATGATGACCGGGACGTTGGAGCGCCCCCGCAGCTGGCGGCAGACCTCGGTGCCGGGCAGGCCGGGGAGCATCAGGTCGAGCAGGACCAGGTCGGCGCCGTTGCGCTCGAACTCGTCCAGCCCGTCGGGCCCGGTGGCGGCTACGGCGACCTCGAACCCTTCCTTGCGGAGCATGTAGGACAAAGCGTCGCTGAAGGATTCCTCGTCCTCGACGACGAGCACACGGGTCACGGGTGGACCTCCGGTCGGGTCTCTGTGGGGGCAACGGGGGTCGTTCCCCGAACACGGGTCACGGAAGCACCTCCGGAGTGGGAAGGTGTTCGCTGATGAGGGAGTCGTCGACGCGGCGGGGGCCGCGGCGGTCGCGGTCGCGGACCGAGCCGGCCTCCGGGAGCCGCAGGGTGAAGGTGGAGCCCTGGCCCTCGGCGCTCCAGACCGTGACCTCCCCGCCGTGCGAGGCGGCCACGTGCTTGACGATGGCGAGGCCGAGGCCGGTGCCGCCGGTGGCGCGCGAGCGCGCCGGGTCGACGCGGTAGAAGCGCTCGAAGATCCGCTCGCGGTCCTTCTCCGAGATGCCGATGCCCTGGTCGGTGACGGCGATCTCGATGAGGTCGCCGCCAGGCGCGGCGATATGGCGGGCGGCGATGCCGACGCGCGTACGGGCGGGGCTGTAGTTGACCGCGTTCTCCACGAGGTTGCCGAGCGCGGCGGCGAGCTGGCCGCGGTTGCCCCACACATGCAGATCGGCGGTGCCTCCCGCGGCCATGGTGATCTGCTTGGTGCCGGCCTGGTGGCGGCAGCGGTCGATGGCCTCGGCGACCAGCTCGTCGACCCGGACGGGCTCGGAGTCCTCCAGCGGGTCGTCGTTCTGCACGCGGGAGAGGTCGATGAGCTCCTGGACGAGGTTGGTGAGCCGGGTGGCCTCGATCTGCATCCGGCCCGCGAAGCGGTTGACGGCCTCGGGGTCCTCGGCGGCGTCCATGACGGCCTCGGACAGCAGGGAGAGCGCGCCGACCGGCGTCTTGAGCTCGTGGCTGACGTTGGCGACGAAGTCCCGGCGGACGGCCTCGATGCGGCGCGCCTCCGTGAGGTCCTCGACCAGCAGCAGCACCAGCCGGGAGCCGAGCGGAGCCACTCTGGCCGAGACCGCGAGGGCGTCGCCGCGGCCCGTGCCGCGCCGCGGCAGGTCGAGCTCGACCTGGCGTATCTCGCCGTCGCGGCGGGTGTCGCGCGCCATCTGGAGCATCGGCTCGACGGCCAGCTTCCCGCCGCGGACCAGCCCCAGGGCGTACGCCGCGGAGCTGGCCTTGACCACGGTGTCGGCCTCGTCGAGCACGACGGCCGAGGAGCGCAGCACCGACAGCACGGTGTCGACGCCGGGAGGGAGCACGGCGTCGGTGTGCAGGGAGCTGCGGGTGGGCCTCGCCTGGTCGCGCTCGCTCCAGCGGAACGCCAGCATGGCGATCACTCCGGTGCACAGACCGGCGATCGCTGCCGCTGCGGCGACTGCCGCGTTCACGTTCATGAGTCAAGGTTATGCGGGGTCCAGGAGGCATCCACAGCCAAACGAGTGCCATCTCGAACATACGTTGCCGAGAGTTCACCTTCAGGACAGCACGGATTCACTCCGGAGGCCGCAGGCCGTAGCGTTCCGGCCGGAACGTGGGATCCGCCGGCGGGAGCGGTCCGGGAAGGCGCCGTGCCGCACACCTCCGCACGGCGTTCCATCGAGCAGGAGAGAAGGTCAAGGATGCGGGACGCGTACCACGAGGAGCTCGACTCGATCGGCGAGGGCCTCGTCGAGATGGCCCGGCTCGTCGGCTCCGCGATCGGGCGCGCCACCACGGCGATCCTGGACGCGGACCTCAAGCTGGCGGAGTCCGTGATCGCCGCCGACGCCAAGGTGGACGACCTCCAGCGGGACCTGGAGGCGCGGGCGATCGCCCTGCTGGCCCGCCAGCAGCCGGTCGCCACCGATCTGCGGATCGTGGTGACGTCGCTGCGCATGAGCGCCGACCTGGAGCGCTCCGGCGACCTCGCGCAGCACGTGGCCAAGCTGGCCCGGCTGCGCTTCCCGGACAGGGCGGTCCCGCGCGATCTGCACGCCACGATCCTGGAGATGGGGCAGCTGGCGCAGCGCCTGATGGCCAAGGCGGGCGAGGTGATCATCACCAAGGACGTCGACCTGGCGCTCCAGCTGGAGCAGGACGACGACGCGATGGACCTGCTGCACCGTGCGCTCTTCCAGCACCTGATGGACGACCGCTGGCAGCACGGCATCGAGACGGCCGTCGACGTGACGCTGCTGGGCCGTTACTACGAGCGGTTCGCCGACCACGCGGTCTCGGTCGCCAAGCGGGTGGTCTATCTGGTGACGGGTGAGCACGCCGACGAGCTGACCCAGGGCGAGGGGCGCACAGGAGCAGTGGACGGCGCGTGATCTCCGGAAGTGCGCCGTCGCGCCCTCCGTGCGCCCGGACATGCGTACGCCATGGGCATTGACGGGCGAAGCGGACCGTCCTTGACTGAGAGTCAGGCAGACCACCCTTCGAGGAGGTACCGCATATGACTCACACCCCTCCGACTCCGGCCTCAGGCTGCCAGTGCGGGCCCGGCTGTTCGTGCGGCTGCCAGTCCGGCGGACCGTGCCAGTGCGGTGGCGGCTGCGGCTAGCCGCACACGCGCACGTCACTCACGGAAGCGGGCCCCCGGCCGGATTCTCTCCGGCCGGGGGCCCCTTTCCGCACCGCCCGTGCCCTACGTGTCCGGTGCGGGAGCGGGCGGCGGGGGCGGCGGGGGTGCCGGCGGGACCTTGGGCTCCGTGCTGCCGGTGAGATAGGCGTAGACGACGATGTTCGCCAGGTAGGTGTGCTTGTTGCGGTCGTAGTCACCGCCGCACGTGAGCAGCCGGAGCTCGGGACGGTCCGGGTCGTCCTTGTAGCGCGGGCCGTAGACCTTCTCGTCGTCCCAGTGGTCGTTGGGGACGACGGAGACGTCCTCGACGGTGAACTCCGCGGTGGAGCCGTCCGAACGGGAGACATCGATCTTCGTGCCGGGCTTGGTGTTGCTCAGTTCGTAGAAGACGGCCGGGGCCTGTTTGGTGTCCACGTGGCCGACGAGGACGGCGACGCCGGGGGTGCCGGGCTGGGCGCCGTCGCGGTACCAGGCCACGGTGTTGGCCCGCTCGTAGGGGGGCGCTTCGACGCCGCCCTGTGCGTCGAGGCCGTGGGCCTCGATGGGGGCCTTGATCCCCAGCGGCTTGATGACCAGTCCTTGGGGGCCCGCCCCCGGCAACGGTTCGTGTACCGGGGGCAGGCCACGCGCGGGAGGGTGGCTCTTGGCCGCGGCTCCACCGGTCTTCCGAGCCTTGACGATCGCCGGCTCATCGGTGTCACCGCCGCCCACCAGGCACAGGGCGAGCGCGACGGCCGCCCAGGCCACCCCTGTCAGCAGGCGCTTCGTGAAGCCGCCTGTGCGCGGTTCTGACATGTCACCTGTTTCTTCCCGTCACATCACTGCTTGGCCGAGGCGGTCCGGCGGCGGTACCAGAACATGCCACCGGCTATGCCGGCAGTGGCTCCCGCGGCGAGGATGAGGACGGGGGTGTCGCTGGACGACTCCGTGGAGGAGGCCATCAGTGCGGTGGCTCCACCACCCGCGTGGGCGTGCCCGTGCGGACGGTGCTCGTCGTGGCGGCCCTCGTGGTCGTGACGGCCCTCGTGGCGGCCCTCGTCGTGACGCCCGTCGTGCCGGCCGTCGTGGTCGTCACGGCCGTCGTGGTCGTGCCGGCCGTCGTGGCGGCCCTCGTCGTGACGCCCGTCGTGCCGGCCGTCGTGGTCGTCACGGCCGTCGTGGTCGTGCCGGCCGTCGTGACGCCCGTCGTGGTCGTCACGGCCGTCGTGACGACCGTCGTGGTCGTGACGCCCGCCGTCGTCGTCGCAGTCGTCGTCGTCCCAGCGGCCGTCGTGACGCCCGTCGTGGTCATGACGGTCGTGGCGGCCGTCGTGGTCCCAGCGGCCGTCGTGGTCGTCGTCGCAGTCGTCCCGGTCGTGACCGTGGCCGGTGGCGGGGACCGTGGTCTTCTCGACCGGGGTCGCCAGGTTGCCGAGGTGGCCGAAGGCGTAGGCGGGAGCTGCGGGCACCGCGCAGGCCGCGACGACCGCGGCGCCGCACAGAGCGGTACGGATTGAATCCATGGTGTTACCTCCTTGACAAGAGGCTCACCCCGCTACTCACGCGCCGCATCCGCACCGTGGTTCTCTTGCTCCATTCGGTGACCAACTCGCTCTCCGTCACCACGCGAGACAACACGAAAAGGCCCCCTGCCGGCGGTGAAACCGCAGGCAGAGGGCCTTTTCCGGACGCGCTCAGGGCGCGGCGCGCCGGTGATCGGGGAGGGTTACTTCTTCTTGCCCTGGTTCTTCACGGCCTCGATGGCGGCCTTGGCGGCCTCCGGGTCGAGGTAGGTGCCGCCGGGGACGACGGGGCGGAAGTCGGCGTCGAGCTCGTAGGAGAGCGGGATGCCGGTGGGGATGTTCAGGCCCGCGATGTCGGCGTCGGAGATGCCGTCGAGGTGCTTGACCAGGGCGCGCAGGGAGTTGCCGTGGGCCGCGACCAGGACGGTGCGGCCGGCCAGCAGGTCCGGGACGATGCCGTCGTACCAGTACGGCAGCATGCGCGTGACGACGTCCTTGAGGCACTCGGTGCGCGGGCGCAGCTCGCTCGGGATCGAGGCGTAGCGCGGGTCGTCGCTCTGCGAGAACTCGGTGCCGTCCTCAAGGGCGGGCGGCGGGGTGTCGTAGGAGCGGCGCCAGAGCATGAACTGCTCCTCGCCGAACTCGGCCAGGGTCTGGGCCTTGTCCTTGCCCTGGAGGGCGCCGTAGTGGCGCTCGTTCAGCCGCCAGGAGCGGTGCACGGGGATCCAGTGGCGGTCCGCGGACTCCAGCGCGAGCTGCGCGGTGCGGATGGCGCGCTTCTGGAGGGAGGTGTGGACCACGTCGGGGAGCAGGCCGGCGTCCTTGAGCAGCTCGCCGCCCCGGACAGCCTCCTTCTCGCCCTTCTCGTTCAGGTTGACGTCCACCCAGCCGGTGAACAGGTTCTTCGCGTTCCACTCGCTCTCGCCGTGGCGGAGGAGGATCAGCTTGTACGGTGCGTCGGCCATGCCCATGAGCGTAATCGACGGCAGGGGTGGTGCCGCCCGCCCCTGCCGTGGTACGGACGATTGACCGCCGCCGTCAATTCGGTGGCGCTCGATGATCCCACCTCTGTAAGTTGCGGGTTTCGCAGGAGACACTTACATATCGGGGGTTGGGGAATGGCCGTAGCGAGCGTCGGGCGCGCCGCGAGGGAGAGCGTTTCGGGGTTGCCCCGGGAGTTCTGGTGGCTGTGGACGTCCACCCTGGTCAATCGCCTGGGGGCGTTCGTCTCCGTCTTCCTGGCCCTCTATCTCACCGTCGACCGGGGCTATTCCGCCTCGTACGCGGGGCTGGTGGCCGCGCTGCACGGTCTCGGCAGCGTCGTGTCCTCGATCGGCGGGGGCGTGATGACCGACCGGCTGGGCCGCAGACCGACGCTGCTGATCGCCCAGACCTCGACCGCGGTGTCGGTGGCCGCGCTCGGGTTCGCGCAGAGCCCGGTGGCCATCGCCGCGGTCGCCTTCGTGGTGGGCATGGCCTCCAACGCCTCGCGGCCCGCGGTGCAGGCGATGATGGCGGACATCGTGGCGCCCGAGGACCGCGTGCGGGCCTTCGCCCTCAACTACTGGGCCATCAACCTGGGCTTCGCGATCTCGTCGGCCGCGGCCGGGTTCATCGCGCAGTACAGCTATCTCGCCGGCTTCCTCGGCGAGGCGGTCATGACGCTGGTGTGCGCGGTCCTCGTCTTCGTCAAGCTGCCCGAGTCCCGCCCGGCCACCCCGGCGGCGGCCACCGGCGAGGAGGGGCCGGCGGTCAGCATGGGCACGGTGCTGCGCGACGGGCGCTACATGAGCGTGGTCGGGCTGTCCTTCCTGCTCGCGCTGATCTTCCTGCAGTCCTCGGTGGCGCTGCCCGTGGCCATGGCGAAGGACGGCTTCTCGACCACTGACTACGGCATGGCCATCGCCGTCAACGGCATCCTGATCGTGGCCCTCCAGATCCCGGTGACCCGCTTCATCGAGCACCGCGACCCGGGCCGGCTGCTGGTGATCTCCGCGCTGCTCGGGGGCTACGGATTCGGGCTCACCGCCTTCGCCGGCGGGTCGCTCGCCGCCTATGTGCTGACCGTCTGCGTCTGGTCCCTGGCCGAGATCGTCAACTCCCCCACGCAGATGGGCCTCGTCGTGCGCCTCTCCCCCGTCCACGGCCGCGGCCGCTACCAGGGCGTCTATGCCCTGTCCTGGTCCGGCGCCGCGCTCGTCGCCCCGCTGGCGGGCGGCACGGTGCTCGACCACTACGGGGCGGACGCGCTGTGGGCGGGCTGCGCCGTCGTGGGGACGGTGGCGGGTGCGGGTTACTGGGCGCTGACGCGCACGCTCTCCCGGGGCTCCGCGCCTGAGCCGGACCGCCGGGTGGAGAGCGCGCCCGCGCCCGAGGGAGCGAGCATGTCAGGGGCGTGAGGACGCGGGGCTCAGCCCCGCTCCTCCTGCGTCAGGCGCGCGAACGCCTCCAGGTTGCGCGTCGACTCGCCGCGCGAGGTGCGCCACGCGTACTCCTTGCGGATCGCGCTCGCGAAGCCCATCTCCAGCAGGGTGTTGAAGCTGCCGTCCGCGTTCTCCAGCACCGTGCCCAGGATGCGGTCGATCTCGTCCGGGGTGACTGCGGCAAGCGGCAGGCGGCCGACGAGGTAGATGTCCCCGAGCCGGTCCGTCGCGTACGCCACCCCGTACAGCCGGGTGTTGCGCTCCAGCAGCCAGCGGTGCACCGCCTCGTGGTTCTCGTCGGGGCGGCGTACGACGAAGGCGTTGACCGACAGCGAGTGCTTGCCGACGATCAGGGACACGGTCGTCGACAGCTTGCGGGTGCCGGGGAGTTTGACCACATACGTACCGTCGGCGGGGCTCTCCCATTCGAGGCCCGCCTCGTGGAACGTCTGCTCGATGACGGATTTCGCGTCAGACATGCGACGAGCGTAGGCGACGCCGCCGGTCCTGGACCGCGGCGGAGTACACGTCCGCCGTGGCGGCGGCGGCCGTGTCCCAGCCGAAGGACCGCGCGTGGCGGGCCGCGGCCGCGCCCATCGCGTCCGCGAGCGAGGGCTGGTCGGCGAAGCGGCGCAGCGCCCGCGCGTAGTCGGCGGGGTCGTGGCCGTCGACGAGGAAGCCGCTGACGCCGTCCCGCACGGCCACCGGCAGCCCGCCCACGGCCGCCGCGACGACCGGCGTGCCGCACGCCTGCGCCTCCGCGGCCACCAGGCCGAAGGATTCGCTGTACGACGGCATGACCAGCACGGACGCCGCGCGGTACCAGTCCGCGAGCTGCTCCTGGCCGACCGGCGGCCGGAACCGTACGACATCGGTGATGCCCAGCCGGGCGGCCAGCTTGTGCAGCTCCTCCGGCTTGGCCAGGCCGCTGCCGCTCGGCCCGCCCACCACCGGGACGACCAGCCGCCGGCGCAGGCCGGGGTCCTGGTCGAGGAGCTCGGCGACCGCGCGCAGCAGGATGTCGGGCGCCTTCAGCGGCTGGATGCGCCCGGCGAAGAGCGGGATCAGGGCGTCGGCCGGGAGCCCGAGCCGCTCGCGCGCCGCCGCGCGGCCGCCGCTCGGGGTGAAGCGGTCGAGGTTCACACCGGGGTGGACGACGGCGACCTTGCCGGGCTCGGCGTCGTAGTGCCGCACGAGTTCCTCGGCCTCGCCGTCCGTATTGGCGATCAGCCGGTCCGCCGCGCGGACGATCTGCGTCTCACCGATCACGCGCGCGGCGGGCTCGGGGGTGTCCCCGGCGGCGAGCGCGGCGTTCTTGACCTTCGCCATGGTGTGCATGGCGTGCACCAGCGGCACGCCCCAGCGCTCCGCGGCGAGCCAGCCGACGTGGCCGGAGAGCCAGTAGTGCGAGTGCACCAGGTCGTAGTGGCCCGGCCGGTGGCCCGCCCACGCCCGCATCACGCCGTGCGTGAACGCGCACAGCTGCGCGGGCAGCTCCTCCTTGGCCAGCCCCTCGTACGGGCCCGCGTCGATGTGCCGCACCAGCACGCCCGGGGCCAGCTCCACGGCGGGCGGGAGGGCTCCGGTGGTGGCCCGGGTGAAGATCTCGACCTCGATGTCGAGCGTGGCCAGGCGCTTGGCGAGCTCGACGATGTAGACATTCATGCCGCCCGCGTCGCCCGTGCCCGGCTGGTGCAGCGGGGACGTGTGGACGCTCAGCATCGCTATGCGGCGGGGCCGCCGAGGGGTGCCGATGCGCCGCAGGGGGCTCTGGGCGAAGGTGCCGAGCGCGCGGCCACGGCGTGCGCCGAGCCTGGATGCGTACTGGCTCACCGGGTGAGTCCTCCGTCCGCTTCGTGAGGGGCATGCAGCGCGTTACACGGGGGCAACGTCGCGGAGGTCGCCTCCCATTTCCCCTTTACCAAAGTGTGACCCGGGAACGGAGGGCTGACCTACAGTTGAGCGCATGGCCAGCCGTACCGCCCCCGCCCGCCGCCCCATAGGGACGGCCACCCGGGGCACCACCAACCCCAACCGGCTGCGCCGCATGGACCGCTGGATCGCCCACACCCACGGCCCCGCCCTGCGTCGGAGCGGTGACCCCGTCGCCGTCGACCTCGGCTACGGAGCGGCCCCCTGGACCGCCGTCGAGCTGCTCACCCGGCTGCGCACCGCCTGCCCGGGGGCGGAGGTCGTCGGCGTGGAGATAGACCCCGAGCGGGTCGCCGCCGCGAAGCCGTACGAACGCGACGGGCTGGCCTTCGCCCACGGCGGCTTCGAGGTCCCCCTCGGCGGCGGCCCGGGCCGCGCGCCCGCGCTGATCCGGGCGGCGAACGTGCTGCGGCAGTACGACGAGGACGAGGTCGCCGCCGTCTGGTCCCGCCTCTGCGCGCGGCTCGCGCCGGGCGGCCTGCTCGTGGAAGGCACCTGCGACGAGATCGGCCGCCGCCACGTCTGGGTCGCCCTCGGCCCCGAGGGCCCCCGCACGGTCACCTTCGCGGCCCGCCTCGGCTCCCTGGGCACCCCCTCCGACCTGGCGGAACGCCTTCCCAAGGCGCTCATCCACCGCAATGTCCCGGGCGAGCCGGTGCACGCGTTCCTGCGGGACTTCGACCGGGCGTGGGCGGCGGCCGCGCCGTATTCCGCGCTCTCCGCCCGGCAGCGGTGGATTCGTACGGCGGCTTCTCTGGCTGGGTCGTGGCCGCTGACGGACGGGCCGGGGCGGTGGCGGCAGGGGGAACTCTCGCTTCGCTGGGACGCGGTGGCTCCGCTGTAGTTTTCGGCGGTTCGGGCGCGGGTCCGTTTGCGGGTGCGGGCCGGTGGCGCCCGCGGCGCTTGTTCCCCTGCCCCGCCCCTTCCCGAAAACCGGGGAGGCCCCGGACCCCAGCGCGCGCCGAAGCCGTGTCGCGGGGTCCGGGGCGCAGCCCCCACGCGGCGGAGCCGCACATCGGACGCAGCCGGGATCGGACGCAGCCGGGAAGGGGCGGGGCGGGGGAACAAACCCCCGTCACCCCACCCGCAGCACCCCCAGCAACGCATCCACCAACTCCCGGTCCCGCGCCTCCGTGAGCCGCCCCCGAGCCACCCCCGGCGAAAGCCAAAGAAGCTCATCCACCTCCCGGTTGGGGACAAACACCCCGGACACCGCCCGAGCCCCCCAATACCGCACTTCCTTCTCCCGCCCGTCCACCTCATAACAAACCGTCGGCAACGGCGCCCCCAGGACGCACACCATCCCCGTCTCCTCCAGCACCTCCCGCACCGCGCAGCCCGCCGCGTCCTCGCCCCGTTTGAGCTTGCCCTTCGGGTGCGACCAGTCGTCGTAGCGCGGGCGGTGGACGAGGGCGATCTCCAGGCCGGCACCGTGCCGCCACAGCACGCACCCCGCCGCGCGGATGACGTCGTCGCTCACAGCGCCGCTCCCCCCATGCGCTGCCAGACCCGGCCGAAGGCGAAGCGGGCCGCTTCGACCTCGTGGCGCTGGTCGGCGTGGAGGACGCCGAGGGCGTACGCCGTGGCCGGGGCGATGCGCGGGGTGCGGGCCGCGGCGGCGGCCGCGGCGGCCGCTTCGGCGGCGTCGCGGTGGCGGTCCAGGGCCTGACCGGCGTTCAGCAGGCTGACGGAGAGGGAGGGTTCGGCCTCGCCCTGCCGGTGCTCGTCCAGTACCTCCTGCGCGTACCGCCGCAGCCGTACGAGCTTGCGCACCTGGTGCCACGGCGCGTCCTGGCGCGCCTCCGCCGGCGGTGCGTCGGAGGACGGCAGGGCGGCGAGGCCGTGGGTGAGGGCCTCGGCGTTGTACGGGTGCCCGGCGACGGACAGCGGCAGCTGCTCGACGGCCTCCACCAGCCGCCGCTGGGTCTGCTCCACGAGCCGGGGCAGCGCCTCGCGGGCGGGGAGGTCGTGCGCGGCCGGGTCGAGCGGCACCTCGGAGGCGAGCACGGCGGCCGCGTCGGCGACGGCGTGGAACCGCGAGGAGCCGAAGGTCTGCAGCGCGGCCGAGTGCGCCCGGGTCCGGGCCAGCGTCAACTGCCGCTCCAGCAGCGCCCCGGCCCGCGCGGCGCCGACCGTCAGCCCGCTCCAGGCCCGCTCCTCGCAGGGCGTCGCCCCGGACAGCCGGTGCAGTGCCCCGCGCAGCCGGGCCAGCCGTGCCGCGTAGGCGTGTTCGCGGCCCAGCGTCTCCGACAGCCAGACCAGTTCGGAGCTGAGGTGGTCGGTCCAGGCCGCGTCGGTGAGCGGGCGGTAGACACCCAGGACACCGGCGATGCGGCGGGCCGAGCGGCGCAGCAGCCGGGCGGCCTCCGTCGCGTCCTCGGCGCCCGCGCCGCTCTCGGCGTGCAGCCGCAGGCTGCGCAGGAACTCCACGGCCTGGCCGTGCAGATAGGCCGCGAGCACCTCTCCGGAGGTCGCCGTGTCCACGGCCGGGTCCGGCGCGGCCGGCCGCCGCGTCGTCGTCATTTCCCGTCCCCCGGCCACGGTGACCGTAAGCGGCTGGTCATGCGGTCGCTGAGCCACGCCGGCGCCTCCGGGCGTCAATGAGCATCTCCTGTACGTTGCGCAGCGGCTGCCCGTCGGCGTCCGTCGCGTGCCGCCGCCAGCCGCCGTCCGGGCCGAGGTGCCAGGAGGCGGTGGAGTCGGACATCCCGGTCTCCAGCAGCCGGCCGAGCGAGGCCCGGTGCGCGGGGTCGGTGACCCGCACCAGCGTCTCGATGCGCCGGTCGAGGTTACGGTGCATCATGTCAGCGCTGCCGAGCCAGACTTCGGGGTCGCCGCCGTTCCCGAACGCGAAGACCCGCGAGTGTTCGAGGAACCGGCCGAGGATGCTGCGCACCCGGATGTTCTCCGAGAGCCCGGCCACCCCGGGCCGCAGCGCGCAGATGCCGCGCACCCAGATGTCCACCGGCACGCCCTCGCGCGCCGCCCGGTAGAGGGCGTCGATGACGGCCTCGTCGACCATCGAGTTGACCTTGATGCGGATGTAGGCGGGCCGCCCGGACCGGTGGTGCCCGACCTCCTTGGCGATCCGGGCGATCAGCCCGTCGCGCAGCGACCGGGGGGCGACCAGCAGCCTCCGGTAGGTCTCGCGCCGGGAGTAGCCGGACAGCCGGTTGAAGAGGTCGGAGAGGTCCGCGCCGACCTGCGGGTCGGCGGTGAGCAGCCCGAGGTCCTCGTAGAGGCGGGCGGTCTTGGGATGGTAGTTCCCGGTGCCCACGTGGGAGTAGCGGCGCAGGGTGTCGCCCTCCTGCCGCACCACCAGCGACAGCTTGCAGTGCGTCTTCAGGCCCACCAGGCCGTAGACGACGTGGCAGCCCGCCTCCTCCAGCTTGCGCGCCCACTTGATGTTGGCCTGCTCATCGAAGCGGGCCTTGATCTCGACGAGGACGAGCACCTGCTTGCCGGACTCCGCGGCGTCTATCAGAGCGTCCACGATGGGCGACTCGCCCGAGGTCCGGTAGATCGTCTGCTTGATCGCGAGGACGTCCGGGTCGGCCGCCGCCTGCTCCAGGAACGCCTGCACGGAGGTGGAGAAGGAGTCGTACGGGTGGTGCAGCAGCACGTCCCGCTCGCGCAGCGCCGCGAAGATGTCGGGCGCGGACGCGGACTCGACCTCGGCGAGGTCCCGGTGGGTGCCGGCCACGAACTTCGGGTACTTCAGCTCGGGCCGGTCCAGGGACGCTATGCGGAAGAGCGCGGTCAGGTCGAGCGGGCCGGGCAGCGGGTAGACCTCGGCGTCGGAGATCTTCAGCTCGCGCACCAGCAGGTCGAGGACGTACGGGTCGATGGTCTCCTCGACCTCCAGCCGCACGGGCGGGCCGAAGCGGCGCCGCATGAGCTCCTTCTCCAGCGCCTGGAGCAGGTTCTCCGCGTCGTCCTCCTCGACCTCCAGGTCCTCGTTACGGGTCACCCGGAACATGTGGTGCGCGAGCACCTCCATGCCCGGGAACAGGTCCTCCAGGTGCGCCGCTATGACGTCCTCCAGCGGGACGTACCGCTCCGGGGATGCCTCCAGGAAGCGCGACAGCAGCGGCGGGACCTTCACACGTGCGAAGTGGTCATGACCGCTCACGGGGTTGCGTACGACGACGGCGAGGTTGAGCGAGAGCCCGGAGATGTACGGGAAGGGGTGCGCCGGGTCGACCGCCAGCGGCGTCAGCACCGGGAAGATCTGCTGCCGGAAGAGGGTGAACAGGCGGCCCTGCTCCTTCTCGGTCAGCTCAGGCCAGCGGATCAGGTGGATGCCGCGCTCGGCGAGCTCGGGCGCGACGTCCTGCTGATAGCAGGCGGCGTGCCGGGCCATGAGCTCCCGGGAGCGGGTCCAGATCTGCTCCAGCACCTCCCTCGGCTGGAGCCCGGACGCCGAGCGCGTGGCCACCCCGGTGGCGATCCGGCGCTTCAGCCCCGCCACGCGCACCATGAAGAACTCGTCGAGGTTGCTCGCGAAGATCGCGAGGAAGTTGGCCCGCTCCAGCAGCGGCGTCGCCGGGTCCTCGGCCAGCTCCAGCACCCGCTCGTTGAACGCCAGCCAGCTGCGCTCCCGGTCCAGGAACCGTCCGTGCGGCAGCGGCTCCTCTCCGTACGCGCCCTCGAGCCCCTCGTCACCGTACGCCGGGTCCCCGTACGTCCCCAGATCCGAAGCGTCCAGATCCGGCTCCAGCCCCGGAGAGGCCGGTGCCGCCACCGCGTACGGCCTGTGCGCCGCGATGGAGCCGACGGAAGGCTGCGGATTACCGAAACCGTGTGCCTGAGCGCTGCTCGACGAGGTCATGTCTTCATTGTTCCGCGCGGACGCGCCGGCGGCGCGTAGCCGGCGATCTGGTGCGTGGGGCACGGCGGGCTGCATTCGGCAAGAGTCGCAACCGGTGTTGAATTGGGGGTAACGGTCACATGACGTGCGGGTGCGCTTGCGCTGGCGCGGGCGCGGTTTCATTTGTCGGGTGCGGGTTGTGTGTGGTTGCGGTTCGGGTGGCCTCAATCGCCGGCCGGGCTCGGTTGTGGGGTTTGCTGTTGTCTGGTGCGGGTCCGTTGTGCTTGCGGTGGGGTGGCCTCAAGCGCCGGCCGGGCTGGGTTGTGGTGGGTGCCGGGGGGCGACAGCGGGTTGTGGGGGCACGCCCGTCTTTTCTCTTCAGCCTGTCCGGCGTTTGAGGACAACGCGCGAAGCGTGTTGCGGGGTCTGGGGCGGCAGCCCCAGTTTCGGGAAGGGGCGGGGCTGGGGAACAAACAGCCCGTCCGGCGCTTGAGGACGCGGCCGCAGGCCGCCCCCGCCGCAGGCGGCAACGAAACCCGCGGCCGGGGGCCTGGGGCACGCGCCCCAGTGCGGGAAGGGGCGGGGTAGGGGAACAAGCCCGCCGCAGGCGGCGAGCCGACCCGCAAGGACAGGTGCGGTCAGGAAGGGGCGGGGCAGGGGAGGGACCCGCCGCGAGCGCCACGGCCCCCGCCCCGCGGCTCCGCGCTAGGCGTCAAAAGAGAAGGCACCCCCGGCGAGCGAAGATGGGCCAGGAGAAGTTCCTCCAGAGACGGCTCCGCACTCTGCCAAGAGCCGAGGACCGGACGGCCCTCCGGCCGGATGAGAGCGGTCAGTTGACGGCCCGTCCGCCGGGCCTCCACCACCGTATGCGCGGCGAACGGATCGTCAGAACCCTCGCACCGCCCCACAAGCACCGAATGAGCCGCCACCAGATCCTCGACCTCGCCCGCCAGCCGCACCCGCCCGTCCGCGACCAGCAGCAGGTAGTCACAGATCCCGTCGAGCTCGGCGAGGACATGCGAAGCCATGACGACCGTCACGGAACGCTCGGCCGCGGCCGTCATCAGGGCGGTGGTCGTGCGGTGACGTGAGAGAGGGTCGAGGTCGGCCATCGGCTCGTCCAGGAGCAGCAGTTCGGGCCGCTTGCCCAGGGCGAGGGCCAGGGCGACGCGGGTGCGCTGGCCGCCGGAGAGGTCGGCGACGCGGGCGCCCATCGGCAGGCCGTCGTCCGCCAGGAGCGCCTCGGCGGTGGCCTGGTCCCAGCTCGCGGGATTGAGCTCGCGGCCCATGCGGAGGGTCTCGGCGACAGTGAAGCGGGGATAGAGCGGCTTGTTCTGGGAGAGGTACGCGACACGGGGCAGCACCCCTTCGTCGCCGGGCCTGCCGCCGAGGACGGTCAGCGAACCCTCGGTGGGCCTGCGCAGCCCGGCGGCCAGGGACAGCAGCGTGGACTTGCCCGCGCCGTTGGGCCCGACCAGCGCGCAGACGCGGCCCGCGGGCAGCCGGAAGGAACAGTCGCGCAGCGCCCAGCCACGCCGGTGCCTCACACCGAGCCCGACCGCTTCCAGGGCGGTCAGGCCGGGACGGAAGGTGAAGTCGGTCATGGGGCCTCGAAGCGCTCTTCCAGGACGGAGCCGACCAGCGCGGCGACATCCTCCCGGGCGAGCCCGGCCGCGCGAGCGCGCTCCATCCACTCGGCGAGCTCGGCGCGCAGCGGCGAATCGGCACCGGCCTGCGGGCGGGCGAGCGACCGCCGTACGAACGTCCCGAGCCCGGGGCGCGCCTCGACCAGGCCGTCGCGGGTGAGCTCGCGATACGCCTTCAGCACGGTGTTGGGGTTGATGGCCGTGGCCGCGACGACCTCTTTGGCCGTGGGCAGCTTGTCGCCCGGCGCGAGGAGGCCGAGCCGGAGGGCTTGCTCCACTTGCTGAACGATCTGGAGGTAGGTGGCGACCCCGCTGCGGCGGTCGATGCGGAACTCGACCACGAGCACCCTTTCACTATTTGACTAGTGAAAGGGTGGGGCATGGGGTTGGTGCGTGTCAAATGGGCGGGCTGTCGCCTGCGGCGGGCTTGCTCCCCAGCCCCGCCCCTTCCCGCACCGGGGCGCGTGCCCCAGGCCCCGGCCGCGGGTTTCGTTGCCGCCTGCGGCAGGAGCGACCTGCGGCCGCGTCCTCAAACGCCGGACGGGCTGGTTGTTCCCCAGCCCCGCCCCTTCCCGAAACTGGGGGCAAGCCCCCAGACCCCGCAACACGCTTCGCGCGTTGTCCTCAAACTCCCCCAGCTAACGCTGGGAGGTGCCCCCAACGGGCTGAATGGGAACCCTGAAGCGGACACGTCCCGCACTCGCCCTCCGGTGGGAGGGGGTGGGGCTGGAGGGTGGGGTTCTGGAACGCGGTGCGAATTCGGGGCACTCAACACAAGAAACGGCACCCGCACCGCGTTCCAGGTCCCCAGCCCGGAAGACCCACCCCCGGCACCCACCACAAACCAGCCCGGCCGGCGCTTGAGGCCACCCCACAGAAAGCACAACGGACCCGCACCCAAAGATCAGCTCTCAGTCCGATACATCAGGTCCGTCTCATGCACCCCAAACCCCAACCCCTCATAAACCGCCACAGCCGCCACATTATCCGCGTCGACATAAAGCATCGCCGTAGCCAACCCCCGCCCCTCCAGATGCCGCAGCCCGATCGTCGTCAGCGACTTCCCCAGGCCACCCCCCTGGAACCCGGGGCGGACCCCCAGCACATAGACCTCACCCAACCCCTCCGCCGCATGGACCTTCGTCCAGTGGAAGCCGACGATCTCGCCGGCCCGCTCCGCGAGGAAGAAGCCCTCCGGGTCGAACCACTCGGCCGCCTTGCGGTCGTCGAGGTCCCGCTGCGTGAGGGAGCCCTGCTCAGGGTGGTGGGCGAAGGCGGCGGCGTTCAAGGACAGCCACGCGGCATCATCAGCGCCCGGGCGGAACGTGCGTACGGTGACATCCGGCGGGAGGACCGGGTCGGGAAGGTCCAGACCCGCCAGCGGGCGTCGCATCTGGCGGAGCTCGCGGAAGAGGCTCAGGCCCAGCACCTGCGCGAGGTGGCGCGCGGCGGGGTGGCCGCCGTGGGCCCAGACGCGCAGCCGCTTGCCGGACTCCGCGAGGAGGGCGCTGCCCAGCGCCCGCCCGTGCCCACGGCCGCGCCGTGAGGGGTGCACGACGAGCTCGCCGGCGGGCGCCTCCACCGGGTCGCTGTCCTCCAACTGGCCGTAGCCGATGAGCTCGCCCTCCTCGTCGCGCAGCAGTACGTGCCGTACGCCCGCGCGGCGCCCGTGCAGCTGGAGGCGGCCCTGTTCCGAGACGGCCGGCTGGCCGTCGACGGCGGCGGCCTCCTCGATCAGCACCAGCACCTCCCGCGCCACCTCGGGCGCGAGTTCCTCCGTTACCTCGACCGACCGCTGGCCGCCTGTGTTGTTCGCGACGTCACTCATGGGTCGAGCCTACGACCTCGGGCACCAGGAGCTACGGAATCGTCATCTCAACCCTCCTGACGCGCTACGCGCGTTGACTCTAAGCTTCCGGCGACCAGTAACAACCGCATAAGCACAAAGGGGAACAAATGCACGCGACGCCGCCACGGAAGCGCCGCTCCAGACGGCTGACCACGACCGTCGCCGTACTCGCGGCCACCGCCGGTGTCCTGGCGACGGCCGGCCCGGCGAGCGCCCACCACTCGCGTACGGTCGACGTACAGCTGCTCTCCTTCAACGACTTCCACGGCAACCTGGAGCCCCCGCAGGGCTCCTCGGGCACCGTCACGGAGCTGCGGCCGGACGGCACGAAGAAGGTCATACCGGCGGGCGGCGTGGAGTACCTCGCCAACTCGCTGCGCACGGCGCGCAAGGGCCACCCGTACTCCGTGACCGCGGCGGCCGGTGACCTGATCGGGGCCAGCCCGCTGGTGTCGGGGCTCTTCCACGACGAGCCGAGCATCGAGGCGATGAACAAGCTCGGGCTGGACGTCACTTCCGTCGGCAACCACGAGTTCGACGAGGGCCGCGCCGAGCTGACGCGGATGCAGAAGGGCGGCTGCCACCCGAAGGACGGCTGCTTCGAGAAGGGCAAGAAGTTCCAGGGCGCCGACTTCCCGTATCTCGCGGCGAACGTCACGGACGAGAAGACCGGCAAGCCCATCCTCAAGCCGTACACCGTGTGGAAGCACAACGGCGTGAAGATCGGTTTCATCGGCGTCACGCTCAAGGGCACGCCGGACGTCGTCACCGCGGAGGGCGTGAAGGGCCTGAAGTTCGGTGACGAGGTCGAGACGATCAACAAGTACGCCAAGGAGCTCGACCGCCAGGGCGTGAAGTCGATCGTCGCCCTCATCCACGAGGGCGGGCTGCCGGCCTCCGGGGCGTACAACTTCGACTGCGACTCCCCGGGCGCGGGCGCCGGGATCTCCGGCCCGATCGTGGACATCGCGAAGAAGATCACGCCGAAGGTCGACGCCCTCGTCACCGGCCACACGCACGCGGCGTACACCTGCACCATCCCCGACCCGTCGGGCGCGCCCCGCACGGTCACCTCGGCGGCGTCCTTCGGGCGGCTGTACACCGACACCACACTGACGTACGACCGGCGGACCAAGGACATCGTCCGCACCCCGGTGAAGCACCCGCGCGCCGCCAACCACGTCGTGGACCGCGACCAGCCGAAGGCCCCCGACATGACGGCCCTCGTCGACCGCTGGCGGAAGCTGTCCGCGCCGGTGGCGAACAAGCCGGTGGGCTATATCTCCGCCGACATCAACGGCCGCGGCTCGCAGGACTACGAGAAGCCGCTCGGTGACGTCATCGCCGACGCCCAGCTGGAGGCCCTGGCCCCGGCTGACAAGGGCGGCGCCCAGATCGCGTTCATGAACCCCGGCGGCATCCGCTCCGACCTCGCCTACAAGGCGTCGGGGGCGGAAGGGGACGGCGTCGTCACCTACGGCGAGTCCTTCACCGTGCAGCCCTTCACCAACATGATGGCCACGGCCGACCTGACCGGCGCCCAGCTCCTCTCCCTGCTCCAGCAGCAGGTCAGCGGCGTGAACGAGGCCGAGCCGATCATCCTCCAGGTCAGCAAGGGCCTCACCTACACCCTCGACATGACGAAGAAGGGCGCGGCCCGCGTCGACGTCTCCTCGGTGAAGCTCGGCGGCGCGGCGATCGACCCGGCGAAGACCTACCGTGTCGCGGCGAACGCGTTCCTTGCGGGTGGCGGCGACGGCTTCCCGGCGTTCAAGGAGAGCAAGAACCCGCGCATCGGGGCATCGGACCTCGACGTCTTCAACGCGTACCTGACGGCACACTCGTCGAAGACGAATCCGCTGAGCCCGCCGAAGGCGGACAGGATCACCGTGGTGAAGTAGCGCTCTGACCTTTAGCGGTCAGGCGGTCTCCAAACCAACGGACGGGCTGGATATGCGGCTACGGTCCGCGAAATCCAGCCCGTCCGGCGTTTGAGGACACGCGGCGCAGCCGCGTCGGGGGTCCGGGGGCCTCCCCCGGTTTCGGGAAGGGGCGGGGCAGGGGGACAAAACGCCGCAGGCGCAACCGCGCCGCGCCCACCCCACCGCCCCCACCCTCAAAGATTCTGAACCTCAGCCCCCGCCTTCACCATCAACTGCTGCCCGATATCGAGCAAGGCCCGCCCCCCGGCAAGCTCCTCCCCGATCCGCCGCTCGTCAGCGTCCCGGGGATCCCGCGTAGCCTGCCCCCGCCCCCTCAAGTCCGTGCCGTCACGCAGCCGCAGCAGCGCCGCCGCGCGCGTGCGCGTCTCGTCCTCGTCGAACTCGACCTCGACGTGCCAGCCGGCCACCTGCATGATCACTACCTCCGCGACGTCGTCCGGGAAGCCCCGGCCGGCCGGAAGCGCCCGCCCGCGGCTACCAGTCAGTACCCTCGACGGGACCGCCTCCCCGCCCGGGCGGCCGAAGATCACCCATCCGGTCGCCGACCGGTCCTTATACCGGGCATACCCGCTTCTGTCGGGCTTCTCAGGGCCCACTCAGACTGTTTTCATCTAGCCGGAGCACAGTCATAGCCATGACGGACAACGACCGCCGCAACGGCGCACAGGAACCTGACTTCCAGCAGCAGCCCTTCGCGTACCCGGCGCAGCCGTCGTACGCCCCTCAGCAGCCGGTCACCACGGCGTCCGGCGTCACCGTCTGGCCCGGCGACGGCAGCGCAGCCCACGGCAGCGCGGCCCACGGCAGTGGCGCGGGCGGCACCGGTGGCCCCGGCGACGGCGGCTACACCGGCTTCGGCACCCCCGACAACGGCATCCCCGGCAACGGCAACGGCAACACCCACGCCGCGCCCCGCGCCCGCCGCCCCGTCGCGCTCATCGCCGCCTGCGCGCTGGTCGCGGCCGTCGTCGGCGGCGGCTCGGCCGCCCTGGTCGGCGAGTTCGCCTCGCACTCCGGCACCAGCAGCCACTCGACGCCCGTGCAGAACGCGTCCTCCAAGACCAGCGGCGTCTCCGCCGTGGCCAAGGCGGTCAGCCCGAGCATCGTGGAGATCAAGGCGCAGACCACCTCCGGCGAGTCCACCGGCTCCGGCGTGATCGTCACGAGCGGCGGCGAGATCGTCACCAACAACCACGTGGTCGCGGGTGCCGACAGCGTGAACGTCTCCTTCAGCGACGGCAGCAGCAAGACCGCCAAGGTCGTCGGCACGGACCCCGACAAGGACCTCGCCCTGATCAAGGTGAACGGCGCGAGCGGCCTCAAGGCGGCGACCCTGGGCGACTCCGGCAAGATCCGGGTCGGTGACGACGTCGTCGCGATCGGCTCCCCCGAGGGCCTCACCGGCACGGTGACCAGCGGCATCGTCTCCGCCCTCAACCGCGATGTCACGGTCGCCAAGGAGCAGGGCCAGGACCAGGGGCAGCAGCGGCAGGGCCGCGGCGGCTTCCCGCAGTGGCCGTTCGAGTTCGGCGGCAACCAGTACAACGGCGACACCGGCTCCTCCAAGACCACCTACAAGGCCATCCAGACGGACGCCTCGCTCAACCCCGGCAACTCCGGCGGCGCGCTCATCAACATGAGCGGCGAGATCATCGGCATCAACTCCGCGATGTACTCGTCCGCTTCCTCGGGCGGCCAGGGCGACTCCGCGGGCAGCGTCGGCCTCGGCTTCGCGATCCCGATCAACACCGTCAAGGCCGACCTGGCGAAGCTCCGGGCGGGCGGCAGCTGAGTTGTCCACAGGGGAGGAAACCCGCCACCGCCCGGCGTGCGACGCTGAGGGGGACAGGAGACGCCACCCGTAGACCCGTGAGGTAAGCCGATGAGCCCCGCCGAGCACGGCGACCAGCCCGCCCGCATCCTGATCGTGGACGACGAGCCCGCCGTCCGCGAGGCGCTGCGCCGCAGTCTCGCCTTCGAGGGGTACGGCACGGAGCTCGCCGTCGACGGGCTGGACGCGCTGGAGAAGGTCACGGCCTACGACCCGGAGCTGATCGTGCTCGACGTGCTGATGCCCCGGATGGACGGCCTGACCGCCGCCCGCCGGCTGCGCGCCTCCGGGGTCACCGTGCCCATCCTGATGCTCACCGCCCGGGACACCGTCGGCGACCGCGTCACCGGCCTCGACGCCGGGGCGGACGACTATCTGGTCAAGCCCTTCGAGCTGGACGAGCTGCTGGCCCGGATCCGCGCCCTGCTGCGCCGCAGCTCCTACGCGGCGGCGGCCGTGGAGGCGGTCTCCCACACGCTCGCCTTCGCCGATCTCCACATGGACCTCACCACGCGCGAGGTGACCCGCGGCGACCGGCCGGTCGAGCTGACCCGCACGGAGTTCACGCTGCTGGAGCTCTTCCTCGCGCACCCGCGGCAGGTCCTCACCCGGGAGCAGATCCTGAAGTCGGTCTGGGGCTTCGAGTTCGAGCCGTCCTCCAACTCCCTCGATGTGTATGTGATGTATCTGCGCCGCAAGACGGAGGCCGGTGGCGAGCCACGGCTCGTCCACACCGTGCGGGGTGTCGGATACGTCCTGCGGGCGGACGGCGGCGGGTCCGAATGATCGGCCGTTTCCGTCGGCTGCCCCTGCGCTCACGGCTCGCGCTGCTCTCGGCGGCCGCCGTCGCCGTCGCGGTCGCGGCGGTCGCGGGGGTCTCCTGGGTGGTCCTCAAGCAGCAGCTCGAACAGCAGCGGGACACCACCCTGACCAACGTCCGGCCGACGGACGAGACGGTCGTCGACCTCCAGCGCACGTGCGGCGCCGGGCAGCGGGCGACCCCCAGTCAGTACACCTTCCAGATCATCACGACGCGGGGCGCGATCTGCACGACGCCGGGGAAGTCGCCCGTCGAGGTCTCCCCGGAGGATCTGACCGTCGGGCAGAACGGCCCGGACCCGGTGCTGCACGACGGGCGGGCGAAGAACGGCCAGGAGATGCGCGTCGCCACCTCGTCGAGCACCGTGCCCGGCGTCTACGCGGTCTCGATCGCCCAGCCGCTGAGCGACATCGACAAGCCGCTCAACAAGCTCGCGCTCGTCCTCGCCTTCACCGCCGGGGTCGGCGTCCTCGGCGCCGCCACCGCGGGCCTGGGCATCGCCCGCGCCGGCCTGCGGCCCGTGGACCGGCTGACGGACACGGTCGAGCACATCGCCCGCACGGAGGATCTCGCCGTGCGCATCCCCGTCGACGGCGAGGACGAGATCGCCCGGCTGTCCCGCTCCTTCAACTCCATGACGGCCGCCCTCGCCTCCTCCCGCGACCGCCAGCAGCAGCTGATCGCGGACGCCGGGCACGAGCTGCGTACGCCGCTGACGTCGCTGCGCACCAACATCGATCTGCTCGTGCGGAGCGAGGAGACCGGCCGGGCGATCCCCCCGGAGGACCGCAAGGCGCTCCTCGCCAGCGTCAAGGCGCAGATGACCGAGCTCGCGGCGCTGATCGGCGACCTCCAGGAGCTCTCCCGCCCGGACGCCGCGCCGGACGGCGGCCCGGTGCAGGTGATCGCCCTCCACGAGGCGGTCGGGCGCGCGGTGGAGCGGGCCCGGCTGCGCGGCTCGGGCCTGAGGTTCGCGGTGCGCATGGACCCCTGGTTCGTACGGGCCGAACCGGCGGCCATGGAGCGTGCCCTGGTCAACCTCCTCGACAACGCGGTGAAGTTCAGCCCGCCCGGCGGCACGGTCGAGGTCACCCTGACCGGCGGCGAGCTGACCGTGCGCGACCACGGCCCCGGCATCCCCGCCGACGAACTCCCGCACGTCTTCGAACGCTTCTGGCGCTCCCCCTCGGCCCGCAGCCTCCCCGGCAGCGGCCTGGGCCTCTCGATCGTGGCCCGCACGGTGCGCCAGGCAGGCGGCGAGGTGTCCCTCGGCCCGGCGGAAGGCGGCGGCGCGGTGGCGTCCGTCCGGCTGCCGGGCGCACCGGTGGCGCCACCCGGTCTCTGACCGGGGGTTTGCGCCGGGCGCGTATTGCCTAGGTATGCGCCATGGCTGAGGACAATGTGGCACGGACGTATTACGACACCAGCGACGTCGACGGCTTCTACGCGCAGGCGTGGGGCGGCGAGAACATCCACGTCGGCATCTACGACAACGCGCACGAAGCGGTGGCCGTGGCCGCCCGCCGGACCGTCGAGCGGATGGCCGCGAAGACGGCCGGCGCGCTCGGGTCCGGCAGCACCGTCCTGGACATGGGCTCCGGTTACGGCGGTGCCGCCCGGCAGCTCGCCGAGACGTACGGCTGCCGCGTCACCGCGCTCAACATCAGCGAGGTGCAGAACCGCCGGAACCACGAGCTCAACCTCGCGCGCGGGCTCGACGGCCTGATCGACGTCGTGACCGGATCCTTCCACGACGTCCCCGCGCCCGACGGCTCGTTCGACGTCGTCTGGTCGCAGGACGCCCTGTGCCACAGCGGCGACCGCCCCACCGCGCTGCGCGAGGCCGTGCGCGTCCTGCGGCCCGGCGGGCAGCTGGTCTTCACCGACTTCATGGCCGCCGTGGACGCCCCCGCCGAGGAACTGCGCCCGCTCACCGAGCGGCTGGCCATCGAGGAGTTCGCCACCCTCGGCTTCTACCAGGACCAGCTGCGTGAGCTGCCGCTGGCCGACGTGACGTTCGAGGATCTGAGCGACCACCTCCAGACCCACTACGACCGCCTCACCGAGCAGGTCCTCTCCCCCTCCCCCACCCTCGCGGCCTCCGTCAACGCCACCTACCTCGACGGCCTGCGCCGGAGCCTGCCCCAGGTGGCGGCGGCCTGCCGCAAGGGGCTCATCGTGTGGGGCATCTTCCACGCGAAGCGGGTCTGAGCAGCCGGTTCGTCTCGAACGCCCGGCCGGGCCGCCACCAATTCGCGTGCAGTCAGGGGCACTTGCCGAGCGTCGTGCGTATGGGTCGTCGCGATCCGCCTAGCTTGCCGACATGCAATGGGCACACGATCACGACGACCACGCCACACTGACTTCTCAGACAGCGGTGACGTTCACCGCCGACGGGCCCTTCTGGCCGTCCTGGATCTCGAACTCCACGTGCTGCCCCTCGGCCAGCGTCTTGAAGCCGTTGCCCTGAATCGCGGAGAAATGGACGAACACATCCTTGCTCCCGTCCGCCGGGGTGATGAAGCCGAAACCCTTCGACTCGTTGAACCACTTGACCTGGCCCTTGATCTTCGCCATTACGGATCCTCACTGTCGGCGGACTGGAGATCACCGTCTCACGTGCCACTGACAAGAGGGGTCACTTTGGCCCGACCGGCGCCTTCGGCGCCCCGCTTCGCCCCGAGTTCGCACCACAGCCACTTCCCCCGGAACCCCGGCCCGTACCAGCGGTGCCCGTAGGAGGTGCTCCCCCAGTTGTCCGCGCAGCGCCGGACGATCAACAGCCCCCTGCCGTACGTCGTGTCGGTGCGCCGGGGCTCGACGGGCCGCAGCACGGGCTGCTCGAACGGCTCGGGCACTTCGGGGTTCGTGTCCCACACGCTGATGCGGATGCCGGGGGTGGCGAGTTCGCGGATCCGCAGCTCGACGGCGCCGTCGGAATAGCGGTACGCGTTGGTGACGAGCTCCGAGGTCAACAGCTCGGCGTCGTCGCGGAGTTCGTTGAGCTCGTGACTGCTGAGCACGCCGCGCAGGGTGATGCGGGCGATCCACGCGGAGCGGGGGTCGTTCGGCAGGTTGAGCGTGTACGACCAGGGGTTCTCCGGGGATACGGTTGCCATGACGGCTCCTTGGAGGAGGTGGTTGGCGATTGCCGCACGGTGTCAATGTCGCCCGAGCAGGGCGATGCGCTTCCGTTTGCACGGCGGGCCGATTGGTGGCCTGAGTCACACCGTAGCGCTGCCGTGCATGTAAATTCATGCCGATCTGCCGAATAGTTGAGATGTGCGCTCGTACGGGTGACGGATGCGCACGATGCACAGGCAAGGAGGAGCGGGTATGGCCAGCAGGCCCGCACCGACCGCACGACGACTGCGACTTGGGGCCGAGCTACGCAGGCTCCGCGAGCGCGCGGGATTGTCCGCCACCGAGGCGAGCCGCGTCCTCGGCGCCAGCCAGGCCCAGATCAGCAACGTCGAAGTGGCCCGCTTCGGGGTGAGCGCGGAGCGAATCCGCTCCTGGGCGCGTCACTACGACTGCTCGGACGAGGAGTTGATCGAGGGGCTCGTCAGCATGGCCGGAGAACGGAAGCGCGGCTGGTGGGAGGAGTACCGCGAGATCCTGGCGTCGTCGCTCCTCGACCTGGCCGAGATGGAACACCATGCGGTGCGCATTCGCACGGCCTACACAGCGCACATTCCGGGACTGTTGCAGACAGCGGAACACGCACGTGAAGTCTTCCGCAATGGCGTGACGGAGCTCTCGCCCCCAGAAGTCGAACACCGAGTGGCTTACCGGATCAGACGTCAGGTGATTCTTTACCGCGACACCCCGACCCCGTACACAACCATCATTCACGAGGCCGCGCTTCGAATGAAGTTCGGCGGCCCCGAGGTCACCCGACGTCAACTTGAACACGTGCTGGAGCTCAGCGAGCAGGAACACATCACGGTACTGGTGATCCCGTTCGACGCTGGAGCGTATCCCGGTTCTGCACAGTCCATCTGCTACGCACACGGCCCGGTTCCGCAGCTCGACACTGTGCACCTCGATCAATCGCACGGCTCTGTGCTGCTCGACGCCGAGGCGCAGTTGAACAAGTACCGGGTACTGCTTGACCGGATGGAGGCAATCGCGCTGAAAGAGAGCGAGTCACGCGACTTCATCCACAATATCGCCCAACAATTGTGAAGGAAGCGGCCAATGACCCCCGGCAATTGGCAGCAGTCCAGTTACTGCTCCGAAGGCGACGCCTGCCTGAACATAACCACCTCGCCCAACGGAACCCTCCTCCTCCGTGAGAGCGACAACCCCACCACCGTCCTCACCCTCACCGTCACCCAATTCCGCACCCTCATCCGGATGCTCAAGGGACAGATCCGTTGACCGGGTTCAGCCGCCGCAGCCGCAGGACCGGCGGACCACCAGCGCCGAAGGGAACTGCTTGAGGCGCTCGCGGCGCGAGCCGGCCACGCGGAGGCCGTCGTCCAACACCAGATCCACCGCGGCCCGGGCCATGGCGATGCGGTCGGAGGCGACGGTGGTCAGGGGCGGGTCCGTCAGGGCCGCCTCCTTGACGTCGTCGAAGCCCGCCACGGCCAGGTCGCGCGGCACGTCGATGCGGAGCTCGCGCGCGGCGCGCAGGACGCCGATGGCCTGGTCGTCCGTGGCGCAGAGGAGCGCGGGCGGCCGGTCCGGGCCGGAGAGCAGCTTCAGGGCGACCTGATAGGCGTCGTAGCGGTTGTAGGGAGCCTGGAAGAGCCGGCCCTCCAGGGACTTCCCGGCCTCCCGCATGGCCCGGCGCCAGCCCTCGACGTGGTCGGTGACGGGGTCGCCGACGGTGGGCGTCTCCTCCGTACCGCCGAGGCAGGCGACGTACGGGTGGCCGTGCTCCAGGAGGTGCCGGGTGGCGAGCTGCGCGCCGCCGACGTCATCCGTCACGACGGCCACGTCGTCGATCGCGTCGGGGCGCCGGTGCATCAGGACCACCCGGGCGTCCCAGGCGTCGATCTCGGCGGCGGCGTGCTCGCTGGGGCCCTGGCTGATCAGGATCAGGCCGGAGACCCGCATGCCCAGGAACGCGCGCAGATAGTGCACTTCGCGCTCGTCGAGATAGTCGGAGTTGCCGACGAGGACCATCTTCCCGCGCTCGGCCGCCGCCTGCTCGACGGCGTGTGCCATCTCCGCGAAGAACGGCTGCCGTGCGTCCGGGACGATCAGACCTATGAGATCCGTCCGTCGGGAGGCCATGGCCTGGGCGACCCGGTCGGGGCGGTAGCCGAGCTCCTTGATCGCGGCGAGGACACGCTCGCGCGTGGCCGGGGCCACGGGCCTCGGACCGTTGTTGATGACATAGCTGACCACCGCGGTCGACGTCCCCGCCAGTCTCGCCACATCGTCCCGCGTCACCTTGGCCACGCGCGGCAGTCTACGCGGGTCCACCTAGCGTTTGGCCGGTCGAGCACCATGGGATTCCGGGGGCGCGGACTCTATCCCGGCCCCCTCTTCCGGCTTGCGGTCATCGGGGCGCTCGGCGGCCTTCTCCGGCTTCTCGGGGAGCACGAAGCGATACCCGACATTCCGGACGGTGCCGATCAGGGACTCGTGCTCGGGCCCGAGCTTGGCGCGCAGCCGTCGCACGTGGACGTCCACGGTCCGGGTGCCGCCGAAGTAGTCGTAGCCCCAGACCTCCTGGAGCAGCTGGGCCCGGGTGAAGACCCGGCCGGGGTGCTGGGCGAGATACTTCAGGAGCTCGAACTCCTTGAAGGTCAGATCCAGCACCCGCCCCTTGAGCTTGGCGCTGTAGGTGGCCTCGTCCACGGAGAGGTCGCCGGTGCGGATCTCCATCGGGCTGTCGTCCATGGAGATCTGCTGGCGGCCCATCGCGAGCCGCAGCCGCGCCTCGACCTCGGCGGGCCCCGCGGTGTCCAGCAGGACGTCGTCGACGCCCCAGTCCGCGGTGACGGCGGCCAGGCCGCCCTCGGTGACCACGAGGATCAGCGGGCAGCCGGGGCCGGTGGAGCGCAGCAGCTGGCAGAGGCTGCGTACGTGCGGGAGGTCGCGGCGGCCGTCGATCAGTATGACGTCGGCCCCGGGGGTGTCCACCAGCGCCGGCCCCTCGGCGGGGGCCACCCGCACGCTGTGCAGGAGCAGGCCCAGGGCGGGCAGCACCTCCGTCGACGGCTGGAGGGCGTTGGTAAGGAGCAGCAGAGAGCTCATCGGCCGCCCCCTGCCGGGGTCGTCGTACGTTTCCGGGTGTCGCGCGCGCTTCGCTCGCCCATGACGTCGGTCCTCCTCGGTCCCTGCAAAGGGGATACCACCCAGGCTGACGCACTGGGGGAGTGTGCGGCTCTGCTTCGTACGGTTTTGTGCTGGCGGTCTTCGGGGTGCGCGCCCTGGAGCGCGCTTGCGCTCATCCGCGCGGGCGCGCGTCTGAATGCACAAAAGGACCCGGGGGCTGCTCTGCCCGGATCCTCTCTGCGCAGCAGGATAGCCCACGGGGCTTTGCGGTGGCCGGACGATTTTGCATGACCTTGTGTTTCGTCGGTCACTTCGGGTGGTCGTGGGGGGTGGGGCTTGACATCGCGGCATGGGGGGCGCGTTGAGGCATGGGGGCGCGTGGCGCGTTCGGCGGGCTTTTGCCAGCCCGCTCCTTCCCGCACTGGGGCACGTGCCCCAGGCCCCGGCGGCCGGCCGGTCGGCGCCTGCGGCGGGCTTCTTCCCCTACCCGCCCCTTCCCGAAACCGGGGGCAAGCCCCCAGACCCCGCAACACGCTTCGCGCGTTGTCCTCAAACTCCCCCAGCTAGCGCTGGGAGGTGCCCCCAACGGGCTGAATGCGAACCCTGAAGCGGACACGTCCCGCACTCGCTCTCCGGTGGGAGGGGGTGGGGCTGGAGGGTGGGGTTCTGGAACGCGGTGCGAATTCGCGGCACTCAATACGCAAAGGGCACCCGCACCGGGTTCCAGGTCCCCAGCCCGGAAGACCCACCCCCGGCACCCACCACAAACCAGCCCGGCCGGCGCTTGAGGCCACCCGAACCGCAACCACAACAAACTCGCACCCGGCACCCCACCGAAAGCACAACGGACCCGCACCCGGCAACGCACCCGCAGACAAAAACCGCTCAGCCCCCGGCAACCGCCTCCGCGAACTGCGCCGCATAAAGCCGCGCATACGCCCCGTCCGCCTCCAGCAGAGACTCGTGCGTCCCCTGCTCCACGATGTGCCCCGACTCCATCACCAGGATCACGTCCGCGTCCCGGATCGTGGAGAGCCGGTGGGCGATCACAAAGCTCGTGCGGCCCGTCCGCAGCTGAGCCATGGCGTGCTGGATCAGCACCTCCGTGCGGGTGTCGACGGAGCTGGTGGCCTCGTCGAGGACGAGGATCTCCGGCTCGGCCAGGAACGCGCGGGCGATGGTGATGAGCTGCTTCTCGCCGACGCTGACGTTGGAGCCCTCCTCGTCGATGACGGTGTCGTAGCCGTCGGGGAGGGTGCGGACGAAGCGGTCGACGTGGGTGGCCTTCGCGGCCTCGACGATCTTCTCCATGGAGGCGCCCTCGGCACCGTAGGCGATGTTCTCGGCGATGGTGCCGCCGAAGAGCCAGGTGTCCTGGAGGACCATGCCGATGTGGGAGCGCAGCTCCTCGCGCGGCATGGCGGCGATGTCGGCGCCGTCGAGGGTGATGCGGCCGCCGCTCACCTCGTAGAACCGCATGAGCAGATTGACCAGGGTGGTCTTGCCCGCGCCGGTGGGGCCGACGATGGCGACCGTCTGGCCGGGGCTCACGGTCAGGGAGAGGCCGTCGATGAGCGGCTTGTCGGCCTCGTAGCGGAAGGAGACCTCCTCGAAGGCGACCTCGCCGCGCACCGGGCGCGGCTCCGCCGGGGCGGCCGCGTCGGCGGACTGCTCCTCGGCGTCGAGCAGTTCGAAGACGCGCTCCGCGGAGGCGACGCCGGACTGCACGAGGTTGGCCATGGAGGCGACCTGGGTGAGCGGCTGGCTGAACTGCCGCGAGTACTGGATGAACGCCTGGACGTCACCGATGGACAGCGAGCCGGAGGCGACGCGCAGACCGCCGACGACGGCGACGAGCACGTAGTTGATGTTGCCGATGAACATCATCGCGGGCTGGATGATCCCGGAGATGAACTGCGCCTTGAAGCCGGCCGCGTAGAGGTCCTCGTTCTCCTTGCGGAAGGTCTCGGCGGACTCCTTCTGCCGGCCGAAGACCTTGACCAGGGAGTGGCCGGTGTACATCTCCTCGATGTGGGCGTTGAGCTTGCCCGTGCTCTTCCACTGCGCGACGAACTGCGGCTGCGCCCGCTTGCCGACGCGGGTCGCGACGATCACGGAGACCGGGACGGTGACCAGCGCGATCAGGGCCAGCAGCCAGGAGATCCAGAACATCATCGCCAGCACACCGGCGATGGTGAGCACGGAGGTGACGATCTGGCTCAGGGTCTGCTGGAAGGTCTGCTGGATGTTGTCGATGTCGTTGGTGGCCCGGGAGAGGACCTCGCCGCGCTGCTGCTTGTCGAAGTAGCTCAGCGGCAGCCGGCCCAGCTTGTCCTCGACCTGCTGGCGCAGCCGGAAGACCGAGCGCTGGACGACGACGGTGGCGATGCGGGCCTGGATGAGCGCGAAGACGGAGGCGGCGACGTAGATCAGCAGCACCCAGAGCAGGACGTCGCCGACGGCGCCGAAGTCGATGCCCTTGCCGGGGGTGAAGTCGACGGAGGAGAGCAGGTCGGCGACCTTGCCGTCGCCCTTCTGCCGCATGGCGTCGATGGCCTGGGCCTTGGTCACGTGCTCGGGGAAGCCCCGGCCGACGACGCCGGCGAAGATCAGGTCGGTGGCCCGGCCGAGGATCTTGGGGCCGAGCACGGACAGCGTGACGCTGCCCAGGGTGAGCAGCAGGGCCACGGTGATCAGGGCCCGCTCGGGCCGGAGCACGGCCAGCAGCCGCTTGCTGGAGCCCGCGAAGTCCATGGACTTCTCGGTGGGCTGGCCGCCCATGAAGCGGCCTATGCCGGCCGCCGGGGCGGGGCCTCTGCGCGGCGTCCCGCCGGACCCTTCGCCGGGCTGCCCGCCCTCCTGGCCCGGCTGCGCCGGCTTTTCCGGGGACGTCACGCCGCCTCCTCCTCGGTGAGCTGGGAGAGCACGATCTCCCGGTAGGTCTCGTTCGACGCCATCAGCTCGGTGTGGGTGCCGGTGCCGACGACCCGGCCCTCGTCGAGGACGACGATGCGGTCGGCGTCACGGATGGTGGACACCCGCTGGGCGACGATGACGACGGTCGCGTCCCCGGTCTCACGGGCCAGCGCGGCGCGCAGCCGCGCGTCGGTGGCGTAGTCGAGCGCGGAGAAGGAGTCGTCGAAGAGATAGATCTCCGGGCGGCGGACCAGGGCGCGGGCGATGGCCAGGCGCTGGCGCTGGCCGCCGGAGACGTTGGAGCCGCCCTGGGCGATGGACGCCTCCAGGCCGAGGTCCATGCTCTCGACGAAGTCGCGGGCCTGCGCGGTCTCCAGCGCGTGCCACAGCTCCTCGTCGGTCGCGTCGGGCTTGCCGTAGCGGAGGTTGGAGGCGACGGTGCCGGAGAAGAGATAGGGCTTCTGCGGGACGAGGCCGACGGTCTCGGAGATCAGCACGGGGTCGATCTCGCGGACGTCCTCGCCGTTGACCAGGACCGTGCCCGCCGTGGCGTCGAAGAGCCGGGGCACCAGGCCGAGCAGCGTGGACTTGCCGCTGCCGGTGGAGCCGATCACGGCGGTGATCTCGCCGGGCCGGGCGACCAGCGAGACGTCCTTGAGGACGGGCTCCTCGGCGCCGGGGAAGCGGAACTCCACGCCGGTGAGCTCCAGATGGCCGGAGCGGCGCAGCCGGGTGACCGGCGCGGCCGGGGGCACGACGCTGGAGTCGGTGGAGAGGACCTCCTGGACGCGCTCGGCGCAGACCTCGGCGCGCGGCACCATCATGAACATGAAGGTGGCCATCATGACCGACATCAGGATCTGCATCAGATAGCTGAGGAAGGCCGTCAGCGCGCCGATCTCCATGTGGCCGCCGTCGATGCGGTGGCCGCCGAACCACAGGACGGCGATCGAGGAGAGGTTCACGACCAGCATCACCGACGGGAACATCAGCGACATCAGCCGGCCGGCCTTGAGCGAGACGTCCATCAACTCGGTGTTGGCACCCCCGAAGCGCCGCCGCTCGTGGGTGTCGCGGACGAAGGCGCGGATGACACGGATGCCGGTGATCTGCTCGCGCAGCACGCGGTTGACCGTGTCGATGCGCTCCTGGACGCCCCGGAAGACCGGGCGCATCCGCCAGATGATCAGCGACACGATGATGCCGAGGATCGGGACGATCACCAGGAGCAGCGCGGAGAGCGGCACATCCTGGTTGAGCGCCATCACGATGCCGCCGACGCACATGATCGGGGCGGACACCATCAGCGTGAACGCCATCAGGACCAGCATCTGGACCTGCTGGACGTCATTGGTCGTCCGGGTGATCAGCGAGGGCGCGCCGAACTGGCCCACCTCGCGGGCGGAGAAGGACTGCACCCGGTCGAAGACGGCGGCGCGCAGGTCGCGCCCCAGCGCCATGGACGTCCGGGCGCCGAAGTACACGGCGCCCACGGCGCACACGACTTGGACGAGGGTCACCCCGAGCATCCAGCCGCCGTAGCGGAGGATGTATCCCGTGTCACCCTTGACGACACCGCCGTCGATGATGTCCGCGTTCAGGGTGGGCAGGTAGAGCGTGGCGAGCGTCTGGACGAGCTGTAGGAGCACGATCAGCGCGATGGGTTTGGAGTAGGGCCTCAGATACGCCCGCGTAAGTCGTACCAACACACATGCAGCCTATGTGAGGCCCCCGCCACACGGCTTCCCGTTTTGCAGGTGGGCGTCGTGACTCCGCATACACCCGTCATCATGGGAGCCGCACATGAAGGAAAGGGGTCGCCGTGGCGACGACACAACCGGCGCGGCCGGTGGAGCTGCCGAGGCAGCCGGGGCCGGCGGGCACGATCCGCTACTGGGCCGCGGCGAAGGCCGCGGCGGGCACGGCCGAGGAGCCGTACGCCGCGCGCACGCTCGCGGACGCGCTGGACGCGGCCCGGCGGCGCCACTTGGAGCGCCCCGAATTCGCCCGGGTGCTCCAGCGCTGCTCGTTCCTCGTGGACGGCGACCCGGTCGGCACACGCGACCACACGACGGTCCAACTGGCCGAGGGCGGCACCGTCGAGGTGCTCCCGCCCTTCGCAGGAGGGTGACCCCGGCACGATGAGCAATCAGCCGCACAACGGATACGGGCAGCGAGAGCCCTACGAACCGTACGAACCACGTGAACCGTACGGTCCCTACGACCAGCAGGGCGTACAGCCTCCGGCCCAGCCCGGCTACGACGCCTATCAGCCGTACGACCCGTACGCGCAAGCACAGCCCCAGCAGCCGCAGAGCCCCTCGGCGTGGCCCACGACGCAGGGCGGGCAGCAGGGCTACGCGCAGCAGGAGCCCGTGACGCAGACCTGGCAGACCCCGACCTGGGACACGCAGACCTGGCAGCAGCCGGTCGCGCCCTCGGCGGCGGATCAGGGCTACGGCGCGTCGTGGCCCGGCGAGCCCGCGCAGGACGGCGCGTTCGCGAGCCACGGCCGCGCGGCGGCGCCGGAGGCGGACGGCTTCGGGCAGATGCCGGCCGAGCGGCCTTCCGCACAGCCTGAGGCGCGGTCTGCCGCTTCCTCGCAGGTGCCGCCCGCGCCCGCAGCTCCGGAGCGGCCGATGACCGCGGCCGAGAAGGCCAAGGCGGAGGGCCGCCCGCAGATCCTCGCGCCGGGCTTCCGGCCCGCCGTGCTGACCGCCGTGCTCGCGGGTCTGCTCGCGGCGGCCGCGCCGCTCGGGCACGTCGCGCTGGCCGTGCCGGTGGCGCTGCTCCAGGCGGTGACGGCGGCGGGCTGGTTCCGGCTCAACGGCATGTGGCCGGCCCGGCAGGGCATCGCGCTCGCCTTCCTCGGCGGTCTGGCCGCGGACATCGGGCTGCTGGCCACGGACGCCGACCAGGCGCCGACCGTGCTCATGGGCACGCTCGGCGTGTGGGTGCTGCTGACGCTGGTGCTCCAGCTGCGCAGCAACGCCGCGCCCGACGAGCGGCTGTACGGTCTGATGGTCGCCGGCGCCTCGGCCGCCCTCACGGTGGTCGCGGCCGGGCACCTGGCCGCCACGACCTCCGACGCCGTCGTGATCGGCGCGGTCGCGGTGGCGGTGACGGCACTGGCCCGCGCGCTGCCCCTGCCGTCGGTCGCCTCCCCCGTCGTCGCCCTGATCGCGGCCGCGGGCTCGGGCGTCGCGACCGGCCAGCTGACCGGTTTCGGGACCTCCGCGGCGCTGCTCGCCCTGGCCGCGGGCGTCTGCGCGCTGGCCGGGCTGCGCGCGGCGAGCTACGACTACCCGTCCCGCTTCGTGCACATGACGGCGGGCGTCGCGCTCCCGCTGGCGGCGGCCGCCCCGGCCGTCTACGTGCTCGGCCGGGCTCTCGGCTGATCGTCCCCTGATCAGCGGGTTCGCCGGTTTTCCGCGCCGTCCGGTTAGGCTCCCTGCACAGGCAGGGGGCCTGACCGTGACCCGGGGGAGCGAGAGAAACCGATGCGCGCGCTACGAATAACCCTGATCATCGCCGTCGTCCTGGGGGCCCTGTTCGTGGGTGCCGACCGCGTCGCGGTCTATTTCGCCGAGGACCAGGCCGCCGAGAAGATACGCAGCTCGCAGAACCTCTCGGGCACCCCCGACGTATCCATCAAGGGCTTTCCCTTCCTCACCCAGATCGCGAGCTCCTCCCTCGACGAGGTCGATGTGAAGCTCGACGGCGTGACCGCCGGGGACGGCGAGAAGTCGGTCCGCGTCACCGGCTTCGACGCGAAGCTCCAGGACGTGAAGATCAACAGCAGCTTCACCTCCGCCGTCGCCGACCGCGCGACGGGCACCGCCCACATCTCGTACGCCGACCTCACCAAGGCCGTGAACGACCCGGCCGTGACGGTCGGCTACGGCGGCACGAACGCGGCGGGCAAGAGCCAGGTGAAGGTCACCGGCAAGATCTCGGCCATGGGCCAGAGCATCGAGCGCAGCGTCGAATCGACGGTCTCGGTATCCGGGGGCGACACGATCAGTGTGCGGGCGGAGTCGATTCCGGCTCAGGGGTTTCCTGGCTTGGAGCAGCTGATCCGGCAGAAGATCGATTTTGATCGGAAGATCAGTGGGTTGCCGCGGGGGCTGAAGCTGGATCAGGTCGTGGCGACGGGGGATGGCGTGGACATCACGCTGGCTGGGTCGCATGTGAATCTGGCGGGTTGACCGGGGGCCGCCTGCGGCGGGCTTTTTCCCCTGCCCGCCCCTTCCCGGAACCGGGGCGCTGCCCCAGACCCCGACCCGCGGACCCGTCGCCTCCCCCAGCCACCTCCACCGGACCCACCACAGACCCAGGCCCGGCCGGCGCCTGAGGCCACCCCATGGCAAGCCGCGACGGACCCGCCCCAGGAAATCCACCCTGCGAGACAACCGCGTCCGCAAGCCAGGATTCCCGGGCCCCGGACGGCGCCCCCGCCCCACCCGGCCGCTCGGCTCCACCCCGAAATCCCACATCACGGAAGATTTCGTCTCAGCATTCAACACACCGGTGACACGCCCACCCACCCCTCCCTACGATCGACCCATGAAGCGACAGGCGGACCTCACGAAGCGGCGGGCAGTCGACCTATGCCGCGTCGCCGCCATGCTCTGTCGCGATGTCTGACGGGGGCGCGCACCCGGCACACTCCAACGCCGCCGCCCGCCCCGCGCTCGTTCCCCCTCGGCCCGTCGAGGCCACCGCACCAACCGCTGCGCGGCAACGCACGCTCCCTTCATCCGGAAGCTCACCGCGCACACTTGCAACCGCCCCGGAGGAGAACAGCATGAGCCGCAGTGACGTCCTGGTGGACGCCGACTGGGTACAGGCCCGGATCGACGACCCGAAGACCGTCATCGTCGAGGTCGACGAGGACACCTCGGCCTACGACAAGAACCACATCAGGAACGCGGTCCGGATCGACTGGAAGACCGACCTCCAGGACCCCGTGCGCCGCGACTTCGTCGACCAGGCCGGCTTCGAGAAGCTGCTGTCGGAGAAGGGCATCGCGGTCGACGACACCGTCGTCCTCTACGGCGGCAACAACAACTGGTTCGCGGCGTACGCGTATTGGTACTTCAAGCTCTACGGCCACCAGGACGTGAAGCTCCTCGACGGCGGCCGCAAGAAGTGGGAGCTCGACTCCCGCGACCTCGTGGCCGAGGTGCCGCAGCGGGCGCGTACGGAATACCGGGCGCGGCCGCAGGACACCTCGATCCGCGCGTTCCGCGACGACGCGGTGGCGGCCATCGGCACGCTCAACCTCGTCGACGTCCGCTCCCCCGACGAGTTCAGCGGCAAGCTGCTCGCCCCGGCGCACCTCCCGCAGGAGCAGTCGCAGCGCCCCGGCCACATCCCGACCGCGCGCAACATCCCGTGGTCGAAGTCGGCCAACGACGACGGCACGTTCAAGTCGGACGACGAGCTCAAGGCGATCTACGAGGCCGCCGGCGTCGATCTGTCCAAGGACACCATCGCCTACTGCCGCATCGGTGAGCGCTCCGCGCACACGTGGTTCGTGCTGCACGAGCTGCTCGGCCAGCGGAACGTCCGCAACTACGACGGTTCCTGGACCGAGTACGGCTCCCTCGTCGGCGTGCCGATCGAGCTCGGCGCCAACTGACCCTTCCCCTCCCCCTCAAGGAACGCTTATGTGTGGAGCAAAGGCCGGCGGCCCCGACGCGTCGACCGCCAAGCCCGGTGAGACCACCATCCAGGGCTCCGTGACCCGCGACGGCCAGCCCGTCACCGGCTACGTCCGACTCCTGGACAGCAACGGCGAGTTCACCGCCGAGGTCCCGACGTCCGCGACCGGTCAGTTCCGGTTCTACGCCGCCGAGGGCACATGGACGCTGCGCGCGCTGGTGCCCGGGGCGACCGCCGACCGCAAGGTCGTCGTCGCCGAGAAGGGCGCCCTCGCGGAGGTCGCCATCGCCGTCTGACGGCTCGCGATCGGCCGGAGGGCCACACCCCGGGGTTGGACGCCATGATCGGGGTGCGGCCCTTCGCGCCGTGCGGGGTCCGGTCGTACGGTGGGTGTATGTACGCGCGGCGCCGGCACTGGTACTTCGCCATGATGGGGACGTGCATCGGCATGTTCGTCCTGGCGTGGGGCGTGGTGCGGCTGTGGTCCGTGCCGGCCGCGGTGGGCATGTGCCTCTTCGCCATGGTCATCCCCCCGGTGGCCGCGATCGTCGCGAACCGGCACGGGCCGGATGACCGCTGGTGGGACGATCCGTCGGGCGACCCGAAGTCTGATGAGTGGTGGGACGAGCTGGACGGGAAGAGGCGGCGCTAGCGACCAGCCCGTCCGGCGATCGAGGACGCGCCCGCAGGGCACTGGGGTCCGGGGTCTCCCCGGTTCCGGGAATCCGGGGTCTTCACCGGTTCCGGGAAGGGGCGGGTAGCGGGAAAGGCCCGCCGCAGGCGCCACGCCCCCCTCGGCCCTCACAACGGCTCAGTACACCAACGCCTGCACGCCGTCCCCCATCGCCTCCGCCACAAACACCTGCGCGCCGGCGATCCGCGCGCCCTCGATCAGATCCTTCTCCTCGATGTCGCGGCGCGCCGCGCACTGCGTGCACACCGTGATGAGACCCCCACCGACCCGGATCCCCTCGATCAGTTCCGGCAGCGGCGCCGCGTGCGGCAGGGAGAACTCCGCCGCCCGGCCGGGGAGCGCGAACCACGACGCCTCGCCGGTGAGCCACAGGGAGACCTCGACACCACTGGCCACGGCGACGGCCGCGACCGTGAATGCCTGGGAGCAGCGCTCGGGCGCGTCCGCGCCCGCCGTGACCTTGAGGACAAGCTTCTTCTTCGCCATGCGCTCACTGTAGGCGGGTCCCACCGCGTGCCACCCACCTCACAGAGCCGCTCCCGACGCGTCCGACTAGACTCGGGGGCGGTCCGTACCCCCTCTCTCCGACCGAGGAGCACGCTCGTGCTTGAGGCAGTCTTCACCACCCTGCTCGTGCTGGTCGCCGTCGGCGTGCTCGCCTTCGCCGGGCTGACCTGGAAGAAGCTCTACCAGGGCCAGCGCTGACCCACGGCAGCTGACCGTTCTCCCTCACCGTCTCCTACAGATCGTCTGAGCCCATGATCGAGATTCCGTCCGACCTCCACCCGGACCTCGTGCCCCTCGTCTTCCTCCTCGGCAAGTGGGAGGGTGCCGGCGTCGCCGACTTCCCCGGCTCCGAGAAGTGCAACTTCGGGCAGGAAGTCACCTTCACGCACGACGGCCGTGACTTCCTGGAGTACACGTCGCACAGCTGGGTGCTCGACGGTGAGGGCAAGATGGTCCGCCCGCTGGAGACCGAGAGCGGCTACTGGCGGATCGACAAGGACCGCAAGGTCGAGATCGTCATGATCCGCGACCAGGGCGTCGCCGAGGTCTGGTACGGCGAGCTGGCCGACCAGAAGCCGCAGATCGACCTGGCGACGGACGCCGTCGCCCGCACCGCGGCCGCCGGTCCGTACACAGGCGGCAAGCGCCTCTACGGCTATGTCAAGGGCGACCTGATGTGGGTCGGCGAGAAGGCCACCCCCGAGGTGCCGCTGCGCCCCTACATGTCGGCGCACCTGAAGAAGGTCGCCGACCTCAAGGAGTGGGCCGCGAGCCTGCCCGACGACATGCCGGACGGCGTCGCCTTCTTCAACCAGGACGGCACGCCCTACACCGGCTGAGCACGACCCGTACGACTCGAAGAAGCGCCCCGCGGGGGAAGTCCGGTCGAAGTCCGGCGCTGACCCGCAACGGTAGGCGGAAGGCCCCCCAGGGGCCTTCCGCGAGCCCGATCACCCGCGGCGGCGTCAGCTCCTGACAACTCGCCGTGGACTGCGAGGGGACACCCGGGCGCACTCCTCGTCCCGGGCCGCTCCTTGGTACGTACGAAGCGGCCCGAGCCCAAGGCGTACCCCGTGGCGACCACCCTCCAGGCCACCGTGACCACCGGCGGACCGCCGCCACTCCGGCGGCCGCCGCTGCCGCCCCTGCTGGCCGGGCTGGGCGTGGCCCTGCTGGTCTCCCTCGTGTGCGCGGTCGGCCTCGGCGCGGCCGGGATCACCTGGGGCGAGACGTTCCGCTTCCTGCGGGCCGGGCTGACCGGCGGGACCATCGCGCCGGACGAGGTCTCCGCCTACACCATCGTGTGGGAGCTGCGCTTCCCGCGCGCCCTGCTGGCCGCCGTCGTCGGCGCGGGGCTGGCCTCCGTGGGCGTGGCCGTGCAGGCCATGGTCCGCAACGCGCTCGCCGATCCCTTCGTCCTCGGCATCTCCTCGGGCGCGGCCGTCGGCGCCAACGCCGTGCTGCTCTTCGGGGCGCTGGGCTCCCTGGGCGTCTGGGCGCTGTCCGGCGCCGCCTTCGCCTCGGCGCTCGCCGCGATGCTGCTCGTCTACCTCGCCGCCCGCACCCCGCAGGGCCTGACGCCGCTGCGGCTGGTGCTGACCGGCTCCGCGATGTACTACGGCTTCTCGGCCGTCACCACCCTGATGGTCTTCAGCGCCGACCGCGGCGAGGCCGCCCGCTCGGCCATGATGTGGCTGCTCGGCAGCCTGGCGGGCGCCACCTGGGCGTCCGTGCCGATCGCGGCCGCGGTCGTGCTGGCCGGGCTCGGGTATCTGCTGTGGACGGCGCGCGGCCTCAACGCCCTGGCCATGGGCGACGAGACGGCCGCCGCGCTCGGCGTCGCCCCCGACCGGCTGCGCCGCGAGCTGTTCGTCGTGGCGGCCGCCGTCACCGGCGCCGTCGTCGCCGTCAGCGGGGCGATCGGTTTCGTCGGCCTGATGGTCCCGCACATCACCCGCATGCTCGTCGGCGCCGACCACCGCCGGGTGCTGGCCGTGGCCCCGCTGCTGGGCGCGGTGCTGCTGGTGTGGGTCGACATCGTCTCCCGGCTGCTGCTGGCGCCCGTGGAACTGCCGGTCGGCGTCATCACCGCGATCATCGGCGTGCCCTGCTTCGTGCTGCTCATGCGCCGCCGCGGCTACAGCTTCGGAGGGGCCTGACCATGCGCGTCGACATCGAGGACCTGTCGGTCGAGATCGCGGGCGCCCGCCTCGTGGCGGAGATCGCGCTGCGGGCGGGGACCGGGGAGTTCGTGGGTCTGATCGGCCCGAACGGCAGCGGCAAGTCCACCCTGCTGCGCTGCGTCTACCGCGCGCTGCGCCCGGCCACCGGCACCGTACGGCTGGACGGCGACGACCTGCACGCGCTGACCGCCCGCGAGGGCGCCCGGCGGCTGGCCGCGCTGCCGCAGGAGTCGGCGAGCGAGTTCGACTTCACCGTCGCGGAGATCGTCGCGATGGGCCGGCTGCCGCACCAGGGCGCCGCCGCGCGGGCCACCGCCGAGGACGGCGCGGTGTGCGCGGCGGCCCTGGAGCGGGTCGGTGCGGGCCACCTCGCCGGGCGTGCCTTCCCCACCCTGTCGGGCGGCGAGAAGCAGCGTGTGCTGATCGCCCGCGCCCTGGCCCAGCAGCCGAAGGTGCTGGTCCTGGACGAGCCCACCAACCACCTGGACATCGCCCAGCAGCTGGAGGTCCTCTCGCTCGTACGCGGCGCGGGGCTGACGGTCCTGGCCGCGCTGCACGACCTGAACCTGGCCGCCACGCACTGCGACGCGCTGTACGTCATCGCGGGCGGCCGCGTCGTGGCGTCCGGCCCGCCGGACGAGGTGCTGACCGCCGAGCTGCTCGCCGACGTCTTCGGCGTACGGGCCCACCGCGTACCGCACCCCGAGTCCGGCGCCACGCGCCTGCTCTTCGACCGTCTCCCGACCCCGTAAGGACCCGCCCCATGCGTGCTCTGCGCACCGCCGTCGCCCTGCTCGCCGCCCTGGCCCTCGCGGGCTGCGGAGCGAAGGTGTCGGATTCCCCGGACTCCCCCGCCGAGGCGAAGGCTTCCGGGCACTACCCCGTGACCGTGGAGAACTGCGGGGTGAGGACGACGTACGACAAGGCCCCGCAGCGGGTGGTCACCAATGACGTCGGCATCGCGGAGATCATGTTCGCGCTCGGCCTTGAGGACCACATGGCGGGTTATGTGGCGCCCGACTACAAGGGCGACCGCCGGTCGGTGCCGTGGGCGGACGGCTACAAGAAGGTGAAGTGGCTGTCCAAGAAGGAGATCACCAAGGAGCTCGTCCTGGACGCCAAGGCCGATCTCGTCTTCGCGGGCTGGAACTACGGCTTCGGCGAGGGCAACGGCTTCACCCCGGCCGCCCTGAAGAAGCTGGGCGTCGGGTCGTATGTCCTGACCGAGTCCTGCCACAACGGCACGGGGAGCTCGCGCGGCGTGATGCCGCCGCTGGAGGCGCTCTACACCGACCTGGAGACGCTCGGCAAGGTCTTCGACGTCGAGGACCGGGCGCGAAAGCTGATCGACGGCTTCAAGAAGCAGGTCGCCGACGCGCAGGCGCAGGTCCCGGCGGACGCCCCGAAGCCCAAGGTCTTCCTCTACGACAGCGGCCAGGACAAGCCCACCACCGCGGGCGCCTACGCGGGGCCGCACGACATCATCACCAAGGCCGGCGGCGACCATGTGATGAAGGACCTCAAGGACTCCTGGACCGAGGTCGGCTGGGAGACGGTCGTGGAGCGCGACCCCGACGTCATCGTGATCAACAACTACGGGGACGTGAGCGCGGAGCAGAAGAAGCGCTTCCTGAAGTCCTACGGCCCGCTGGCGAACGTCTCCGCCGTCAAGAACGACCGCATCTTCGTCCTCGACTACGTCGACCTCGTCGAGAGCCCCCGCAACCCCGCGGCCATCGCGGCGCTCGCCGGCTTCCTCAAGGGGGTCCGCGGCGCCTGACGCTGCCTAGACTGGTGGCGTGGTGGACACCGACTGGCAGAGCAACCTCCGTAAGCGCGGCTACCGGCTGACGCCGCAGCGCCAGCTCGTCCTGGAGGCGGTCGACCGGCTGGAGCACGCGACACCGGACGACATCCTCACCGAGGTCCGGCGCACGGCGGGCGGGGTCAACATCTCCACGGTCTACCGGACCCTGGAGCTGCTGGAGGAGCTGGGCCTGGTCAGCCACGCCCACCTCGGGCACGGCGCCCCGACCTACCACCTCGCCGACCGGCACCACCACATACACCTCGTCTGCCGCGACTGCACGACTGTGATCGAGGCCGACCTGGCGGTGGCCGAGCCGTTCACGGCGCGACTGCGCGAGACCTTCGGCTTCGACACCGACATGAAGCACTTCGCGATCTTCGGCCGGTGCGCCGACTGCTCCTCGAAGGCGGCCGCCGGCGGGTCGTAGGCTTGTGCGCATGCTGCGTCATTCGAAAGCCAGCCCGCTGCTCTCGCTGCCCGGCGCCGTCGCCGCCGAGGCTCCCGACGAGGGCGTCGCCGCGCACTACGGCGACCTCTTCCGCGAGCAGCGCGCGCTCGCCGGAGGGTCCGGTCTCGTCGACCTCTCGCACCGCGGCGTCGTCACCGTCACCGGCGCCGACCGGCTGAGCTGGCTGCACCTGCTCATCACCCAGCACGTGACCGACCTCCCGGCCGGGCAGGCCACGGAGGCGCTGGTCCTCTCCGCCAACGGCCACATCGAGCACGCGCTCTATCTGGTGGACGACGGCGAGACGACCTGGGCGCACGTCGAGCCCGGCACCCAGGGCGGCCTGATCGCCTATCTGGAGAGCATGAAGTTCTTCTACCGCGTCGAGGTCGCCGACCGCACGGACGACTTCGCCGTCGTCCACCTCCCCGCGGGCTCGATCACCGAGGTCCCCGAGGGCGTGCGGGTGCGCGAGACAGCGCACGGCCGCGATCTCTTCCTGCCGCGCGCGAGCCTGGCGGATTTCGCCGCCGCGCACGGCCCGGTGGCGGGCGTGCTCGCGTACGAGGCGCTGCGCGTCGAGGGCCACCGCCCCCGCCTGGGCCTGGAGACCGACCACCGCACCATCCCCCACGAGCTGGGCTGGATCGGCACGGCCGTCCACCTCCAGAAGGGCTGCTACCGCGGCCAGGAGACGGTCGCCCGCGTCCACAACCTGGGGAAGCCGCCGCGCCGCCTGGTCTTCCTGCACCTGGACGGCAGCGAGGTCTCCCTCCCGGCACACGGCGCGCCGGTCCGCCTGGCCTCGGACGGCCCCGAGGGGCGGCAGCTCGGCTTCATCACGACGGCGGCGCGCCATCACGAGCTGGGGCCGATCGCTCTGGCGCTGGTGAAGCGGAACGTCGCGACGGACGCGGGGCTGCTTGTGGGCGAGGCGACGGCTGCTTCGCAGGAGGTGGTGGTGGAGCCGTAGGGTTCGCCGGGGCGGGGGTGCGGGTGCGCTTCCGGGTGCGGGTGCGTTGCCGCCTGCGGCGGGAGCGGCCCGCGGCCGCGTCCTCGAACTCCCCCAGCTACCGCTGGGAGGTGCCCCCAACGGGCTGGATCTGGCTGGGGGGGAAGAAAACCCCTACACCTCCACAAGGACCGTGAACGGACCGTCGTTCGTCAACGACACCTTCATGTCCGCCCCGAAGCGCCCCGTCTCCACCCGCGCGCCCAGCGCCCGGAGCTCGGAGACGACCGCCTCCACGAGCGGCTCGGCCACAGAACCCGGCGCTGCCCCGTTCCACGTAGGCCGCCGCCCCTTCCGCGCGTCACCGTAGAGAGTGAACTGGGAGATCACCAGCAGCGGCGCCCCCACGTCCGAACAGGACTTCTCGTCGGACAGGATCCGCAGCGACCACAGCTTGCGGGCGAGCTGCGCCGCCTTCTGCTCCGTGTCCTCATGCGTCACTCCGACAAGCACGCACAGGCCCTGTCCGATGATCTCGCCTACGGTCTCACCGTCGACGACGACGCTCGCCCCGTCCACCCTCTGCACCACTGCACGCATACGGACCATGATGCCCTGCGTCCATCCAGGGCCGTTCGGGTGGAGAGACCCTGCGCCCGGGCATCACACAGTGGCACGATGCGTGCAGGCGGTGTTCGCACGGGCGACGTGCCCCGGACGCGCGCCGCCCCAGGGGAACGGAAAGCGCATGTCCACACCCATTGAGGACGGTCCCATGCTCAAGACAGCGGACAGCCTGCACCCGAGGCCGCCGAGCCAGCGCGCCGGGCGGCTGGCGGACGTCCCCGCGCGGGAGCTGCGCGAGCTGAGCCTGGCGGAGCTGCGCGTGCTGCGCAGGGACGCGCAGCGGGACGAGGCGGATCTCAGCTACGTACGGCGCCTCCTCCAGGGCCGCGTGGACATCCTGCGGGCCGAGCTGGCACGCCGCGCCTCGCCGGGGGCCCCGCTCATGGCGCGGCTGGTCGTGGAGCGGCTGTCGGAGATCCTCGCGGACGGGCCCTCCACCCAGCGCTCGTCCGCCCGCCATGTGACGCTGGGGACCCCGCACAGCGAGGAGTCCCGGCGGCTCGTCGAGGACATGCTGGCCGAGGTGGAACTCTCCGACCTGGGCGCCCGCACCGACGCCGAGCTGCTGAGCGGCATGCGCCGCCTGGAGACGTACGAGCGCCAGGTGTCCGTACGCCGCCAGGCGCTTCAGCGCACGGCCGACGATTGCAGTGCGGAGATCGCCCGCAGGTACCGTGAAGGAGAAGCGCAAGTCGACGACCTCCTCTCGTGACCCACCGGGGGCGGTCCGCACCACCTCCCCCGGAAGGCCGACGATGACCTCCTCGACTGACTCCCCCGCCACGGCCGTCGTCCCCGGCATATCGCCGGTCCTCGCCGAGGTCGTACGTTCCGGCTTCGTCGAGGGCCGCCACCGCGGTTCGCTGGTGGTGCTGGCGGCCGACGGCAGCGTCGAGCTGGCGCTGGGCGACGTGACCGCGCCCGTCTACCCGCGCTCCGCGAACAAGCCGATGCAGGCCGCCGCCGTGCTGCGGGCCGGTCTTGAGCTCTCCGGTGAGCGGCTGGCACTGGCCGCGGCCAGCCACTCCGGAGAACCGTTCCACCTTGAGCTGGCGCGGACGATGCTCACGGAGTTCGGCCTCTCCGAGGACGTCCTGCAGACCCCGCCCGACCTGCCCCTCGACCCCGTCGAGGCGGAGGCGTACCTCGCGGCCGGGCACGTCCGCGACCGCGTCACCATGAACTGCTCCGGCAAGCACGCCGCCATGATCGCGGCCTGCGCCGTCAACGGCTGGGACACCGCCTCCTACCTCGCCGCCGACCACCCGCTCCAGCGGCTCGCCCTCCAGGTCGTGGAGGAGACGAGCGGCGAGCGCGTCGCCCACGTCGGTACGGACGGCTGTGGCGCGCCCCTGATGGCGATCTCCCTCACCGGCCTCGCGCGGGCCTTCCGCACCTTCGTCCTCGCGGAGCCGGGCACCCCGGAACGCCGGGTCGCGGACGCGATGCGCGCCCACCCCGAGTACGTCGCCGGCACGCGCCGCGCCGACACCTGGCTGATGCGCGAGGTCCCCGGCGCCCTCTCCAAGATGGGCGCCGAAGCGGTCCAGGCCGTGGCCCTCCCCGACGGCCGCGCCCTCGCCTTCAAAATCGACGACGGCGCGCTGCGGGCGACGGGGCCGGTGCTCGGCCGTGCGCTGTCCTTGCTGGGGGTGTCCGTGCCGGCGGTCGCCCGGATGTCTTCGGTGCCTCTCCTTGGCGGGGCGGTGCGGGTGGGCGAGATCCGCGCGGCGTTCTGACCCAACGGGTCGCTGCGCGGGGCTGGTTCGTGGCCGGGTACGGTCCTGTGGCGCCTGCGGCGGGCTTTGTTCCCCTGCCCCGCCCCTTCCCGGCTGCATCCGATATGCGGCTCCGCCGCGTGGGGAGGCTGCGCCCCAGACCCCGCAACTCGCTTCGCGCGTTGTCCTCAATCTCCCCCAGCTAACGGAGGTGCCCCCAACGGGCTGAATGCGAACCCTGAAGCGGACACGTCCCGCACTCGCCCTCCGGTGGGAGGGGGTGGGGCTGGAGGGTGGGGTTCTGGAACGCGGTGCGAATTCGGGGCACTCAACACGCGAAACGGCACCCGCACCGCGTTCCAGGTCCCCAGCCCGGAAGACCCACCCCCGGCACCCACCACAAACCAGCCCGGCCGGCGCTTGAGGCCACCCGAACCGCAACCACAACAAACTCGCACCCGGCAACGGCCAACCCGAAAGCGGAAGACCACGCTTGACCTCAAGCAAACTTGAGGTAACAAGCTTCCGGTCATCAGCCAGGGCCGGTCATCCCACCGGCACAGATCCTCGGGGGACCCCATGTCCGAGAACACCTACCGCCTCGCCGTCATCATCGCCTCCACCCGCGAGGGCCGCTTCGCGACCACCATCTCCAAGTGGTTCGAGGCGCGGCTCGCGGAGCGCTGCGACGTCGAGGTCGACATCATCGACCTCGCCGAGCACCCGCTGCCGATGCACCTCTCCAGGGAGCTGTCCTCGGAGGACGCCGCGGCGCTGGGCGCGGTGACCCCGCGGCTGGAGCGGGCCGACGCCTTCGTGATCCTCACGCCGGAGTACAACCACAGCTACCCCGCGCCCCTGAAGAACCTCATCGACTGGCACTACTCGCAGTGGCGCGCCAAGCCGGTGGCGTTCATCTCGTACGGCGGCCTCTCCGGCGGCCTGCGCTCCGTCGCCCACCTGCGCCCGGTCTTCGCGGAACTGCACGCGGTGACCATTCGCGAGACGGTCAGCTTCCACAGCCCCTGGGGCAAGTTCGAGGAGAACGGCGCGCACGTGGATGTGGAGGCGGGCGAGGCGGCGGCGGGGGCGGCGAAGGTCATGCTCGATCAGCTGGCGTGGTGGGCGCTTTCGCTCCGCGAGGCGCGGGCGGCCCGGCCGTATGGGGCGTGAATTCGCCTGCGGGTCGCTTGCGGGTTGTGTGTAGTTGCGGTTCGGGTGGCCTCAAGCGCCGGCCGGGCTTGGTTTGTGGTGGGTGCCGGGGGTGGGCACCATTCGGTTGCGGGGCGCGCCGGTATTTTCTTTTCAGCCCGTCCGGCAGGACAACGCGCGAAGCGTGTTGCGGGGTCTGGGGGCTTGCCCCCACGCGGCGGAGCCGCATATCGGATGCAGCCGGGAAGGGGCGGGGTAGGGGAACAAAGCCCGCCGCAGGCAACAGCGCACCCGTGTAACTTGGCGAGCACCCCGTCCCACCAGGAGAAACCAATGCCCTCCCAGCCTCGCCGCCGCCTCCTCTACGTCACCGACCTCGCCTACGAGGCCAAAGGACGCCGTTACTGCGACGAGGACATCTTTCTCTCCTCCCGGCTGCGCCAGGAATTCGACATCGCCCTCTGCCATCCCCTGGACGCCGCCGCGCTGATGGCGGACTTCGACGCGGTCGTGGTCCGCAACAGCGGCCCCGTGCTGCACTACCAGGCCGCGTACGACGATTTCCGCGCGCTCGCCGAGAAGCACGGTGTGCGGGTCTACAACCAGCTGTCGGGCAAGGCCGACATGGTCGGCAAGCAGTATCTCCTCGACCTGACCGCCGCCGGTTTCCCCGTCATACCGACCATCGACGCGGCGCGGGACATCGACCGCCTGCCGGCGGCGGACGCATACGTGGTCAAGCCGAAGCTCGGCGCGGATTCCATAGGTCTGGAATTCATCTCCGGGGACCGGCTCGCGGAACTGTCTTACGGGGACGTCCTCGTGCAGCCGCGCATTCCCTTCGCCTACGAGGTGTCGTTCTACTTCGTCGACCGGGATTTCCAGTACGCCCTCTACGCGCCGCGCCCCGACCGGCGCTGGGAGCTGGAGGCGTACGAACCCACCGCCGCGGACCTGGAATTCGCGCAGCGGTTCGTCGACTGGAACGGCATCGACCACGGCATCCAGCGCGTGGACGCCTGCCGGGCGCCCGGCGGTGAACTCCTCCTGGTGGAACTGGAAGACCTCAATCCGTATCTCTCCCTGGACCTGCTGGAGCCCGCCGCCCGGGACGCGTTCGCCGCGAGCATGGCGGCCTCGATCCACAGGCTGATCGCCACAGACTGATCGCCGCGGCCTGATCGCCACGGGCCGGATCGCGGACGAACTCCCGTCCGGGCCCATCGGGTAGTGTGGGCGGCTCAGGCAGTACGCGACCGAGGAGGTGAGACCCATTACCGCAGTTCAGGTAGGGCGCTCCCTCCTCGTGGCCGTACGGTCCGCCCCGCGCGGGTGAGCCGCGAGAGCGCCCTTCGGATTCCCGGAAGGCCCTCATGTCTGCTCTTGCTCCCCTCGTTTCCCCCTCCGCCGTCGTCACCCGGCTGCGTGCCGCGGGCTGTGTCTTCGCCGAGGACGAGGCCCGGCTGATCCTCGCCACGGCCCGCACGCCCGACGACGCCGCTCGCATGGTCGACCAGCGGGCCGTCGGTCTGCCGCTGGAACACGTCCTCGGCTGGGCCGAGTTCTGCGGCCTGCGCATAGCCGTGGATCCGGGCGTCTTCGTGCCCCGGCGGCGTACGGAACACCTCGTCCGGCAGGCCGCCGCCCTGTCCGGCGGCCACTCCCCCGTGATCGTCGACCTGTGCTGCGGCTCCGGCGCGGTCGGCGCCGCGCTCCTCGCGGCCCTGCCCGGCGCCCAGTTGCACGCCGCCGACATCGACCCGGCCGCCGTGCGCTGCGCCCGCCGCAATCTCGCGGCGGACGTCCCGGTCCACGAGGGCGATCTCTACGCCCCGTTGCCCGCCGCGCTGAGGGGCCGCGTCGACGTCCTGGTGGCCAACGCGCCGTACGTACCCACCGAACAGATCGAGTTCCTGCCACCCGAGGCGCGCGTCCACGAGCCCCATGTCGCGCTCGACGGCGGCTCGGACGGCCTCGCCGTCCAGCGCCGCGTGGCCGCGGAGGCCCTCGCCTGGCTCGCGCCCGGCGGCCACCTCCTGGTCGAGACGAGCCGACGTCAGGCCGCCGCCACGGCCGCCTGGTTCACCCACGCGGGCCTGATCGCCGAGGTGAGCCACGACGAGGACCTCCACGCCACGGTGGTCTCGGGCCGGCGCCCCTGAAGCCGGCGCCCCGCACCGTCAGGCCACCCGCGCGCCGCCGCGCCTGAGGTGACGGCCTTTCCGTCACCAGGCGTGCCAGTACGCCGGCTTCGCGCCGCTCCGGGCCGCGGGGCGGGTCCGTGATCTTCATGGCGGTGACGCCGCCGACGCGGCCCGCGCCGCGCACCGGGCCGAGGCCGCAAGCCGTGCGGAGGCGTCAGCCGACCCGCTCCGCCAGGAAGTCCTCCCACGTCCGCCTGCCCACGACCGCCCCTTCGAGCGTCAGGTTCGCCCCGGCGCGATAGGCGCGGCCGACCTTCCCCGGCATGCGGACCGGCAGCGTCAACCGCCGCTTCCCGCGCGCCCGCAGATATCCGTGGGTCAGCTCGGCGAAGCCGTACACCGCGGGCCCGGCCAGGTCCGGCACCAGGCCCGCCGGCTCGCCGAGGGCCAGCTCCACGAGCCGGGCCGCCACCTCGCGGGAGTCGACCGGCTGCCACCGGAGCCCGCCCGGCGCGGGGACGACCGGCATCTTCGCCATCTTCCCCGCCACGGTCAGGGCCAGGTCGTGGAACTGGGCCGCGCGCAGCGTGGTCCACGGCAGCCCCGATCCGGCCACGGCACGCTCCGCGCCCAGCTTGGACCGGAAGTAGCCCAGCGGGATCGTGTCCGCCCCGATGACCGAGATGTAGACCAGATGCCGCACCCCGGCACCCACCGCGGCCCGCACCAGGTTCCGGGTCGCCTCGTCGTCCCCCTTGGCGCCGCCCGCGAGGTGCAGCACGACCGGGGCGCCGGCCACCGCGGCGTCGACGCCCTCGTCCTTGAGCAGGTCGCCGGTCACGTACTCGATGCCGTCCACGGACGCGTGGACGCCCCGGCTGAGCACCCGCACCTCGCGTCCCGCCGCCCTCAGCAGGGGAACGACATGGCCCCCCAGCGTGCCCGTGCCACCGGTGACCAGGATGGTCGATGTCATGGCTGCTCCCCGTCTCGTCGCGTTCCGCGGATTCACAGCGATGACTCCTGGCGGGACGGGAATGTGACGGGACGGTCCGGAGCAGCCCCTTCGGGTCCTGTGACATGAACCACATCCCCGGCCTGTCACGCTTCGCCGGTGCGCTGTGTCTGATGGGCGTACGAGGAGAGGAACGGGATCAGCCATGAGCGAGGACGCCTTCAGCGAGCACCGGCCGCTGCTGTTCACCATCGCCTACGAGATGCTGGGCAGCGCGGCCGACGCCGAGGACGTGCTCCAGGAGAGCTATCTGCGCTGGAGCGCGGTCGACCCGGCCACGGTCGAGCACCCGCGGGCCTACCTCGTCCGCGTGGTGACCCGGCAGGCGCTCAACCACCTGCGGGCGGTGAAGGCGCGGCGCGAGGAGTACGTCGGCAGCTGGCTGCCCGAGCCGATCCGCACCGCGCCCGAGGTGAGCGAGGACGCGATCCTGGCCGAGTCGGTGTCGATGGCCATGATGCTCGTCCTGGAGACGCTGGGCCCGGCCGAGCGCGCGGTGTTCGTGCTGCACGACGTGTTCGGCTACACCCACGGCGAGATCGCCGCCTCGATCGGCAAGACCGAGGTCACCGTCCGGCAGATCGCCCACCGGGCCCGCCGGCACGTCCACGCGCGGCGGCGCCGCTTCGAGCCCGACTCCGACGCCACCCGGGAGGTCGTCCAGCGCTTCCTGCTCGCCGCGACGACCGGTGAAGTGCAGGCGCTGATGGACCTGTTGGCGCCCGACGTCGTGCAGATCTCCGACGGCGGCGGAAAGGTCGTCGCCGCCCGGCGTCCGATCACCGGCAGCGCCGACGTCGCCCGCTTCGTCATCGGCGTGCTCCGTACGACGACCGCGGCGACGCGCGTCGAGCACGCCACGTACAACGGCATGCCCGCGGCACGGTTCGTCACCGGCGGCGCGCTCGACTGGCTCGTCGCGTTCGAGATCCACGACGGACGGATCACGGGCCTCTACGGCATGCGCAACCCGGACAAGCTGCACCGCGCCGAAGCGGTGCTCCCACTCGACAGAGGAGACCACCGGCCGTGGAAACCGTGACTGTTGAACGTGTCATCGACGCCCCGATCGAGGACGTCTTCGCCTGGCTGACCACGACGACCAACTACACGAAGTCGCCCCTGGTGGTCCGCTGCCGGCTGACCCGGCGGGGCGAGTCCGCGCCGTACGGCCTCGGCGCGGTGCGCAGCCACCTCTGGCTGATCGGCTGGTTCCAGGAGCGCATCACCCTCTACGAAGCGCCGTACGCCACGGAGTACGTCGTCGACCGCTGCTTCCCGCCGGCGAGGCACGAACTCGGCCGCATGACCTTCACCGAGAGCGACGCGGGCACCCACGTCCGCTGGACCACGCGCGCCGAACTCCCCATCCCCTTGATCGGCCCCGCCCTCACGCGCCGCGCGGTACGCCCGATCCTGACGCACACGTTCACGAACATCCTCGAAGCGGCGGAAAAGGCACTGACCCGCCCCACCGACCGGCCGGCTCAGGTCTGACACCGACACCCCGTCGAGGAAGGCACGGCGACAGCGGATTGTTCGGAGGAGGTGGGCGTGCTTCCACGCCCTCACGAACAACGTCAAAGCACAGAAAACGGGGCGAAGATGACGCGCAGCCGCGCTCAGGATCTGAACGTCTGCGGAGTGACCGCCGCGATCGCCGTGATCGACGGCAAGTGGAAGAGCGTCCTGCTCTGGCTGCTGGAGTCCGGCCCCCAGCGGCCCGGCGAGCTGCGTCGGCAACTGCCGGGCCTCAGCGAGAAGGTGCTGACCCAGGCTCTCCGTGAAATGGAGGCGGACGGTCTGGTGCACCGCGAAGTGCACGACGTGCTGCCGCTGAAGACCGTCTACTCCCTGACCGATTTCGGCAGAGAACTCTCCGAGGCCCTCGCCCCGCTCTCCGACTGGGGCCACCGCCGCCTGGAGAAACTCACCGGGGCCCGCTCGGCCTCCTGACGCGAATCCCTTGAGCCGGCACGGAACGGAACCGACGTAACGCACGCGGTTCGACGCCCAGTTCCGTCAGCGGCCCGCGGACACGGCACTCGATCTCGTCGCGGACCGGGCGTACGGCCTCCGCGCCTTGACCGGCGGGGCCGTCGGACGTCCAGTCGGCGTAGCGCTTGCCGGGGAAGTACGGGCAGGCGTCCCCGCAGCCCATGGTGATCACTGCGTCGGAGCGCTCGACCGCCTCCGCTGTGAGGACCTTCGGGGGATCGACGGAGACGCAAGTCGGCCCGTGAGCGCTCGGGGTGGCCCGGCTGAGCGTTGTCACCGGCCCGCAGGCGAGACCTGACCTCCATAGGTGCCACCTGGTCGCGACAGTTGGCGCTGAGGCCGTTTCCCGCCCGCTCCTGCTCCGGGCGCACCCGCCGGAAAATGGCGATGCGGGCGGCAACGGGCCCTGATACGGTCCCCGACATGTTCATGTGCACGGGCCAGAGCTGGTTCTTCAAGCCCCGCAGCGCCGCCTAGCGGCAAGCTGCGACCAGCGTTCCGACAGCTTCGCCGCATTCCGGTTCCCCGCCGGTGCGGTGCTCGACGCTGCCCGGCTCCGATGCTGATTCACACCGCGGAGCACGTTTCATGAACGACCAGAACCACCACGACAACCACAGCGATCTGCGCGATCTTCTTCCTCCGGTCGAGCCGACCCTGACGGTCGCCCCCGTCGAACTGACGCGGTGGGTCACCCGTCACGCCTCCCGGCTGTCCGTTCCCGGCCCCGGAGCGGACCTGGGGACCCCGCTCGACGACCTGGAGCCGCTGCGCGGCCTCGTCGGCGGCGCCCGCGTGGTCGCGCTCGGCGAGAACTCCCACCAGATCCGCGAGTTCGCCCTGCTGCGCCACCGCGTCCTGCGCTTCCTCGTCGAGGAACTGGGCTTCACCGTCTACGCCATGGAGTACGGAGCCGCCGAGGGCCGCGCCGTGGATGCCTGGGTCCAGGGCGAGCCCGGTGACATCGACGACCTCCTGGCCCCCGGGAGCAGCGGAGACCAGGACGACAGCACCGAGGGCGGAGGCAAGCGCGTCATCAAGGGCTTGGGCCAGCCCGTCGAGTGCCGGGACACCCTGCGGTGGCTGCGCCACCACAACGCGGACGCCGCGCACCCGGTCCGCTTCGTCGGCTGCGACATCCCCATGGCCGGTGGCTCGCTCGCGCCCGTACTGGAGCCGGTCGCCGCCTACCTGGCCACCGTTGACCCCGGCGCGCTGCGCTTCCTGCACACCGCGCTGGAGATCTCCGAGCCGATCGCGGGCGGGACGGTCATGGTGCCCGCCTATGCCAGGCTCGACCTGGACCCGGCGGTGCAGGACCACCTCACCACCGCGCTCACCCGGCTGCTGGGCCGCTTCACGGACCTGCGCGAGATCTACACCGAGCGCGGCGGCCGCATGGCGTACGAGACCGCGCTGTCGGACGTCCGCGCGGCCGTGACCACCGACCGGGCCCAGCGCGCCATGGCCGAGGCGCTCGCGGGCGCGCCCGACGGCCCGAACTTCGCCGCCAGGGAACGCTATCTGGCCGACACGCTGCTTGAATTCCTGGAGCGGTCCGGGCCCGGCACGCGCGTCGTCCTCGTCGGGCACAACGCCCACATCCAGCGATCGGCCAACCAGCCCGGCCCACTGGCGGTGACGCCCATGGGCAATCTGCTCTCCAGGGCGCTCGGCGCGGACTACGTTCCCCTCGCGCTGACCAGCAACGGCGGCGAGACGGTGGAGAACCTGCCCGACCGGGCCAGCCCGCTCGGGATGCGCTGGGGCCGGGCCGCCACCCCTGAGGCCGCGCCGGACAGCGTCGAAGCGCTGTTCGCGGGTGTCCCCGGGCAACCAGCCCTGGTGGACGCGCGGGCGTTGCGCGAGTACGCCCGTCGTCACTCGCTGCCGGAGCCGGTCCGCACGCGAGTGGACACCGCGTTCATCGAGATCCCCGTCCTGGAGGCGTTCGACGGGATCATCTGCGTCCCTGACACCACTCTCGGCGCCGACACCCCGCAGTAAGCGGCAGGCGCACCAGGAGCACGGGCAGGGCCGGCCGTTCCGTACACGTCACGGGCGGCCCGCCGCGCCTGCCATGGGCAGCCGGGGCCTTCCAGGGAAGCCCGCCGAGACCCCCGCCTGTGACTGGTCGAGATGGATGTCACCGGTTCAGCGCCCGGCCTGGGCTTCAGTGGCTGGATAGTCACGCTACTTGTCACCAGATGGTCGGCCTTGTTGTCACCTGCCTCGACTTTTCGGCCCGGCTGTCACCCAAGCAGACGGTGATTCCACTGTCCGAAGAGGTTTTGCCGGGCAGTCAACTCCAGCTGCACAGGCCGCCACCCGTGGTCACCGCAGACGCCGCGAGCCGGGCCGCCCCCGGCAGGGCCGTCAGCAGATATTCGTCGGCCATATCGTCCCCGTCGGCAGACCCGGACTTCGTGGTCCAGTGACCTGCCGGCTCGCCTGGCGGCCGGTGGCGGCGGCGGTCACCAGCCGGGCGGGGCGGCCACCTGATCAGGGGTCGAGCAGGGCGTTGCGACCGACGGGAAGCCGTGGGCGGTCACTGGGCGCTCGCCGCGGGCCGGACGACGAGCTCGTTGACGTCGACCTGCCGGGGCTGGGACACGGCGTAGGCGATGGCCTCCGCGACGGCGGAGGCGGGCAGTGCCACCGCGCGGTACGCCCTCATGGCCTCCCTCGCGGTGGGGTCGGAGATGCCTTCGGCGAGTTCGGACCCGGTCACGCCGGGAGAGACGAGGGTGACCCGGATATCTCCGGTGGACTCCTGGCGCAGCCCTTCGGAGATCGCGCGGACGACGAACTTGGTGGCGCAGTAGACGGCGGCGGTGGGAGAGACCTCGTACGCGCCGACGGACGCGATGTTCACGACGTGCCCGCCGCCCTGGGCCCGCATCACGGGCAGCGCGGCGGCGAGGCCGTGCAGGACTCCCCGCAGGTTCACGTCGATCATGCGGTCCCACTCGTCCGTCCGCAGGGCCTCCAGCGGCGAGAGTGGCATCACTCCGGCGTTGTTGACCAGGACGTCGACCCGGCCGTAGCGCTCACGGGCGGCGGACACGAAGGTCTGGACGTCGGCGGCGTCCGTGACGTCGAGGCGTTGGAACGCCGCGGTGCCGCCTGCGGCGGTGAGCTCGCCGGTCAGCGCGTCGAGGCGGTCGGTGCGCCGAGCCCCGAGGAACAGGCGGTGGCCGTCGGCGGCGAGCCGGCGGGCGGTGGCCTCCCCGATCCCGCTGCTCGCTCCGGTGACCAGTACGACCTTGGGTGTCTGTGTCATGCCCGCTTCTCCTCTCGGTGGAGCACGAGGTGTTCGTGGAACAGGACCCCGTCTCTGATGTCGCCCGTGGCGGTGAACCCGGTGTCATCGACGTAGTCGATGTGACTGCCCGTCACCGTGCAGCGGCCTGTGAAGGCGCTGCGGCGGGTGCCGCGGGCCTCGTCGTACCGTCCGTCCGCCTGCGGCTCCTGGCGGATGTGGCCGTCCGCCGTCACCCACGTGCCGACCACATCGGCACGGCCCTTCTCGGCATTGCCCGTCAAGGACGGCCTCCCTTCGTCGATGGATGCGGATCAGTTCCGCCCGACCGAGCCTGGGCGGGAGGCGGGTGACCGATCAGGACGTGCCTTGCCTGGGTGCGGTGCACCCGGGCAAGGCTCCGCCGGCGCGGCCTAGGGTGAGGGCGTGACCGACAACCACCTGGGAGAGTTCCTACGCGCACGCCGTGCGGCCCTGCTGCCGCAGGACGCCGGCGTGGCGAGCCACGGGGTACGCAGGGTCGCCGGACTGCGCCGGGAGGAAGTCGCCGTCCTGGCCGGGGTGAACGCGGACTACTACACCCGCCTGGAACAGGGGCGGGAACGCCACCCATCGGCCCAGGTCCTCGACGCGCTCGGCCGCGCCCTGCGGCTCGACTCGAACGGGCACGCGCACCTGCACCAGCTGGCGGGGACGGTGCCGAGCGGCCGGTTCGCCCACACCACGGACCGGGTCGGCCCCGCCCTGCGCCAGTTGCTGGACGGCTACCCGGCCGCCCCGGCGTTCGTCATCAACCGGACTTTGGACGTCCTGGCGGCCAACGCCCTGGCCGAGGCCCTGCACTCACCCTTCGAGCGGAGCGACAACCTCGCCCGGATGGCCTTCCTCGACCCGGCGGGCCGGCAGTTCTACGAACGGTGGGGCCACACGGCCCAGGCCGTCGTGGGCCACCTGCGACAGGCGGCCGGGCTCGACCCGGACAGCCCCCGGCTGCGGGAGCTCGTCCGCACCCTCACCGGCCACAGCACGGACTTCACCCGCCTGTGGAACGCCCACGTGGTACGCGACAAGACCCAGGAGGCCAAGCACCTCCTCCACCCCGACGTCGGCCGGCTGACCCTCACCTACCAGGCTTTCGACGTGCGCGACGCTCCCGGCCAGCAGCTGATCGTCTACCAGGCGGAGCCCGGCAGTTCCAGCGCGCAGGCCCTCAGCCTGCTCGGGTCCCTGCGCGCCACCTTGAACCGGGGCGCCGGGTGAGCCGGAAGCCGGCGACCGGCTCTTCCGCACTTACCGGGCCCTGCTCGCCCGCACCCGGAGGCGCGCGGTCACAGCACCCGGCCTCGCCGGGACCGTCGCGATCCTCGAACACTCAGAAGACGAGGCCTTCACTCAGAAGACGAGGCCTTGCGAGTCGGCCTGATCAAGTCCGGACGTTCATTCTCTTCCTCAACGCTGCGGCCACGACGGAGCCGGCCTGTGCCCGCGGCGCCTGCGTCCGGCCCGAGAGCTGCCACCGGCGGCGACTTGCCACTTTTGCCGGAACCGGTCTGGCCGACGTTCGCCGGGTCCGAGTTGGGCCGGAAGAGCCCGGCCAGGGTCAACCTCGCCGGGGACTTAACGGTGGTTCCACTCCCCGCGGCCAGGTCCCAACCACCGCATCCCGGCCCGATGATGGCAGCCGCCGGACCGGCTCCGGTGACAGGCATCGCGACCAGGTGACATCCATTTCGACCAGTCACACCGACCACCGACACTTTTGCAAGCAGGCGCTTGCAAAAGTTAGCAACATGCGGCAGCATCGACCGCATGGGATCACTCAACGTCGGCAATCTCGGTGAGTATCTGCGGGAGCAGCGGCGCAACGCGCAGCTGACGCTGCGGCAGCTCGCCGATGCCGCGGGGGTGTCCAATCCGTATCTCAGCCAGATCGAGCGCGGTCTGCGCAAGCCGAGTGCCGAGATCCTCCAGCAGCTCGCGAGGGCGCTGCGGATCTCCGCCGAGACCTTGTACGTGCAGGCCGGGATTCTCGACGAGCGGGAGAGGGGCGACGCGGAGGTCCGCAGTGTGATCCTCGCCGACCCCGCGATCAATGAGCAGCAGAAGCAGGTGCTGCTCCAGATCTACGAGTCCTTCCGTAAGGAGAACGGGCTCGCGACGGACGACGACAGCAAATCTTCGAGCTGACCGGGAGACCATCGCCATGGCCACCACCCAAGATTTCCGCAAGGCCGCGACCGACACCGCGTACGCGGCCGCCGGCGCCGCCGACCTCACCTTCGAGGTGTTCGGGCAGGTCATCGCCGAGGCCCCGCAGCGCTTCGAGCAGCTGCGGAACACCGACCCCAAGGCCCTTCAGCAGAAGGTGACCCAGCGGGCCAAGGAGACCCAGGCCACGGTGACCGCCAAGTTCACCGAGATCGTCAACACCTTCGACACCGACGCGAAGAAGCTCGGCCAGTCCGCCCAGGATCTGCTGCTCCAGGGCGTCGGCCAGGCCGTGGGATACGCGGCGAAGGCCGGCGAGCAGTACGAGAAGCTGGCCGAGCGCGGCCGCGTCGCCGTGAAGACCTGGCGCGGCGAGGCCGCCGACGAGGTCGCCGACATCGCCGTCGCCATCGAGCCGGAGAGCGAGCCCAAGCCCGCCGCCGACGCGCAGGACGCCGACGCCAAGCCCGCCGCGGCACGGAAGCCCGCCGCCGCCCGCAAGACCTCGGCGGCCCCCAAGAAGACGGACGCCAAGTCCGACGACCAGTAGGCAAGGACGGGCCGGGGGCGGTCCGGGGCGATGTGTCACGTGCCCGGACCGTTCTCCCGGTACCGTGGCGGGCGCAAGCGCCCGTAATGGAACGACCTTGAGGTGAGCCACGTGTTGGTTGACGGGTTCGGCAGCGCCATCGGCTGGCTCGCGGAATGGCTCCCCAGGGTGCTGTGCCTGTTCGCGCTCGCGGCGATCGTCGACGCGGCCACCACCCGCGAGGACGCCTTCCGCGCGGCGGACAAGCAGACGAAGCGCTTCTGGATCACCGTGATGGCCCTGGCGGCGCTCGTCTCGGGGCTGCCGTCGGCACGCTATCTGGGCGGCGGCTGGGCCGCGCTCGCGGGCATCTTCGGCGGGCTCGGCTTCCTCCTGATCCTCGCGGCCCTCATCGCCACCATCGTCTACTACGTGGAAGTACGGGCGACGCTCAAGCGGATCAACGGCCGGCGGAGCTGGCCGAAGCGCGGCCCCCGCGGGGGCGGCAGGTATTGATCCGCGGGCGGTCCGGTGCCCCCCGCCACCGCCGCGCGGCGGTGCCCTCGGGGCGCCCCGCCGCGGGCGGCGGGCCGGGCTCGGCCGCACCGGCCCACCGGGCCCCGCTCAGCCGCGGTCCAGCAGGAGCACCGCCAGGTCGTCCGTCAACTCACCGCCGTTCAGTGCCCGTACCTCCGTCACCGCCGCGTCGAGCAGCGCCTCCCCGGTCAGCCCGTCCTTGACCTGACGGGTGACCAGCTCGACGATGCCCTCCTGGCCCAGGCGCCGCGCGCCCTCGCCGATCCGGCCCTCGATCAGGCCGTCGGTGTACATCATCAGGCTCCAGCGGCCGCCCAGTTCGATCTGCCGGCGCGGCCAGCGGGCGCGCCGGAGCAGGCCGAGCGCGGGGCCGCCGCTGTCCTGCGGCAGCAGGCGCGGGGCCTGGCCGGGGCGTACGAGCAGGGGCGCCGGGTGGCCCGCCAGGCTCAGGCCGGCGCGGCGCCCGTCAGGCGATATGTCGACGGCGCACAGCGTCGCGAACGTCTCCTCGTCCGCGCGCTCGTGCTCCAGCACCTCCTGGAGGGTGGACAGCAGCTCGTCGCCGCACAGCCCGGCGAGCGTCAAGGCCCGCCACGCTATGCGGAGTTCGACGCCGAGCGCGGCCTCGTCCGGGCCGTGGCCGCTGACGTCGCCGATCATCGCGTGGACGGTGCCGTCGGGCGTCCGCACGGTGTCGTAGAAGTCGCCGCCGAGCAGCGCGCGGCTGCGGCCCGGCCGGTAGCGGGCGGCGAACCGCAGGTCCGAACCGGCCAGCAGCGGCGTCGGCAGCAGGCCGCGCTCCAGCCGGGCGTTCTCCTGGGCGCGCAGCCGGGACTCGGTGAGCTGGTGCTGGGCGAGGTCCGCGCGCTTGCGCTCGACGGCGTAGCGGATGGCCCGGCTGAGCACCCGCCCGTCGAGCTCGTCCCGGAAGAGGTAGTCCTGCGCCCCCACGCGTACGGCCTCGGCGGCCCGCTCGGCGTCCGTCTCCGCGGTGAGCGCGAGGACGGCGTGCCGGGGCGCGAGGCGCAGCACCTGGCGCAGGGTGTCCAGCTCGTCCCGGGGCTCGGGCACGTGCGCCTCGCCGTCGCCCGCGCAGCCGGCGGTGACGCAGGACGGCTCACAGACCCGGTCGGGGGCGGGCAGGGCGAGGTCGAGAAGGATGCAGTGCACGTCGTCGGTGAGCAGCCGCTCGGCCTCGGTGAGGTTGCGGGCGGTACGGATGCGGACCGGCTTGCCCGCCGGACCCGACATCTCGGCCATCTCGGGCACGGACAGCGAGCCGCCGGGGTCGCTCTCGATCACCAGCAGGGTCAGCCCGGCGTCGAGCGGGGTCGCCTCCGCAAGCCTCGGCGCGGGTACGGACATGGTGACGGCTTCCTTCCGTTCCCCCCGAGAACATGGCGCCCACCGATCGGTGAGCGCCGAACGCGACCCTAGCGGCCGCCGCGTTCGAACGGAATGGAACGGGGCCACTCGCCGCTGTCATATGCGCTTGTCTGGGCGGCATTTGGCGCGTGAGGGGAGAAACACGCAATGAGAAACGTCACCCCTGCGGGTGGTCGGGGTCACATTGCGGGTGCTTTTGCCTGGCGGTGGCGGTGGCCGTGGGGCGGGGCGCCTGCGGCGGGCCTTCCCCCTGGACGCCCCTTCCCCGCGGGACAGGAAAACCCCACGATCACCCGGGCCGCACCACCCCCAGGACCGGCATCGTCCCCGCCCCGGCCAGCGTCACCTGCCGCCCGGGCCGCGGCGCATGCACGATCGTGCCGTCCCCCACGTACATCCCCACATGGCTCGCGTCCGCGAAATAGATGATCAGGTCGCCGGGCCGCATGTCCTTCACGTCCACCTTGGGGAGCTGCCGCCACTGCTCCTGCGAGGTCCGCGGAATGGTCCGGCCGGCCGCGGACCATGCCTTGAGGGTGAGGCCGGAGCAGTCGTACGTGTCGGGGCCCTCCGCGCCCCAGACGTAGTTCTTGCCTATCTGGGCCGTCGCGAAGGCGACCGCGCGCTTGCCGTCGCCGGAGGCCGCGGCGCCGGCGTCGGCCACGCCCTTCGCCGGCTGGGAGGCGAGCCATTTCCGCTGGTCCTCGCGGGCGCGGTCCTCCTCCAGTTTCCGCAGCCGTTCCTTCTCCTTCGCCTCCAGCCGCGACTCCAGCTCCTTGGCGGCTGCCAGCTTCGCCTCGATCTCCTTCTTCGCGGACTCCTTCTTCTTCCGCTCGCCGTCCAGTGTCTTCCAGCGCTCACCGGCGGCCTTGGCGTAGCCGTCCAGGGCCTTCTGGGTCTCCGCCTGCCGGGCGATCACGCCGCGGGTCGCGGCCTCGCCCTTGTGGGCGAGCGCGATGCCGTCGAGGAAGGTCCGGGGTGAGGAGGAGAAGAAGAGCCGCGCCTGGGGCGGCATGCTGCCGTCGCGGTAGCGGGCCCGGGCCAGGGCGCCGGCCTGGTCCTTGAGCCGGTTCATCCGCTCCTGCGCGGCGGCCGAGGAGCGGGCGAGCTCGGCGAGGGACTTCTCCTGGAGGCGCTGCTCCTCACCGGCCGCGTTGTAGGCGTCGGTGGCGGCCTCCGCCTGCCGGTAGAGGCCCTCCACCTCCTTGTGGACGTCTTCGAGGCCGCGCGGCGGAGGGCTGGGATCCGCGTACGCCGCACCTGGCAGGAACGCGACCCCCGTCACGGCCACCACGCAGACCAGGGCCGTCGTCGCGATCAGGCGGCCACCGCCACCCCCACGCGTCCCCGTGCCCCCGCTGTCCGTACCCCTGCCGTGCCACCTCACAGGCCACCTCCGCGGCTTCCGCCCTCAGGTCTGACATAGCGTCACGCGAGAAACGGATGCTGTCACGGCGATCGGCAAACGGACAGAGATCTGCGTCACACTGGCCGCGAACCAGCTGTCCGACCGGCTACCACCCTGACCGGTGAGGTTCACCCTCCGTTCACCCTGCCCCATCGACCGCTTCACCTGTTCTGCCTAATTTCGGTCGTAGAGGGTGCGGGTCCCGGGCATGCGGGGCCGCAGCGGAACGGCTGAACCGCACCGACGACCTCTCGCACGCCGCCCCAGCGGCGGCTCCCGGAAGGAATTCCCGAAAAGTGAAGCTTCAGCGCAAGAACCGGCTCCGCGCCGTCGCCTTCGGCGCCATCGCCGTCTCCGGCGCCCTGGTCCTCACGGCGTGCGGTTCGGACAACAACAGCGGCGGCGACACCGGCAACGGCGGCGCCACCAAGGCCGCCGGCAACATCAAGTGCGACGGCAAGGGCCAGCTGCTGGCCTCGGGCTCGACCGCGCAGAAGAACGCCATGGACCTCTGGGTCAAGAACTTCATGGCGGCCTGCAAGGACATCCAGATCAACTACAAGCCCACCGGTTCGGGCGCGGGCATCCAGGAGTTCCTCCAGGGCAAGACCGCCTTCGCCGGCTCCGACTCCGCGCTGAAGCCGGAGGAGGCCGCCAAGTCCAAGAGCGTCCTCAAGGGCGGCGGCCAGGGCATCGACCTCCCGATGGTCGGCGGCCCCATCGCGATCGGTTACCACCTCTCGGGCGTGGACAACCTGGTCCTGGACGCGGACACCCTCGCCAAGATCTTCGACGGCAAGATCGAGAAGTGGAACGACCCGGCGATCGCCAAGCTCAACAAGGACGCCAAGCTGCCGGACACCAAGATCCAGGCGTTCCACCGCTCGGACGAGTCCGGCACCACGGAGAACTTCACGAAGTATCTCAAGGCCACCGCCGACAAGTCCTGGCCCTACACCCCCGCCAAGGCGTGGGCGGCCAAGGGCGGCCAGTCCGCCGACGGCTCCGCCGGTGTCTCCTCGCAGGTCAAGCAGACCGAGGGCGCCATCTCCTACTTCGAGCTGTCCTACGCCACCGCCAACTCGATCAAGACGGTGAAGCTCAACACCGGCGCCGCCGCCCCGGTCGAGGCCACCTCGGACAACGCCTCCAAGGCCATCGCCGAGGCGAAGATCGTCGGCACCGGCCAGGACCTCGCGCTCCAGCTCAACTACAACACCAAGGCCGAGGGCGCCTACCCGATCACCCTGGTGACCTACGAGGTCGTCGGTGACAAGGGCAACAAGGCCGACACCCTCGCCGCCACCAAGTCCTTCCTGACCTACATCGCGAGCGAGGACGGCCAGTCCGTCCTCAAGGGCATGGGCTACGCCCCGCTGCCCACCGAGATCGCGAAGAAGGTCCGCGAGAACATCGCGAACCTCTCCTGACCCCGTGTGCGGCCGGACCCCCAGCGGGCGTCCGGCCGCACCGTCCGGTGCACCGCCGCGCCAGGAGGGCGGCCAACCTCGGCCGCCCTCCGCAGACCGGAGACAACCCCATGGACATATCCAGCACGACCGCAGCGGGCCCACCCGGCCCCGCGGCCCCCGCGGGGCGGCCGAAGTCCGCCACCCGCGCCGGTGACCGCGTCTTCCTCGCCCTCTCCCGGGGCTCGGGAATCCTGCTGCTGGTGATCATGGCCGCCATCGCGGTCTTCCTCACCGTCCGGGCCGCCAGCGCCCTCTCGCACGACCACGGCAACTTCTTCACCACCTTCGAGTGGAACGCCAACGCCACCCCGCCGGTCTTCGGCATCGCGGTCCTGGCCTTCGGCACGATCGTCAGCTCGCTGATCGCGATGGTCATCGCGGTCCCCGTCGCCATCGGCGTCGCGCTCTTCATCTCCCACTACGCGCCGCGCAGGCTCGCCACCCCGGTCGCATACGTGATCGACCTGCTCGCCGCCGTCCCGTCCATCGTGTACGGCCTGTGGGGCGCCCTCTTCCTGGTGCCGCACCTCGGCGGGCTCTACAGCTGGCTCGACGACTACTTCGGCTGGACCGGCGTCCTCGCCTACCACGACGGCGCCGCCCGCTCGCTCTTCACCATCGGCATCCTGCTGGCGATCATGATCCTGCCGATCGTCACCAGCGTCAGCCGCGAGGTCTTCCTCCAGGCCCCGAAGATGCACGAGGAAGCGGCGCTGGCGCTCGGCGCCACCCGCTGGGAAGTCATCCGGATGTCGGTGCTCCCCTTCGGCCGGTCCGGCGTCATCAGCGCCTCGATGCTCGGCCTGGGCCGCGCGCTCGGCGAGACCATGGCCGTCGCGACCGTCCTCTCCCCCAGCTTCGTCATCGGCAAGAGCCTGCTCGACCCGGGCGGCGGCACGTTCGCGCAGAACATCGCGAGCAGCTTCAAGGAGTCCGGCGAGATCGGCAAGGACGCCCTGATCGCGTCCGGCCTGGTCCTGTTCCTGCTGACCCTGCTGGTGAACGGCGCGGCACGGATGATCATCGCGCGTCGCAAGGAGTATTCGGAATGAGCGACGTGACGATCGACCCGCCGCGGGTCGCCGACCAGGCCCCGCTGCCCCGTACGAGCCTGCGCCGGCCGCGCCTGCCGCGCTGGGCACCGCCCGCCGCCGCCGCGGCCTCGGCCGCCGTCGGCATCGCGATCGGCCTCGGCGCCGGTCTGAGCAGCCGGATCCAGTGGGGCGTGATCGCCGCGCTCCTCTTCGTCCTCGGGATGTACGGCCTCGCCGCCCGCGTCGAGGGCCGCCGGCAGGCCAAGGACCGCCTGGCCACCAGCCTGGTGTGGGTCTGCTTCCTGATCGCCGTCGTCCCGCTGGTCTCCCTGGGCTGGGAGACGATCAGCCGCGGCTCGAAGGTCCTCGACGGCACCTTCCTCAGCCACTCGATGGCCGGCGTGCTGACCATCCAGCCCGGCGGCGGCGTCTACCACGCGATCATCGGCACCCTGGAGCAGGTGGGCATCGCCACCGCCATCGCGGCGCCGGTCGGCCTGCTGACCGCGGTCTATCTCGTGGAGTACGGGCGCGGGCGGCTCGCCAAGGTGGTCACCTTCTTCGTGGACGTGATGACGGGTGTCCCGTCGATCGTCGCGGGCCTGTTCGTGCTGAGCTTCTGGATCCTCATGCTCGACTTCGGCTACTCCGGCTTCGCCGGGTCGATGGCGCTGGCGATCCTGATGATGCCGGTGGTCGTCCGCTCCACCGAGGAGATGCTCAAGCTCGTGCCGAACGAGCTGCGCGAGGCGTCCCTCGCCCTCGGCGTGCCGAAGTGGCGCACGATCCTCAAGGTCGTCCTGCCCACGGCCATCGGCGGCATCGCCACCGGCGTGACCCTCGCGATCGCCCGCATCGCGGGCGAGAGCGCCCCCATCGTCCTCCTGGTCTTCGGCTCCCAGGTGATCAACAACAACCCCTTCGACGGCGCGCAGTCCTCCCTGCCGTACTACATCTACGAGCAGTGGGCCGCGGGCAACGAGGCCAGTTACGACCGCGCCTGGGCAGCGGCCCTGGTCCTCATCGCCTTCGTCATGATCCTCAACCTGGTGGCCCGCGGCATCGCCCGCTGGAAGGCCCCGAAGCGTTGATATGCGGCTCCGCCGCGTGTCCAGCCGCTGACCGCGGCTACCGGTTTACGAAAGAAGCAGTGATTCCCATGGCCAAGCGCATCGACGTCGGCGGCCTCAACGCCTACTACGGCAACCACAAGGCCATCGAGGACATCTCGATGACCGTCGAGCCCCGCTCCGTGACCGCCTTCATCGGTCCCTCCGGCTGCGGCAAGTCCACCTTCCTGCGCACCCTCAACCGGATGCACGAGGTCACCCCGGGCGGCCGCGTCGAGGGCAAGGTGATGCTCGACGACGAGAACCTCTACGGGCCCGGCGTCGACCCCGTCTCCGTACGCCGCACGGTCGGCATGGTCTTCCAGCGCCCGAACCCCTTCCCCACCATGTCGATCTACGAGAACGTGGCCGCGGGCATCCGCCTCAACGGCGGCCGGGTCCGCAAGGCCGACATGGACGCGATCGTGGAGAAGTCGCTCCGGGGCGCCAACCTCTGGGCGGAGGTCAAGGACCGGCTGAACAAGCCGGGGGCGGGCCTCTCCGGTGGTCAGCAGCAGCGCCTGTGCATCGCGCGGGCGATCGCGGTGGAGCCGCAGGTGCTGCTGATGGACGAGCCCTGCTCGGCGCTCGACCCGATCTCCACGCTCGCCATCGAGGACCTGATCGGCGAGCTGAAGGAACGGTTCACGATCGTCATCGTCACGCACAACATGCAGCAGGCGGCACGCGTGTCGGACCGCACGGCCTTCTTCAACCTGGCCGGCGTGGGCCAGCCGGGCCGTCTCGTCGAGATCGACGAGACGGCGCGCATCTTCTCGAACCCCTCCGTGCAGGCGACGGAGGACTACATCTCGGGCCGCTTCGGATAAGGACCGCCCTGCGGCGCTGCTCGGCGGTGCGAGCCCCTCGCCGGGCGGGCCGCTCCGCGTACGGGGCTTCCGGCCCGTCATCCGATTCCCGGGGGCCCCGCCCCCGGCCCCGACCGCCTTACGGCGCTGCTTGGCGGTGCCGCCGCAAGGCGAAGGGCCCGCCCCCTGTCGGTGGCAGGGGGCGGGCCCATCAATGTTCAGCCCGGCCGGCGTTTGAGGACGCTCCCCCAGACTTCGTCCGGGGGACCCCCCAGTGCGCTCTCCGCCGCAGGCGGCAACGGCGGGACAGCCGGGGGCTGGGGCACGCGCCCCAGTTCAGGAAGGGCGGGGCTGGGAGAAGCCCGCCGCAGGCGCGACTACCCGAACGCGAGCAGCACGACCCAGTAGCTGAGCGCGGCCACGATCGCCGCGGCCGGCATGGTGATGAACCACCCCATCACGATGTTCTTGGCCACCCCCCAGCGCACCGCGCGCGAGCCCTTCGTGGAGCCCACGCCCATGATCGCGGAGGTGATGACGTGCGTCGTGGAGATCGGCGCCTGGAACATGAACGAGGACGTGTACATCACGGACGCGGCCGTCGTCTCGGCGGCGAAGCCCTGCGGCGGGTCCAGCTCGATGATCCGGCGCCCGAGCGTCCGCATGATCCGCCAGCCACCGGCGTACGTACCCGCCGACAGCGTCAGCGCGCACGCGAGCTTGACCCACAGCGGGATCGCGTCGCCCTTGCCCTCGACATCGCCGATGACCAGGGCCATCACCACGATGCCCATGGTCTTCTGCGCGTCCTGCAGACCGTGGCCGAGGGCCATGCCGGCCGCCGAGACGGTCTGCGCGATTCGGAAGCCGCGCTTGGCCTTGTGCGGGTTGGACTTACGGAACATCCACATGATCACGACCATCACGAGATAGCCGAGGATCAGGCCGACGAAGGGCGAGAGGAACATCGGGATGACGACCTTCTCGATCACCCCCGACCAGATCACCGTGGTGCCGCCCGCGAGCGCCGCGCCCACCATGCCGCCGAACAGGGCGTGCGAGGAGGACGACGGAAGCCCGAAGTACCAGGTGATGAGGTTCCAGGCGATCGCGCCCACCAGCGCCGCGAAGAGGATGCCCATCCCCTTCTGGCCCTCCGGCGTGGCGATCAGGCCCTCGCTGACGGTCTTGGCGACGCCGCTGCCGAGGAAGGCACCGGCGAGGTTCATCACCGCCGCCATCGCGAGGGCCGCCCGCGGGGTCAGCGCCCGCGTGGAGACCGAGGTCGCGATGGCGTTCGCGGAGTCGTGGAAGCCGTTCGTATAGGTGAAGCCGAGCGCGACCCCGATGGTCACGACGAGAGCAAAGGTGTCCACCGGGGGTCAGGACTCCTTGACCGCGATGGTCTCGACCGTGTTGGCGACGTGCTCGAACGCGTCGGCGGCCTCCTCCAGCACGTCCACGATCTGCTTGAGCTTCAGCACCTCGATGGCGTCGTACTTGCCGTTGAAGAGCTGGGCCAGGAGCTTGCGGTGGATCTGGTCCGCCTGGTTCTCGAGGCGGTTCACCTCGATCCAGTACTCCGTGAGGTTTGTCATGGTCCGGAGGTTGGGCATGGCCTCGGCGGTGAGCTCGGCGGCTCGCGCGAGGACCTCGATCTGCTGCTCGACGCCCTTCGGAAGCTCCTCGACCTGGTAGAGCACGACCAGGTCGACGGCCTCCTCCATGAAGTCCATGATGTCGTCGAGCGAGCCGGCGAGGGTGTAGATGTCCTCGCGGTCGAACGGCGTGATGAAGGAGGAGTTCAGCTGGTGGAAGATCGCGTGCGTCGCGTCGTCCCCCGCGTGCTCCGCTGCCCGCATCCGCTCGGCGATCTCGGCTCGGGCGGACGCGTCCGCTCCGAGCAGTTCCATCAGGAGCTTGGAGCCCGTGACGATGTTGTCCGCGGACGCGGCGAACATGTCGTAGAAGCTCGTCTCCCTGGGGGTCAGACGAAAGCGCACGTGGGATCCTCGGGGTGCAGCGGATTCGGTCTCGTTGATGCTAGGCGCATCATCCGGCCACGGCTAACTGGCATTCCCTCAGTGTCGCCCATCGGGCAGAGTGCTCACGAAGGCAGGTACCGCCTCCGGCCACCGAATTCTGTACCATATACCTGCCGGGGGTATACGAGTGGGGTATACGCACCGACAGGGGCGACACCCTTGGCCCAGGGCCCGGACCAGCACCGGTGCACCCCGGACGCCGGCTCCGGGAAGGGACGACGGAGGACGCCATGACCACCACCGAAGCCGGGACCGGCACGACCGGTGCCGCGCCCTGCCACGGCGAGGCGCCCGGTGCGGACGCATCGCCCGGGCAGGTCCAGGGGCACGGCCACAACCACGGCCCGCACGGCTACAGCGACCAGAAGGACCAGCACCTCAAGCGCCTGCGCCGGATCGAGGGCCAGATCCGCGGCCTCCAGCGCATGGTCGAGGAAGACGTCTACTGCATCGACATACTCACCCAGGTGTCCGCGAGCACGAAGGCCCTCCAGTCCTTCGCCCTCCAGCTGCTCCAGGAGCACCTGCGGCACTGCGTGGCGGCCGCCGCGGTGAAGGGCGGCGACGAGATCGACGCGAAGGTGGCCGAGGCGAGCGCGGCGATCGCGCGGCTGCTCCGTACGTAGCGCCCGGCGCTCCGTGCGCAGCGTTCGGCGCTCCCGGCGGGCCGCAGGCCGCTACTCGCCCCGCGTCTCCGCCGCCCGGACGACCTTCAGCACCTCGTCGATGCGGTCGGGGCTCAGGCGGTCCTCGTCCGCGCTCGAGGCCGCGATCATCAAATCACCGTAGAGATCGATCTCGATGAGGGCCACGGGATCCGGCCCACCCGACGAACCGCGTCGCGAAACCACGTGATTCACCTCCTCGGGTTCTGGTTCCTCGGGTTATGGTTCTTCGGCTTACCAGCGTAGTGATCGGTACACATGGCGCGCATGGCACAGAAGGACCATTTCCATGGCCAAGCACACCGTGCCGCGTTATTTCCCCAGCGAACCCACGGTCCCCGCATAGATATCGGCGGAAGCCGGGAGCGCCACATCGAACTTGGTGCCGAAGTCGTAGAGATCGACGGTCGAGACGACCGTCATCGGCGCCGCCGACCCGCCCCGCACGACGCCGAACCGGTGGGAGAGCCTGCGCGGCAGGCCCTGCCGGTCGAGGTACGCGTCGAACCGCACCGTGCCGCTGGAGAACCCCCGCGCCGCCACGGCCAGCGGACCGCGGTCCCGCTCGGGCGCGGCGCGCGCGGCCCGGCCGAGGTCGATGGTGCCCCAGTAGTGCCGCACGCCGACCCCGTCCACCCGCTCGTCCCTCATATACGTCACCTCACGCGCCCCGCCCAGCAGTTCGACCGCCGCGAGCGGGTCCGTGGCGCCGTTGGTCAGCAGATTGCCGTCGGCGAAGGCCGGCGTCGACAGCCGCACCCACTTGCCGGCGGGGACGCCCGCCCCGCGGTTCTTCATGAAGAGCGCCCCGGGGACGAACACCTCGGTGACGGCCCGGTGTTCGGTCGCGCCCGCCGCGTCCGCGGGCACCAGCACCGTCAACTCACCGGCGGGCCGGGCGAAGTCGTAGCCGCCCGTGCCGTGGATGGTCAGCCGGGTGCCGCCGCTGACGGTCTCCATCGACGTACGCACCTTCGCGCCGCCCGCCTCGGCGAGCGCCCGGGCCGCGCGGCGCAGCGCCTCGCGGGCCTGGCCGGGGTCGTCCGCCTGGCGGGCCTCGCCGCTCAGGCTCTTGAGATCCCCCCGCAGCTCCGGCCGCTCCTGGGCGGCGCAGCCGGACACCAGCAGGCCGATGGCGATGCCACCCGCCGTCACACGTCCGCTCCGCCGCACCACCATGACCGTCAGCCCCCTGCCAGCACGCTGTGGAACCCGTAACTGTCAACGACCCCCGGTGACCACCGTCACGGCCGGGTAGCGTGGTCACGTGTCCGACGCAGCCGCCGCCGGCCTCTCCGCGGCCCATTCCACCAGCACCAGCGAGACCGGTTCCTTCTGCAGTGCCCGCTGCACCTGCGGCTGGCGCGGCCCGGCCCGGAGAGCGCGTTCCCTCGCACGCGAGGACGCCGCGTCCCACGTGGCGACGGCCTCGACCATGGATTCCAGCCCGTCCGGCGTTTGAGGACTACGCGGCGAAGCCGTGTCGCGGGGCCTGGAGCGCAGCCCCCGTTCCAGGAACGGTGTGCGAAGCGCGGTCCGGGGGCTGGGGGCTCGCTCCCCCCCAGTCATGGGAAGGGGCGGGTGGGGGAAAAGCGCCGCAGGCCCCTGCGGGCGGCTACGCCGCCAGATCGCTGTCCCGCGACAGCGGCCGCTCCGGCGCCGCCGTCACCACGGGCGCCACCGCCCCGCCGGCCCGCACGAGCCACCCCGCCCGCGACGCCGCGAGCGTCCGCACCGCCGGGGTGAGCAGCATCATCGCCAGCGGGGCCAGCAGCAGCGCGACCGCCGTGCCGAGCGCGAACCCACCGATGACGTCGGTCGGATAGTGCACGCCCATATAGACGCGGCAGAAGCCTTCGAGGAAGGCGAGGCCGATGCCGATCAGGCCGTACTTCCGGTTGGCGACGAAGAGGCCCACGCCGATCGCCATGGTGAGCGTCGCGTGGTCGCTGACGAAGGAGTAGTCGGTCTTGCCCTTGACGAGGACGTCCAGCCCGGTGTGGTCGACGAAGGGTCTGGGCCGCTTGACGAAGTCCCGGATCGGGATGTTGACGAGGAGCGCGATCCCGGCGGCGAGGGGTGCCCACAGCAGCCCCGCCACGGCGGCGGGCGCGTCGTCCCGCTTGCGGACGCTCCACCAGGCGCAGACCATCAGCACGGCGAGCCCCAGGACGATCCCGTACTCGCCGATGAACTCCACGGCGTGGTCCAGCCAGTTGGGGGCGGACTTGGCGATGCCGTTGATGTCGTAGAGCAAGCTGTTGTCGGGGCCCGGCCCGCCCCCGGCCTCCGACACGAGGTGCCCCACCGCGAGTCCAGCCATGTGTCGTGGCCCCTTATCTGTCGCCTCGTGCTACGTCCAGCTGCCGACCCCCGTGGTCCGTTGCGCCCGCCGATGGCGGCGCTGCTTTCCCACTCTCATGGAACGCGCCACTCCGGCCGGGCGTTCCACTCTCCACTCAAAGATCACCAGGACGTTATCGAAGGGTGACCCATCGTTGCAGTCCGGGGTCGGGACTTCAGACCCCCTTGACCTTGGGGAGCGCTTTCGCGCCATCTTCGGTGACCCGGGTCGCCCCGATGTAGTCCGGTGTGTCGATCTTGTCGAAGCGGATCAGCGCCCCTGTGTGCGGTGCGTTGATCATGTACCCGCCGCCCACATAGAGCCCCACGTGGTGGATGCTGCGGGGGTCCGTCAGATCGTGCGCGAAGAAGACGAGATCCCCGGGGAGCAGCTCATTCCGCTTGGGGTGCGCGCCCGCGTTCCACTGATCGTTGGCGACGCGCGGCAGGGTGATGCCGACCGATTCGTACGCGGCCTTGGTGAGCCCCGAGCAGTCGAAGCGCCCCCCGTCCGCGGCGGTGCCGTCGCCGCCCCACAGATAGGGCGTGCCGAGCTTGTCCTGCGCGTAATAGATGGCGCCGGCCGCCTGCTGCGAGGGCGCGACCTTGGTGAGGGGCCTGGCGAAGCTCTTCGCGAGGGTGCGGATCTCACGCACATAGCCCTGGGTCTCGTTGTAGGGCGGCACGCCCTGGTGCTGGATGACCGCGTACGCACCGGCGTTGTACGACGCCAGCATGTTGTCCGAGAGATCGCCCGGCACGCTTTTGACGTCCTTGGAGAGCTCGCAGTCATAGACCGCGGCCGACGGGATGGCGTCCTGGGGGTCCCAGATATCCCGCTTGCCGTCCTTGTTCGCATCGATGCCATGGGACGCCCAGGTCTCGGGAATGAATTGCGCTATCCCCTGAGCGTTCGCGGGGCTCACCGCCCTGGGGTTCCAGTTGCTCTCCGAGTAGATCTGCGCGGCGAGGATGGCCGGCGACAGGGCCGGACAGATGTTCCCCCAGTCCTGCACCAGCTTCTGATACTCCGCCGGAACCGCGCCACTCGCCAGCTCGCCCGAATTGCCCCCGCCGCCGCCCAGGTTCCACGCGGCCGTATACACGCCGATGACGAGCAGCCCGATGAAACACAGGACCATCCCGATCCCGGCACCCACGCCCACCCAGACCTTCCGCACCCCGCAATCCTCCCCCACGGGCCCGCCGTGTATCCGTCAAATCCCGTTGCTGCGTGCCGCGTCACGGGGCCCGGTCGTCCACGAGGGGTCAAGCCGGGACATCTCGGCTCCCGCGCCGCGCGGCGCCGCTCGCACGGCGCCCGCGCCGCGCCGGGTCGCGCCACCGCGCCCGACGTGTCAAGGGCGGGTGGAGCGGGCGCCTTCGGTCGTACGGGTGGAGCGGGCGCGTACGGTCGCGCGGTTCGAGCGAAGCCCCGTTCGAGGGCGCGTTGCTCCGCGAAGGTGGGCGCGTCCGGCATTTTGCGGAGCAGGGCGGTTGCGGATGATCCCGGCGGCGAAGTGGACGTGAGCGGGCAGCCCGCCGGTCAGCGCTTCCCGGACCTCCGCCAGACACGCGCCCCGCTGGAACCACTCCCCTGCGGGCGGGGCGAGGCGGGCGATGTCCATGCCGGACAGCCGCGTTCGGTCCGGGAGACGGAGTTGAGCACGTGGGCGCCTTGCGTGACGTAGGGCGGGGGCACGGGCCCAGGTTCCGGAGCCGTTGCTTGCTCCGGATCCCGCTCCGGCGGGGCGGGTCAGGGAGGTGGGCGGTTCTTCTCCCCCGTCTTTTCTCCTGGGTAACGACCGACCACCCGGCGCTCCGGCCCACCGACGGCTGGAATCCGGGCACCCGGCTGCCCACTCCGCACGGCGGCGGCTTCCTCGGCGCTCAGCGGCACCCCGGAGACGAGCCGCTCGGTGACCCACCGCCCGCCGGGCCCCTGCTCACGCCACTCGTGGTAGTACCCGGCGGCGGCCAGCTCCCGCTTCGCACGGATGAACCTCGTGGTCTTGATCCCGGCCCGCTGCGCGACTTGCCACAAGGGCAGGTCGACGCCCGGCGGCAGGGACAGCTGCCATATGAGCAGCCGCACGGCGTCCGAAGACAGCTTCGGATGACGAATGATCTCGTTGGCAACCTGCGTGAAGGAGCGCGGAGGCGCGATAGCATGCCGGAGCATTCCGGTACTTATTCCTTAGGGGTTACCGGGTGTAGACCCCTGGCCCGGTGTTCGCAGCACCGCCCGGGGGTCGCCTCGTATTCGGCAAGAGACAACCCGTCTGCGGCCACCGTAGGGCGCAATTTCGGCCCGGAAGCCCGCACTTGCCCGACACCATCCGAATGGGTAACGGGGGCGAAGTTTACCCGTGCACGCAGGTAACGCGGCACGTCAAGGCGCTGGCCGCTTGTTCTACCCTTCGGGTGTTCCAGCCTTGCTGGGCGGGCGACTTCCCTGTAGGGACGCTGATGTTGTCGTACGCATGCGGCCGCACCAGGAAGTGGCCCCGCGCACCAGGATCCAGGGGCCAGTCAGTCACGCCGGTCCGTCGACTCCCGCGCTCCTGACTTGACCCGCATGCCAGCTACCAGCGTCGCCACACTGAGCCCAGCCAGGCACACCTTGGCCACATGCGGTGGATCCAAGACATCCACGCGGCGCCCGTAACGCTCGATCCATTTCACAGCCAAGGGCGAAACCCGAGACTCCGCACCGGGCCCCCACGCAACAGCGAAAACGTCCCCTGGACGCACCACACCCGAAAGACACCGAACGACACAAGCCGCGCTTCCGTCTTCCAGCACGTCCACAGCTTCGATGTGGAGCTCATTCATTGGGTCACCCATGCCGATAAGCCTCTTCGATGAATCTTCTTGTTTGTTCTGGTGTGAGCTTTGGTATCTCCCGGAGGAGCGGGGACAGGTCTTCGCGATCGATCCTTCCGGGAACGTCGATCCCCATATCTCTGAGTACGTCTCTCGCCGCACCGGAGGGTATCCGGAAGGACGCCCGACCAGCGAGATCTCCGGGCGCCATCTCGACTCCGACCTCGGCTTCCGCCGGGATGTAGCCGTTGTATGTGGGTACCCCTTCAAGGGAACTGCGCGGGATGCCCAACACGACACCCGAACCATATTGTTCTGAATGCGTCGCAAAGACGGTGGCGACTCCGGGGTCAGTCGAGGTAGGAGTGATTCCCACTGTCTGGGTCCCTTGGCTTCCCTCGAAACCGGGGGTCGTGCCGCGGAAGAGGTGTTCTCCGCGCGGCGGACAGCCAGCCAATCCCAGCGGATCCGCCCAAGTAACCGGATTGTGCACATACGCAACCGGATTCGGCGCCGGCGCCAACCCCAGAGGATCCGCTGACAGATACCGCCCCGTCTCCGGGTCGTAATGCCGGTGGAAGTTGTAGTGGAGACCAGTCTCCGGATCGAAGTACTGGCCCGGGAAGCGGAGCGGCGTATAGGCCGTGCTTCCCGTGGGCCAGGCCGTCGTTCCCCAGAGCGTCGCACGGGATTGCCACGCCACCTCGCCCTCGGGCGAGATCAGTTCCGTCGGCGTGCCGATCAGGTCCGTGACGATGGCGAAGAAGCGGGAATCCACCTCTCGTTGGGACGCGTCGGCCGTCGATATTCGTTCCGTCTGGGCGATCGGGTGCAGGCCGTCGTGGTCCCACGTCAGCGTGACCGGGTTGGGGAACTCGGAAGAGGTCGTCGTCTGTTCGATCAGCTTCGCGCCGTCCCACGTGAAGCGGACCTCTTCGAGAACCCCGCCCGCCGCGTCGAGGCGCTGTTTCGCGATGCGGCGGCCCAGCGGGTCGTACAGATAGCGCCAGCACGTCCCGTCGGGGGTGGTCACCGACCGCAGGCGGTCCTCGGCGTCCCACTCGTACCGCCAGATGTCCGGCTTCCGGGAGAGTCGCGTCTTGCGGCGTACGACGACACGGCCCAGCGCGTCGTGTTCGTAACGGACGCCGCCCGCACGGGTGATGCGAGTGCCCGCGTACGCGCGCGGCCCCACCGCCTCCTGCCCCGGGTGCGCCGAAGGCCAGTCGGCAGAGGTCTGGTTGCCCGCCTCGTCGTAGGCGTAGCGCTCGCTCCAGCCGGGAGCGTCCACCGCCGTGACCCGGCCGGCCGCGTCCAGGGTGAAGGAACGGTCGTCGATCGAGGCCACGGAGCCGTCACGGCGGTATTCGTAGCGGTGCGTCACGACACCCGGCACACTCTGCTCGCTCAGCCGGCCTGCCGGGTCCCAGACATGGGCCAGGGCCATCCCGGAGCCGAAGCGACGGGTGATCTCCCGGCCCGCCGCGTCGTGTTCCATGGTGAAGGCGTGGCCCGACGCGGTCATGGCCGTGCGGCGGCCCGCCGCGTCGTACGCCCACGTGCTCACCGCGCCCGTCGGCGTGACCCGCTTCGTACGGCGTCCGAGCTCGTCGTAGGCGAAGGTGAGCGTCCGGCCGTCGCACGTCTCGGACTTGACACGGCCGAGCCGGTCGCGGCCGTACGCGAGCGTCGCGTCCGGACCCGCCGCCTCCAGGAGCCGGCCGGCCGCGTCATGGGCGTACGTCGTCACCGCGCCGCCGGCGTTCTTCGCGACGACCCGCCCCAGCACGTCACGCTCGTACGCGACGGTCTGCCCCAGTGGGTCGGTGCGCGACACGAGGCGGCCCGTCGCATCATGCGCGTACCGCAGCGTCCGCCCGTCGAAGTCCGTCTCCGAGGCGAGCCGGCCCGCCGGGTCGAACTCGTAACTCCAGGTCAAGCCTTGCGGATTGGTGACGGCCGTCAGCTGAAGGCGCGAGTCATGGGCGAATTCGTACCGCACGCCGTCCGGGCCCGTGCGGGCGGCCAGCAGGTCGAAATGGGTGTATTCGGAACGCGTGGTGCCACCAAGGGCATCCGTGTGCGTGACGCAGTTGCCCTCACCGTCGTACGTCCACCTCTCCTCGGCACCGTCCGGGCCGAGACGGCGGGCGAGCTTGCCCTCCAGGGTCCACGACAGGCGGGTCGTCGCACCCATCGGATCGATGACGGTCGTCACGCGGCCGAAAGCATCACGGCGGTACGTGGTCACGCCGCCGAGCGGGTCCGTCACCTCAACGGGCAGCCCCTTCGCGTCGCAGGTGACGCGTGTGGTGGCGCCCAGGGCGTCCGTGACCGCCGCCGGGTGCCCGAGCGCGTCGTACGTGAAGCGGGTGACCGCGCCCGAGGGGTCCGTCGCGGAAGTACGGCGGCCGGCGGAGTCGAAGGTCTGGTGCCGGACGGAACCGTCCACGTCCGTCACGGTCACGGGATGCCCCGCCGAGTCGTACGCCACCGTCGCGGCCCGGCCGTCAGGGCGGGTCACCGAGAGAAGCCGCCCCGCGTCGTCGTAGCGGAACTCGGTGGTCCGGCCGAGGGCGTCGGTGCGGGAGAGCAGCCGGTTGTGGCGGTCGCGGCGCGTGCGCGTGACGGCCCCGGTCGGGTCGATCTCCGCGACGACGTGCGAGGTGGCGTCCTCGACGACGTAGTGCGTCGTGTGCCCCAGCGAGTCGGTCATCGACGTGACCCGCAGGCCCGTGCCGGGGTCCGGCTCGCCGTACTCCAGCGCGAAGCGCATATGGCCTTCGGAGCCGGTCTGGAAGACGCAGCGGTCCCGGTCGTCGTACTCGTAGACGTACCGGCAGGCGTTGCGGTCGGTCCACGCCGTGATCCGCCCGCGCTCGTCGTAGTCGAACCGCAGGGGCAGACCCGAGGAGTTGATGACGTCCGTCAGGTTTCCGTCGGTGTAGGCGTAGCGGATCAGCTCGGCCTCGGCGCCTTCGGTCACCAGGTGGAGTGCGGTGATCCGGCCTTCGCCCGTGGTGACACGGACGTGGTAGCCGCCGTCGTGCCTGATGCCGGTCGGGGTGCCGTCACCGTCGTACTCGAAGGTGATCCAGTGGCCCCCGGGCTCGGAGACCTGCTGGAGCAGGGCGAGCCCGTCACCGTACGGGGTGAAGTGCCGGGTGCGTCCGGACACCGGGTCCTCGATGACGTAGCCACCGCCGTCGGCGTCGGCCAGCGACCACCGGGGCCCTTCGACGGGGAGCGTCGTGACGCCGGGCACCGGGTGCGGGTAGCTGAGCAGCATGCCGTCCGCGCGTACGTACACCACGCCCGCGGAGTCGATCTCCAGCCGCTCGTCGGCGGTGCTCGACCACGAGGGTCCGAACCACCGGCCCGCCTGGTAACCGGACTCCGCCCGCCGCTCGAAGATCAGCGGCAGCCCGGCGGCGGGCAGGGAGACATCGGTCTGCGGCAGGAACATCCGGCCGGTGGCCATGTCGATGGGGTCACCGCCGGTGCACTTCTGGCCCGGTTCGATGCCGCCCTGCTTGGGGTTGGCGTCCACGGCCTCGCGGGCCGCCCCGCTCTTGATGCCTTGCTCCGCCCCCGCTTCGGCGGCGTCCGTCGCCCCGCGGCGTGCGGCGCCGACGGCCATCCGCTCGCCGGCGTTGGCTCCCGCGCTGCCGCCGCCTGTGGCGGCAGCGGTGAGGATGTTGCCGAAGAGGCGGCCGGTGGCTTCGGAGGGGTCGGAGCCCCAGCCGTCGCCGAGGAGGGCGGCGGGGATGCGGCCGGGGTGGGCGGCGAGGGTGACCATGCCGGCGCTGGTCTGGACGACGCCGTCGAGGTACGCGGCGGGGTGGGTGAGGTTGTAGGGGTCGAGGGGGTTGAGGGTACGGGCGAACCGCGTCATATCGGTCACCGACCGCACAGCACCGCCCAGGAGGTGCATCGCCTCGACCTGGCCGCCGTCGAAGAGGTCCTTGGCGTCCCCGGCGAACCGGTCGGAGAACTTGGGCAGCTTCGGCGCGAGTTCGACGGCTTTCTCGATGGCCGAGCGGGCCGTCCCGGCGGCCGCGTTGCGCTGCTTACGGGCCTCGGTCAGGAGCCGCTGGGCCTCCTCCCGGTCGGCGATGCCGGGGTCGGTGCACGGGGGCGGCGGCGCACCGGGGTCCTTGCCCTCCTTCACCTTCGCGTTGTACGCGTCTGCCGCCTTGTTGTAGGCGTCCCTGGCCGCCTTGGCGGCCTCCTTGCCCTGTTTGTACAGGCGTACCGCTTCCTTGGCCTGGGCCTGGGCCCAGGTGACGGTGTGCGCGTACGAGGACAAGGCGGCCGCCGCATCCTGACAGGAGTCGGCCGCGTGCGCCCACTTCGGGGCATGCTCGGCAAACTTCTGCGCGAAGTTGTCCGAACCTTCGCCCTTCCATCGACCGGGGTCGATCTTCTGTATGCCGGCGTGCGCGGTGTTGAACGCGGTACGGAAGCTCCGCAGGTGACCGGCGGTGGCCTCGATGCGCTTCGCGTCCCCATGGAGAAGCTGCTTGGGATCCTCGGTCTCCTCGAGCTGCTTCTCACCGATCTCCGCGCCCAGCTCGGCCGCCCGCTTGTCGGACCAGTCGTCCACGGAGTGGGCCGCGCCGTGCAGACCGACCGCGTCAAGCCCGTCACCGAGCTTGTGCCCGCCCCATTCGACGGCCTCGCCGAGATTCTTCTTACCCGCGTCGACGGCGTGCTCGATCTTGTCGCCGATGCCGTCCCAGATGGCCATCAGTGACCCTTCCCGGCGGGCGGCGCCTGGCCCTTGATGTCCGCGATGGTCCGCGCGAGCGCCTCGTCGGTGTGGTGGCCGGCCTGCTTGAAGGAACCGGCGCTGTAGTCGGGGTGGGCGATGTCGTTGAACGGGTTGTCCTTCAGCGTCCGTCCCCAGGACTGCTGTTCCGCCTGCTCCTCGGTCAGGTGCGGGTTGCCCATCACGGCGTTGGCCGTCACCTTGAAGGTGTTCGAGATGTACGCGTCGCCCTCGTGGTAATAACCCGCGGCCAGGCCCACGCGCTCCGCGAACTGGCTGCCGTCGTGCACCAGGGCCCTTACGCCCCACTCCCATCGGTGACAGAACGACTTGAAGGCGTCCGTCAGGCCCTGGTGCCCGGTCTCCATGCCGGAGAGGGTGAGCTCGGAGAAGCCGCGGCCGGTGGCCGCCCCACCGGGTGAACCGCCCGATTTCTTGAGCTCGTCGATGGCGCCGTTGATCCCCTTGGTGATGTTGTCGAGAGCGTCCTTGGGGGCGTCTATGCCGTCGCTCACCGCGCCGCACCGCCCGCCGGCCGTATTCCCCCGTCGACGGCCGCGTGCTCGGGCACGATGCCCGCCACCGGCGGGAACATCATGGGCCGCTCGCCGCCCACGTCCAGCGCCACGCCTGTCGGCTCGTCGACGGCCGGAACGACGACGTCCAGAAGCCGGGCACCGAGCACGGAGCGGTATTCCCAGTCGCGCGTCGCCCCACCGCGGGCCGCGGCGAAGCGGGCCAGCGCGCTCTCGTCCGTGAAGGCGTGGATCCACTGCACTCCGCCGAACTCGGCGGTCCACAGGCCGCCCTGATCGTCCAGCGGCACCAGCACGGCGGTCCGCCGGAACTCGCCGATCAGCGAGGCCAGCCGTCCTCGCACCGCATGAATCGCGCCAATCTCATCCGTCAACGCCACCGTGTCCCGCCCCTCCCCTTTCAGGGCAGCGTATACAGCGCGCGACAGAAATCGAACGGAGGGTCAGGCGGGGCGCACGGTGGTCCTCTATCGTGAACAACGACATTCAGCCGTACATCCCTTGAGGGGGAACCGTGGCAGAGCTCAACTGGATTCCGGCGACCGAGGGTGACGAAACGGAATATCTGGAGGTCGCTTTCGGTGACGACGGCAATGTCTACATCCGGGAGAACCACCGGCCGGACGAGGTGGTGGTGACCACCGACGCGAAGTGGGACGCCTTCGTCCTGGGCGTCAAGGCAGGCGAGTTCGACCACTTCGTGGAAGGCGTCGAGTAAGCCACGGTCCACACCCGGCCACCGGCGACGACGACACCTCAGTCGTCGGATTCGCCGCCGTGGCGTGGCTTCTTCTTGCCGTGGCCACCCTTCCGCGCCTCGCCCGAAGGCGACGCTGTCACATCCGCCGGGAGAACCCGCTGAACCTCCGGGCCCGGCCCCTGCGGCTGTGCGCCCCCGCCGCCGGAACCGAACGCCCAAGCGCCGATCGCGGCCGCCACCACGAACGCCGCGGCCCCGGCCGACGCGATGACCAGCACCTTCGGCTTCCGTACGTCCTTGCGGCCACGCCGCGCCAGGGTGGCCGCCGGCGTGGGCACGGGAGCCGGTGTCCGCGTGGGAGGGGGAGCCTGTGGGCCTACGGGGGCGGCGGGCATCGGAGCCGGCGCCGGCGCGGCGGCCGGTCCCCAGGGGCCGGCGACCGGCCCCGGCGCGGCGCGCGGCGGCGCGGCCGGAGGGGCGCCCTGCCACGACGGCCCCGCGAACCACTCCGCCACCTCTTCCGCCGACGGCCGCTCCTCCGGCTGCTTGGCCAGCATGCGCAGCAGGCAGGACTCGAAGGCGGGCGGCAGGTCGGCCCGGTGCCGGCCCGGCGGCTCGGGCGCCGCGTCGACGTGGAGATACAGCAGCGCCGTCGGGCTGTCCGCCCAGAACGGCGGCCGGCCCACGAGGAGCTGGTAGAGCACGCAGCCCAGTGCGTACACATCGGAGGCCGGCCCCGCCATCCGCCCGAGCGCGCGCTCGGGCGCGAGATAGGTGCTCGTGCCGACGATCTGGCCGACCCTGGTCAGCGCCGTGGACGTCTCGTCCACGAAGCGGGCGATGCCGAAGTCGCCGATCTTCAGCGTGCCGTCGGCGTCGAGCATCAGATTGCCGGGCTTGACGTCGCGGTGGACCACTCCCTGCCGGTGCGCGGCCGCCAGCCCGGAGGCCGCCTGGGCGGCGATGCGGGCGACGCGAGCGGGCTCCAGGGTGCCGAGCGCGGCGAGCTCCTGGGCCAGGCTCGGGCCCCGGACCAGCTCCATGACCAGATAGAAACGCCCGTCCCAGGCCCCGAAGTCGTAGACGCCGACCACTTGGGGGTGATTCAGGCGGGCGGCCGTCTGCGCCTCCAGCCGGAACCGCGAGGCCGCCGACTCGTCGGCCTCGTCGCCCAGCAGCAGCTTCACCGCGACCTGACGGCCGAGCACCTCGTCCCGGGCTTCCCAGACTTCGCCCATGCCGCCGCGGCCGAGGAGCTCTCCCAGCCGGTACCGATCGGCTACCAGCACCCGTACCACCCTTGTTCTCGACGCCCCCGGAGCGCCGGACACAGGCGATGAGAGCGACGCACACGGCGATCAGGCCCCACGGCCACGAGGCCCGGTGATCAACCGGGCGGCGCAGGCTCCAGCGTACCGACCGAACGCCCCGCCACTCGAACATCCGCATGGGCCCCCACCTCGCCGATCATTGCTCGCTGTCCACGCGCGTGATACATAGAGTCACCATAGAGCTCCCCACTGACAGCGCCTCGCGTCGCAGGTCGCACCGGCATCGGTGAAAGGCGTACGAGTTCCGGCAAAAAATGGCGCCAAGTCGACATGCCGGAGCGGCATCGTCGGCGAAGATAGGTCCTGACCTTTGCCATGCGGTGGAGGGGATGACAACTACCCATAAGGGGCGGTGAGTTACAAATGTTTTTGGCGGCCGGCGACAAGGGTGACATCAACACCATCATTGGCGGAATTGCCCCGAAATGGGGGCCGTTCGGCAGCCTGGGCAACGAAGCGCGCGTTCTGGTCGAGGTCGTGATGGCGGCGGCCATCCTGCTCTGCCTCGCCATCGCGATCTGGGGCGCGGCGAAACAGCGCATCGGGGCGACGGCCTTGCGGGACACTTTCAGCGCCGAACAGGGCAAGGGCCTGATCGTGGCCGGACTCACCGGCGTATTCATCATCGGCTCGCTCGGCACTCTCTTCACCATTGTCTACGGCATGGCCATCTGACCCACGCGATCCGGCCGTACCGCGCGGCCCTCTTGACGAACCGGCCCCACACTCCGGTCATCTCTTCATCGCCAGCCCCAACCGCCCCACCGGTCCCATGAGTCCCGCCGCGCATCACCCCCGCGCAGACCCTCTCGTCCCCGAGTCCCCCCGCACCGAGGCTGCCACCTGATGCCCCCTCACACCCCCTCGTACTCCTCCCCCCAGAATCGCTCCGCGCCGCTACCGTCATATGCGGGTGCCACAGCGGCGAAGACGGATGAGGGGACGTGCGCGCGATGAGTCTCGGTGACGACGGCTACGGCCAGGAACCCGGCCGTCCGGGCGGCGACTACGGCGAACCCGCCGGCTACGACCGCCACCTGACGCGCACCCGCCTGCCGGAGGGCGAAGGCGAGCTGTACGGCCCGAACCGGCGCGCACACGGCGGTCGCCCCGGCCGCGGCAACGGCCTGTCCAGCCGAAATCTCATCACCGTCGTCGGCGTCGTCGTCCTCCTCATCGCGGCGATCGCCTTCGCGAACAGAGGCGGCGGCTCCTCGTCGGACGACTCGGATTCGGCCGGCGGCAAGGCGAGCGCGCAGCCGACCGCTCCCACGGGCGTGAAGCCCGTGACGGGCAAGGACGGGGCGACGGGGATCGCGTCGGGGTTCGCGCATACGGAGCAGGGGGCGCAGTCGGCGGCGGCGAATTACGGGGTGGCGCTGTCCGGAGACGGGATGTTCAAGACGGACGTCCGCAACGCGATCGTGAACACCGCGTACGCGCCTGACGTGGCGGCGACCCGGCGAGGCGATCTCGACAAGATCTACTCCGACCAGGAGTTCCTCAAGAGAATCGGTCTCCAAGGCAACGGCAGTGCCCCCAAGGGCATGACCTTCGTCTCCCGTGCGACGCCCGTCGGCTCGAAGACAGTGAAGTACGAAGGCGAAACAGCGACCATCGCCGTCTGGTACTCGTCTCTGTTCGGCCTGGCCGGCGAGGGATCCACCAACCCAGTCGCGGAGAAGTGGTACACCACCACCTTCGAAATGAGGTGGACCGAAAACGACTGGAAGATCACCGACTTCTCCCAGAAGGACGGTCCAGCGCCTGTGGGCCGTGATCAGGCCGCCTCTTCCGCCAAGGACATGTCGGACGCCGTGCAAGGGTTCGGAGGGTTCACCTATGCCCGCTAGTCGTCGTGCCTTGTCGATCACGGCAGCTCTGGCCTCCGCGCAGGCCATGGTCATCGTGTTCTCGGCCAAAGCCTTCGCAGTACCCTCACCGGGCCCCAGCGGCGGCGCGAGCCCGGGCCCGAGCACGGGGCCCAGCACGGGGCCCAGCACCGGTCCGAGCGCGGGCACCAGCGTGGCGCCCAGCCCCAGCGGCAGCGCGGGCAGCAATCCCTGCGATCTCATCCGCGGCCCTGCCAAGGACTACTGCCAAAGCGGCAACACAGGCACCACCCCCACCACCCCCGACCCCCAATCCTCCACAGACCCCCTCAACTCCCTCGCCAAAGGCTGCGCCGACGCCGCCTCCTGGATCATCAAGAAGCTCTCCGAAGCCGTGCACGCCACCGGCAACGTCGACTTCACCAACGCCACCTTCCTCCAGCAGTACGCCGTCGTCTTCGCCGCGTCCAGCATCCTCACGCTCGTCCTCTGGCTGCTGGCCGTCGCCAAGCGGGCCGTGCGCGGCGTGCCGTTCACGGAGGCGTTCACGGAGGCCGTGGGGTTCCTGTGGCTGACGGTGCTCGCTTCCGCGTTCACCCCGTTGATCCTCTACACCCTCGTGTCGGCCACCGACGCCGTCACCGATGTCATCGCCACCGGCAGTGGTTCCAACAACGACACCTTCTTCGGCGCCTTCGCCGACGCCCTCCAGAAGGGCGACCACATCGGCGGCGGCCCGATCATGCTGATCGTGGTCTCGCTCGTGTCCGTGCTCGCCGCCGGCGTGCTGTGGCTGGAGCTGGTGATCCGGGCCGCCCTGCTCTACGTCGGCGCCCTGCTCGGCACCGCCGTCTACGCGGGCCTGGTCGACAAGAACATGTGGGGCCATGTCCGCCGCTGGGCGGGCATCATGATCGCGGTGATCCTGGTGAAACCGATCATCGTCGTGGTGCTGGGACTTGCCGGAGCCCTGTCCTCCGGAAAGGGACCGAACTCCTTCTCGGCGGTCGTCTCCGGGCTCGCCATCATCATCCTCGCCATTTTCGCCAGCGCGATGATCTACCGCTTCGTCCCCGGCTTCGGCGACGAGATCGTCCACACGCGCAACGCCAGCAAGGACGCGGCCTCCCGGCAGGCGGCCGCCGTGATCTCCTCGCCCGCCGCCCTGGTCAAGCAGGGCATCACCACCCACAGCGCACGCGGCAACGGCGGAGGCGGCGGAAACGGCGGCGCCCAGGCCCGTCCCGGCAACTCCGTCTCCGGCGGCGTCGCCGCCCACAGCACCCGCGCGCCCGCCCGCCCGGAAGGCGGCAAGACCGGCAACGGAAGCGCCCCCTCCGCCGTACCGGCGCCGCGCGCACAGAACCGCAGCAATACGCCAGGAGGTGAGCGGAGTTGACGATCCAGGCCCAGTCCCAGCCGATCGCGGCCCGCCGTACGTATCTGATCGGCCGCGCCCGTCCCAACGCGGTCGTCGGTAAGAACCGGGAGACCGGCGAGATCGCCCTGATCATCGCCGGCGCGTTCCTCGGCATGATGTGCGGCCTCCTGGTGCCGATCCTCCCGCTGCGGATCCTGACGCTCAGCGGCTTCCCGGCGCTCGCGCTGTCGGCCGTGTACGTCCCGTACAAACAGCGCACGTTCTACAAGTGGTTCGAGATCAACCGCACGTACAAGCGCACGCTGCGCCGCGGCGCCACCTACCGCTCGGCCGCGGCCGAGGCCGGCACAAGCCTGGACGGGCGCGAGGTCGAGGTCGGGCCGCCGCCGGGGATCGGCCGGATCAGCTGGCTCGCGGCACCCTTCGGACCGGACGAGATCGCCGTACTGCTGCACGCCGACCGCCGTACGGTCACGGCCGCGATCGAGATCGAGGGGCCGGGCGTCGGGCTGCGCGACTCGGAGGACCAGGAGGCGCTCGTCGACCGGTTCGGCACGCTGCTCAAGCATGTCGCCAACGGCGACGGCTATGTGACGCGCATCCAGATGCTGGCCCGCACGCTCCCCGCCGACCCCGACGCGCACGCCAAGGACGTCGAGCGCCGGGGTGACGAGAAGTCTCCCCAGTGGCTCAAGGACTCCTACGACCAGCTGCAGTCCATGGTGTCGACCTCCTCCGAGCAGCACCGCGCCTACCTCGTCGCCTGCATGCACTACACCCGCGACCTGGCCGCCGAGGCGCAGACCATCGCGCGCGCCTCCCGGCACGAGGGCGGCGCGCGGCGGCTGGACCGGGACGGGGGGCTGGCCGTCGTCATGGCACGCGAACTCACCGACATCTGCGCCCGGCTCGCCGAGGCCGACATCCGAGTGCGCCAGCCGCTCGGGCAGGGCCGGCTGGCGTCGCTCGTGCACTCGATGTACGACCCGGACCATCCCATCGACCACATCCAGGCGATGACGCAGCGCAACGCGTGGCCCGCCGAACTGGACGCCATGGAGCCGACGTACCTCCAGGCGAAGACGCGCGAGTCGTCAACACGCGCACCCTGGTGTCACTCCACCGCCTGGGTGAAGGAATGGCCGATGACGCCGGTGGGCGTCAACTTCCTCGCACCCCTGCTCGTGCACACCCCGGACGTCATCCGGACGGTCGCCGTCTGCATGGATCTGGAGCCGACGGACGTCGCCATCGAGCGGATGCTGACGGAGAAGACGAACGACGACGCGGACGCCTCGCGCGCCGCCAAGATGAACCGGGTCGTGGACCCGCGCGACGTGGCCCACCACTCCCGCGTCGACCAGCGCGGCGAGGACCTCGCGAGCGGTGCGGCCGGCGTCAACCTCGTCGGATACATCACTGTGTCGTCGCGTTCACCGGAGGCACTTGCACGCGACAAGCGCACGATAAGAGCGTCGGCCGGCAAGAGCTACCTCAAGCTGGAGTGGTGCGACCGCGAGCACCACCGGGCCTTCGTCAACACGCTGCCGTTCGCGACCGGCATCCGACGATAGGGGCAACCGCCGTGCTCGACCCACTGGCCGTACTCACCGAGGCCATTGCCACTGGCGCTCAGCCGACGGGAAACAGCGGTGCTGTGCAGGTCCGTTCTCGCGCTCCGCGCAATGCGTGCGACCGCGAGCACCACCGGGCCTTCGTCAACACGCTGCCGTTCGCGACCGGCATCCGACGATAGGGGCAACCGCCGTGCTCGACCCACTGGCCGT
>NZ_JBIRVR010000003.1:377295-382162 GCF_044387105.1 Streptomyces sp. NPDC020379
CGTACTCACCGAGGCGTTCACCAGCTTCCTGTTCGGGAAGGTGGAGACCACCCGGCTGCCCGTGCGGACCTCCACCGGGCAGGCCCAGGCCGTCTATCTGCCGACTGCGGCCCCGGGCCTCGGCGACTCCGGCGTCGTCATCGGGCGCGAGGTGTACTCCGGCAAGGGCTACATCTACGACCCCTTCCAGCTGTACGGCCAGCAGCTGCCGGCCCCGCACTGGCTGGTGCTGGGCGAGTCCGGCAACGGCAAGTCGGCGCTGGAGAAGACGTACGTCCTGCGCCAGCTGCGCTTCCGCGACCGGCAGGTCGTCGTCCTCGACGCACAGGGCGAGGACGGTGTCGGCGAGTGGAACCTCATCGCCCAGCAGTTGGGGATAACGCCCATCCGGCTCGACCCGACGGCCGCGCTCAACGGCGGCATCCGGCTGAACCCGCTGGACCCCTCGATCACCACCACCGGACAGCTCGCCCTGCTGCGCACGATCATCGAAGTGGCCCTGGGCCGCGGCCTGGACGAGCGGTCCGGCTTCGCGCTCAAGGTGGCGCACGCGTACGTCAACGAGACGATCCTCGACCGTCAACCCGTGCTGACCGACATCGTCGAGCAACTGCGCCACCCGGAAGCCGAGTCCGCGGAGTCGATGAATGTCGACATAGACGATGTGCGCGCGTGGGGCCTGGACGTCGCTCTCGTGCTGGACCGGCTGGTCGACGGTGACCTGCGGGGCATGTTCGACGGGCCGACGACGGCGGGCATCGACCTCGACGCGCCTCTGATCGTCTTCGACCTCTCCCACATCGACCGCAACTCGATCGCCATGCCCATCCTGATGGCCATCGTGGGCGTGTGGCTGGAGCACACCTGGATCCGCCCTGACCGCAAGAAGCGCATCTTCCTGGTGGAAGAAGCCTGGCACATCATCAACTCGCCCTTCGTGGCCCAGCTCTTCCAGCGCCTGCTGAAGTTCGGACGCCGGCTGGGCCTGTCGTTCGTGGCGGTGGTGCACCACCTGTCGGACGTGGTCGACGGCGCGGCCGCGCGGGAGGCGGCCGCGATCCTGAAGATGGCCTCGACGCGCACGATCTACGCGCAGAAGGCCGACGAGGCCCGCGCCACCGGCAGGGTCCTCGGCCTGCCGCGGTGGGCCGTCGAGATCATCCCCACGCTGACGCCCGGCATCGCCGTGTGGGACGTCAACGGCAACGTCCAAGTGGTCAAGCACCTGATCACCGACGCCGAGCGGCCGCTGGTCTTCACCGACCGCGCGATGACCGAAAACGGCGAGGACTACCTGGCCCGCGAACTCGCGGCGGAGGCGGCGGCCGCCGAACGCGCGGCCGCCGCCATCGAGGCACAGCTGGCCGACGGGGCGTACGGCTCCGAGTCGACGGTGGCCTGACCCATGAGCGGTTCCCACCCCACCGGAGAGCGCCGACCCGAACGTGGCATTCCGGACGGCCTGTTGGTTGGCGTCATCGCGTTATTGCTGGGCCTGACCCTGCTGGTGTGGGTGACGACCGGCCTCGCCGGCCTGGCCGCCCATGGCGACTGGCCGGACGGCGTCAGCCTGGACCGCACGCCCGTGGCCCTGCGCCACCTGGCCACCCAGCCGCACGATCTCGCGGCCGCCTGGCCGGACACCCCTCCAACCGCGCTCTCGGGGTACGGGCTCTTCTGGGGCCTGCTCATCGGCGAGTTGCTGGCGCTCGTCGTGCTGGGCGTCTTCGTGCTGGGCACGTGGACCCGCTGGCGGGCCGTACGAGCGCGACGGCGCGCGGAGGCGACCACGGGGAAGCCGGTGGCCGCACAAGCCCCGACAGAGGCCCCTGCGAGCTCCCAGGCCGCCTCCCCGGCGGCGGCCGGGCCCCCGCCGGCCACAGCCGCCGTGCCACCCCAGCCCACCGAACGGCAGCAGCCCACCGCGGCACCTCCCGCACCGGCCGCGGACGCCCCGCCGCCGCGCGTCGTCCACAGCACCGACCGGCGCGGTGCGGCGGCGCGCGCGATCCTCGAGGCGGCCGGGCCCGTGCTGGTGACCACCAGCGACCCGGAGCTGTGGGCCGACACCAAGGACTCCCGCGCCAAGCTCGGCCCGGTGCATGTCTTCGACCCGAGCCACCTCCTCGACACCCCCAGCCGCCTCCGTTGGTCCCCCACCGCCGGCTGCGAGATCCGCGACACGGCGGCCACGCGCGCGGCCGCGCTGCTCGCGCCCGTGCGCCCGCTGAGCGCCCTTGACTCGGCGACGGCCGACACCGCGGAGACCCTGCTGCGCTGCTGGCTGCACGCGGCGGCCGTGGACGGCCGCCCGTTCCGCCAAGTGCACCGCTGGGCCCAGGGAACGGGGGCACACGAGCCCGTACGGATCCTCCGCACGCACCCCAAGGCCGCGGGCGGCGCGGCGGGCGAGCTGGAGTCGGCGTTGACGGGTCATCCGGAACGCCGGGATATGGCACAAGAATTGACGAGTCGGACCCTCAATTCCCTTTCGTCCATCCATATTCGGGACGCCTGCAATCCCAATCGAGCCGATGCGCTCGCGTGGGAATCATTCATCGCGGAAGGGGGAACCCTGTACGTGGTGGGTGAGGCGATTGAGGATCCTCGCACCCGCCCGGGTGCGATGCCCCTGCTGACCGCACTCGTCGCAAGCGTGGTCGAGCTCGGCCGGGGCATGGCCGGAGGGTCATCTGCCGGTCGGCTCGACCCACCACTGACGTTCGTCCTGGACGACGTCGCGGCGGTGGCACCGGTGCCCGCCCTGCCCGGCCTCCTGGCGGAGGGCGAGTCCTTGGGCCTGCCGACGTTCGCCCTCCTGCGCTCGGAGGAACAGGCACGCGCCCGCTGGGGCCGCCCCTTGCAGGCCGGCCCATGACGCGGCCGCGCGCCCGTCCGCCCGTACGGATCAGACAGCCGGCCGGGCGAGCGCCATCTCGTACTCCAGCGACGACGGATCGCCCTGCATCGGCACGGTGACGCCCGTCCGCTCGAAACCGAGCTTCCGGTACAACCCCTCGGCCCGGGCGTTCCGCTCGTGCACATAGAGCCGTGCCCGAGCGATACGGGGCTCCGCAAGCCCCCACGACCAGTCGAGCGCCGCCCGGAAGAGGGCCTCCGTCAGGCCCGTGCCACGGTGCTCAGGACGTACGAAGACCGCGACCAGATGCGTCTGCGGCACGACCGCCGGGGCCCCGAAAACACCCTCGGTGCCGGGCAGTTCCACCAGGACAGTCACATTTCCCGCCCATGCGCCGTCCGGCCCCTCGGCGACGAAGGAGGTGGAAAGCGCCCGGTCCTGCCAGAACTCGTCGGGCTGGGCGACAGCTTCGTCATAGGTAGTGAGAAAGGCGATCGGCGCGGCCGGGTCGAAGAGTGCGATCAGGCGCAACTCCTTGGCCTTCCGCCACTCGTCGGGCCGCACGGTTCTGATCAGATGCTCCATCTGCCGATGGTCAACCTGCGTCCACGGCCTGGGCAAATCAGTTTTCCCGCTTTGCCACGGGGGCAGGGGAGAGCGCGTGAACGGTATACGGGGGATGGTCGTAGTCATAGCCATGGGGGCGGACGAAGCCGCGGCGGTCCTGCCCCCGGATCTACGGGCCAGGCTCGCGGAGCTAGCCGCTCCGGTGCTCGGCACACTCGTCGGACCACTCACCACTCCGGAGGCCCGTGCGGCCCTGGAAGGCGCCGACATACTCATCACCGGCTGGGGGTGCCCGCCCCTGACGGAGGATGTGCTGGAAAGCGCGCCCCGGCTGCGGGCCGTCGTCCACGCGGCGGGATCGATAAAGGAGTTGGTGACGGCGGGGGTATGGGAGCGCGGCATAGCGGTCTCCTCCGCTGCCGGGGCCAATGCCGGCCCGGTCGTCGACTTCAGCCTCGCCGCCATCACCTTGGCCACGAAGAAGGCCCTCTCGACCGCGGCGGCCTATGAGTCCGGCTGGCCCGCCTTCCGGGACCGGCAAGGCTCCGACGGCCGCACCATCGGCATCATCGGCGCTTCTCGCATAGGCCGCCGCGTCATGGGCCGCCTGCGCGCTTCCTGCGTCGGATATCGGCTCCTCCTGCACGACCCATACGTCTCCGAGACCGAAGCGGCGAGCCTGGGGGCGGAATCCGTCGGTCTGGCGGACCTCTGCCGGGCGGCCGACATCGTCAGCGTGCACGCCCCGCAATTGCCCGAAACACACCACCTGTTGGACGCGGAACACCTCGCACTCATCCCCGACGGCGGCACGGTCGTCAATACGGCACGCGGCTCGCTGATCGACACGGAAGCCCTCACCCGCGAATGCGCCTCGGGCCGCCTCGACGCCTTCCTCGACGTCACCGACCCCGAACCACTGCCTGCCGGGCACCGGTTGCTCCAGCTGCGGAATGTGCTGGTCACCCCGCACATCGCCGGCGCACAGGGCAGCGAGGCCCGCCGGCTCGGGGTCTACGCGGTGGACGAGGTGGCACGGCTGGTGCGCGGGGCGCCGCTGCTCGGACAGGTGACGCCCGACCAATTGGAGCGGCTCGCGTGAGATAAAAGTGTCCGGGAACGCAGAAATGCCCTGGCAGGAACCGGAGTTCCCACCAGGGCATTTCATCAAAATTTGTTCGGCGGCGTCCTACTCTCCCACACGGTCCCCCATGCAGTACCATCGGCGCTGAAAGGCTTAGCTTCCGGGTTCGGAATGTAACCGGGCGTTTCCCTAACGCTATGACCACCGAAACACTATGAAGTTAACCAACCGGACAACAACACGGTCGTTACTTCAGAACCTACACAGTGGACGCGAGCAACTGAGGACAAGCCCTCGGCCTATTAGTACCAGTCAGCTCCAACCGTTACCGGTCTTCCACACCTGGCCTATCAACC